>CBCXTT010000003.1:0-12500 GCA_965178295.1 Alphaproteobacteria bacterium | reverse complement strand
GCCTGGCTCCAGCACAAAAGACAAGCGCAGACTCTTCTAGATTATATTATGTATTCATTAGCAGGAATGGTTATTATCTACATTCTAGGCGTTGCTTGGCTCAGCCACTTGATAGGTTTGGACAGTGCTATCAAGTCTGGTCTCCTGCCTTTTATTGTATCGGGCGCTATTAAATCTGTTCTCCTTTCAGGGCTTTTGCGAATAACAAAATCCCTTAAAAAAGAATAGATTGGGCGGTACGTAAAGTATGAATATTTTCTATACCCACAGTCAAGCAATGTATGTACAGTGCACTACTTTATAAGCTCGCTCTACGCACAAGAAGAAGCGAACCTGAATAAACACGAGAACCCAGCGCTATCAATGTGGCTTGCATAATTTACGTCACGCAATATCGCTAAGGCAGATTATATGCATACCGCAAGAAATTCTGTCTTGAGCAAACATGGCGCACTTTACGCACGCACAAGACTAGCTTCGCACTTCTATTCTAACTGTCGCAGGACGACATGCTGTTTTTTTACTAACATTCCATCCACCTCATACCAATACAGTATTGTATAATAAACGCTAAAAATTTTAACAAACTATCGCCATTTATAGACTGAAATTCGCCCACAAATATTGCCATATACAAGAAAAATAGATAGGGTGAACCTATGGTAAAAAACATTCACAATCTCACAAGATTTAATCCGGGAAGTATGCGGGAAATCTGGGCAATATCCCTTCCTCTTATTATTAGCCATTTTTCCATACAGCTCATGCTTGTGTCGGATAGAATTATTTTGGCACACTGGTCATTAGAAGCCATGAACGCGGCCGTTGCTGCCGGTAGCATGTTTACCGCAATACAATTAGGTCTCTCCTCTACCTCAGGTATATCCGAAGTTTTTGTCGCGCAATACAATGGAGGGAAGCAGCATGAACTAATCGGCCGCTCAACATGGCAGATGATCTGGTTTAGCCTGATGAGCGGCGTTATTCTCGTGCCGCTTACATTCATCTTGCAAGATTATAGCGTGCCTGAAATATTGCGCACTGACGGGGTTCCGTACTTTTTTTGGGTTATGATGGGGATCATGTTTTATCCTCTAACTTCCACACTCAGCGCCTTTTACGTCGGGCGCGGCAAAACAACAATGATCACTCTCATCTCTATTGCTACAAATATTGTCAACATTGTTGCGGATATTATACTTGTTTTTGGAATTGATGGTTATCTAGAACCAATGGGACCCAAAGGTGCGGCTATCGGCACAACAATTTCGGAAGCAATTTGTACCACTGCACTTTTTTTTCCTTTTCTAAACAAAGAAAATAATAAGCGCTTTGCAACACGGTTCTTTACATTGGACAAAAAACTCTTTATTGAATCTCTCAAAATCGGTGGTCCATTTGGTGCCTCGGTCTTCATTGAAATATTTGCTTGGGCTACTATATTCCACATCCTTGCTCTTGCAAGCTACCAACATATGATTGTGATGACGATTAGCCTCAATACCCTTGTCTTTTTTATTTTCTTTATCAATGGCCTGTCTCGTGGTATTACAACGGTTGCAGGCAACTGCATTGGTAGCAATCAATTACATTACATCAAAAAAACGATACGCTCTAGCTTGTGTATTTTTTGTCTTTTTTCTCTCACATATATCTTGTTCTTCCTTGTGTTACCGGATTGCATCATAGGGCTACATTTGCCAGACTCAACACCTTTAGAGCTTGCAACCTTGAGGCCTGCTATTCTTAGTGCGCTTTTTTGGGTATTCTTGTACGTTACACTAGACGGAATTTCCTGGGCTATTGGATCCATCTTGCTAGCTGGGGGGGATAGTTGGTTTATTTTTCTCGCCACTTCTTTATTGATATGGGTTACAGCGATTCTACCAATTTACGTTACAACGGTATATTTTGATGCTGATCTTGTAAATTCTTGGCGCATACTTTGCATACACATTACCACCGTCCTAGGCCTTTTTATATGGCGATACAAATCGGGAAAATGGGTTAAGCTTCATTTGTAATGCTTATAATATGCAACCTGAAGATCATCATTGATGTTCATGAAAACAGTAGGCCCAAGGATATTGGATATGCACGACTAGAGTGAGCGCTAGCGATCAATGCTAAAAAGGAGAAAAAACGCTGGAAATATTGCTCAAAAATTATTCAAAAGGAAAAATCGGGACACTCCCAAACACGCCCCACAACCCCCCCTGATCATCGTTGACAGTTCATCATGCATCCAAAATGCCCTATTCAGGGCCATCCTAATTCATGCTGGATAATATAGCTTGCTCATTTCTATTCTTTATAATCTTGTGCGTATCAATACGCAATTCCCTTACTACTGTGCCTCTCTGATGATTGCTACGATCACCGGTCTCCGTTCATACACAGCCATATACTCACTTACTGTGAGAGATATTCAGAGAAAGCACAATCAATCCGGACTGGATATATCTTTTTGTCCATGTTTCCCAACTCAAAGATTTTATTTTTCTCATCATCGTGCAGTGCATCAATATGTGCTTATCAGTATAATGATCGAGAGCAGTGCGCGCTCGTAGATTTTCAGTTCGGCTCATTCTCCACCGATCCGATCGTATATACCCACACAGTTGCATCAAAATCATTTGTACCGCCCGGATATATGAAAAAACCATGATTTCTAGGAGCACAAGTAGTCCGGATTCTCTTGCACATTTGAGAGAGTGACAATAAAATTCTGACAGAAATGTATGTCATGCTCTGTACATATTGTAGAATTTTATAATAGAATATTCCGAGTTTTTCTCAAGCTCCATCAGTTATCTATTGCACGATCTGAAACTGTCGCAACACGCAGAGGCCAACAGATGAATCTATGCGATTATTTAGGCACAACATCGAGCTTGGTTTCCCATACGCTCCGTCTATTCTTTTTTTTTGCACGCACCTAGCCAACCTGTAAATAATCACTCGATCCCTCCTGAGGATCAGCCAACATATATCCACGGCCCCAGACCGTTTGAATAAAGCTGTCCCCACCTGTAAAATGGGCAATTTTTTTTCTCAGGCGACACATGAACACATCAACAATTTTTATCTCAGGCTCATCAATGCCGCCATACAGATGATTTAAAAACATTTCTTTGCTGATCATTACGCCCTTACGAATCACAAGTAACTCTAAAATTGCATATTCTTTATTGGTCACATGCAACATTTCCCCATTAATTGATGCAATGTTCCGACGCAAATCAACCTTCAGACGCCCCACTTGAATAGCGGAAGAAGAGTGGCCTTGGGAGCGCCTTACAATTGATTGTACTCGTGCAAGAAGCTCCTTCATATGGAAAGGTTTTTCTATAAAATCATCTGCACCTAAATTTAATGACTCAACTTTCGTCTCCATATCTTCGGTTGCAGAAATAATCACAATTGGGGTTTGGCTTCCATTGCTGCGCAAGCGATGTAAAATATCAAACCCATCCATATCAGGTAACACAAGATCTAGTACAATAACATCATATTCACACAGACGTTCCAGCTCAATGCCTGCATCTCCCGTTTTAGCATGATCCGATATATGCCCTTCTTCTCGCAAAATAAATTTTATGCCATCCGCAATAGACTGATCTTGGTCAATAATGAGTACTCGCATAACAAAGCCTCCCATGGTTTTATCGATATTTTTTATTGCCAATAAAAAATTTATCACTTTTTTAACGCACAAGAAAGGGTGTTGCAGAAAAAACTCAAGCATATCATTTATTTCTTGAGTAGATGACAGTATAACCAGGAATAAATGCACAAAAAAGCATATAAAAACATCCATTTTTAACATGAGCATTGTGTTTCAAACATGAAAATAGGGTACACATCTCAATTTCATGGGAGAGGACTTGAATATGAATCAAGCTCAGCAGTGTGCATTGCATATAAAACACCAGTGGACTCAAAAAATCCTTGATTTTTTTCAGAGAACAAGATAATAACGGATATAGATTTTTTAATTTCGTCTATGGTCCCCATCGTCTAGAGGCCTAGGACACCGCCCTCTCACGGCGGCAACAGGGGTTCAAATCCCCTTGGGGACGCCAACTCAAGTGATACGGAAATCAATGCAGATACTACATATAAGCCGTTGCAATATCTCCAATACGCGAACAAGTCTTCATGTCCATTTGACCTGTCAAGTTTTTCGGTAAAAACCTGCGCTGAAATGCATACACCGCCGATGCAATCTCACAATCATCAAATGCATATCCAATAGCACGTAGTGCTTCTTCTGCAACTTCGGGCGCCATAGGAATATGAGAATTAGGCGGATAGAAACCAATACCGTCTGCTGCTAATTGTTCCCAGGGAAATAATTCTCCCGGATCCTTTTTACGCAAGGGCGCGATGTCGGAGTGCCCTACAATCATTTGAGGGGTAATTTTATAGCGCCCCATTATGTCATGAATTAGCGCAATTAGTGCGCTCACTTGCGCAGAATAAAAGGGGCGGTATCCATTGCTATGCCCAGGATTGTCAAGCTCAATACCTATGCTGTACGCATTTATACCCACACGCCTACGCCAGTTGCTCACACCCGCATGCCAGGCTCGTTCTTCTAGCGGAACGAGTGCATAAATCTTACCCACATCATTAATTAAATAGTGAGCACTCACTTGGCTTTTCGGATCGGTCATCCGCTCTAAAGCAGATTCACTTGTTCGCATGTCCGTATAGTGGAGTACCAGCATGTCAGGAAGAATACCCCCAGGGCGTGCATCAAAATTAGGCGATGGATAAGAAATAACGTTCATTGAGACACTCCTTTGTATGAGCTCAGCAAGAACTTTAGAACTTCCTTGAAGCTAAAAGACTGACAGGCAGCTCAATCATTATCTATGTTAGACGCGCACAATACAGTAATCACTTGACGCACAATCTGTGAGCGCTGTCAGAACCAAAAGGATTTCTGAGCGATCATCATCACCTCTGATGCCACCATATTTACGCGCTCAGATACCTCAACTCTCCGCTTTTCATCTGACAATGAACCAAGCGGCCTAATACAAGAACTTCCAATCCACGCATTGCGTCTCTGCAGCACACAGTACATCCAAACTTTCCCAATACACGTTGCGTTCCATAAGAGGATTCATGCTATGATCATCAACGATTCAAAGGCTGTATACATATGCAAGTTACTTTTTGATAGGATACACCGATTTGCTCTGCAAGATCTATAAGTATTCTCTCAGATGCATCTCGTTCAAATAGTCTCATTTACGCCGTTCTGCAGCTAGCATGCGCTAAAGGTTTGCTCTCAGCATCTCTACTGATACACAAAGTACATAGACGCCGTGTAACACACCTATCTCATGAGGATCTGTTTCAAGGTCACGCGTACATTCAAATGTGCAGCGTATAATACTAGACATTTTTCCCTGCATGTACCTAGTTAGGCACAGCGTGAATGAATTGAGCGCCAATAATCGAGCATTATTCTGCTGCACTAAGCGCTTATAATATGATTCCTGGAATAGTTCCAGTAAATGCAGCAGTGGGGAGAATCTATAGCGTTCATACAGTATCACCTTCAACGTTTTCCTTGCGCACGATAACCTGAAGCTTTTCTCCATCAGCCGGAGATATCTCAAGCACTCCGCCACAATACTGCAAAAGCACTCACAGCACATCAGTTTGTTGATTGAAGATCGCTTGGGAGCGTTGCGTAATACTGTAAAGTGTGCACCACCACTATCGTTGGTCACGTATCTCTCTACAATACCCAAATTAGTCTTAGCCGAAGGACTCAGTAAAGAAAAGAGCATTGTGTACTCACAAAACTTACTCTAGCGATAAAGCTCTTCAATCGCGGCACGTACCTCTTGAATACCACTACCCTTAGCAGAACTTGTGGAAAGAAGATATGGGTGCAGCGCAATATAATGTTTTGAATCCATCCGTATAGACTCCAGCACATTGGCTAATACCTTTGGATGAATTGTATCTATTTTTGTCAAAACAATCTGGTAAGAAACAGCTGCTTTATCAAGGAGTTTAAAAATCTCCCGATCACTTTCTTTTAGACCATGACGACTATCAATCAATATATACACACGCCTCAGACATGAACGTCCTTTCAAATACGCATGAATCAACTTATTCCAGCTAGTGATTTTAGATTTAGAGGCTCGTGCATAGCCGTACCCCGGCAAATCCACAAGCATCACTTCCTCGCCCAAGCAAAAAAAGTTGATTGCCTGAGTACGCCCGGGTGTACGAGAGGTGCGTGCAATGCGTTTGTTGTGAACTAAAGCATTGATAAGAGAAGACTTGCCAACATTTGAACGTCCTACAAAGGTTACTTCTGGCAAATCACAAGACGGTGCGTCCTTTAAAGCAGGGCAACTGCATACAAATACACATGGTTTTTTAAAAAGCCCCTCCATCTCGCACCTTAAGTCTTTTCTTGACTTTCGTGAGACGCAATGTGTGAAATCAGCATTTGCTGCGCGATTGCCAAAATATTACTCCACGTCCAGTAAATAACTAATCCAGCTGGAAAACTACCGAGCAAAAACACAAAAATCACAGGCAAGAACAAAAATATTTTCTCCTGCATTGCATCCATAGGCTGTGGATTTAAACGTTGTTGGACAAACATTGTGAGCCCCATAAGAATTGGCCACACACCAATCATCAGGAATGATGGTGGAGACCAGGGAATCAGCCCAAACAAATTAAATAAGCTTGTAGGGTCTGGTGCAGAAAGATCATGAATCCACCCATAAAATGGTGCATGTCGCATCTCGAGCGTAATAAACAATACTTTATAAAGTGCAAAAAATACCGGGATCTGAACAACGAATGGCAAACATCCAGATACAGGATTAATTGCATGCTTTTTATAAAAAGCCATAGTTTCTTCATGAAAACGCGTTTTATCATCCGCATATTGCTCCTTCAGCTGAGCAATCTTAGGCTGGAGTGTGCGCATTTTTGCCATTGACTTATACGCTTTATTAGATAACGGGAAGAACAGGAGACGCATCAGAATTGTCAGCAAGAGAATAGCCAAACCAAAATTTCCAAGATGCGCATGGAAATATGTCAACGCATAAAATATAGGCTTTGTAATAAAATAAAACCATCCAAAATCCACCGCCAAATCAAAATGTGGTGCAGGCAATGTTTTTTCATACGCATCTAACAACTCTAAGGACTTTGCACCCGCAAAAAAATGTGTGGTTTCGTCAACAGAAGCATTCGGCGCCAGAGAATGTGTTTGACTCAAAAGATCGGTTTGATATTTGATGCGCCCCACTTTATTTTTAAAGCTGGAAAAATTTGCCTTAACATCGTGACGCTGATCTGGTATCAAGGCTGTCAACCAGTACTTATCTGTCATACCAATCCATCCACCTTGGCCGGTATACCCGGAAGGTCCATCCTCAATCAAATCTTTGTACGCATGCTCGCGTAGCTTTCCATTCAAGTAACCAATAGGTCCTTCATACAAAATGAAAAAATCAGAGACTGGTGGCTTACCGCCTCTAGAAATTAGTCCATATGCATTGAGCTCAATAGAGGCATCGCTGTTATTGACAACGCGTTGGCGCACGGTAAATACATAGTGCTCATCTACAGAAATTTCCCGTTCAAAGGTAAATCCTTGTCCATTGCTCCATACTAATTTGATAGGTGTCTCTGGTGTCAATCTCTCTCCTTCACAGTGCCAATTTGTTTCCGCATCAGGCATTGAAATTTTTTTATGCGTACTCACCCAACCAAACTCTGCATAATAGGGGTGATCTGTACCTTGCGGTGACAGTAACGTCACATCCGAGCTATTGTCTGTTAATGTTGTTTTATATTGACGCAACACAAGATCATCAATACGGCCCCCTTGCAGGGAAATGCTGCCTTGCACGTAAGGGGTTTCAACCGCAATACGTCGAGCAAGAATGCTCTTGTCATTTTTCAGTGATGCATCAGCTGCTGTGCTTGATATGGCGCCTGTTACAATAGAGGACTCCTGGTGAGAATTCTGTATCAAAATTTTTTCTTTGTCTGCTTGCGCTTTTTCAAGTCGTGGTCTTTCATAGAAATACTGAAATCCCAACAAAATTGCCAGGCAAAAGACAACTGAAAGAATAAGATTTGTATTATTTTCCTGATTCATTAGACTCTTCTCTTTTATATGTTAGTATAGCAGGTACAGGGTCTTTCCACGTTCTCCTGCTCCAGGGATGACATGAAAAAAAACGACGAACCATTAGTGTGCAACCGCGCGATAGACCATGTCGTATAAATGCTGTCTGGGCATATTCAGAACAAGAGGGGATAAAACGACAATTGTGCCCCAAAAAGGGAGAAACAAAACGCCGGTATGCACCAATGAAACAATACAGTACCCCAACCATAAGGGAATGTACCTTCATGTTGGTCCTCCTAAGACTCTCTTTAAAACCTGACCTAGCTCTTCACTCAAGCGCTCAAAAGGCACATGAGCCACAGGGTGCCGTCCTACAAAAACGATATCATATTGTCCATTCACAATGTGCCTGATCAGCTCTGTGCCTAAAACACGCAAACGTCGCTTAGCGCGATTACGACAAACAGCATTCCCCAATTTCTTTGTGGCTGTCACACCTAATCTTGAGTGCAGAAAATCATTGTTGATCATCTGAACAATAAAAGAAGGTGATACATAACGCACACCTTCCGTGGTAAGCCTAACAAAATCTCGTCGTTTTTTAATGGTCTCCGGATATGCCATTCAGCCTCCTAAGCACACAGACGCGCCCGCCCCTTAGCTCGACGCTCAGCTAAAACACGACGTCCACCTACAGATGCTTTCCGAGCAAAAAAGCCGTGACGACGCTTCCGCACGAGCTTACTTGGTTGATATGTCCTTTTCACGACACTGCTCCTTCTTGAAAAAAATTTCTGTAGTTGTCTTATACGCGGACTGATTCTTTTCGTCAATACCTAATACATGCATTTATTCTGATCTGATCAATCCTCATACAAAAAGAAGTGTTGATTTTTGAATAAAATCATCGTATATACTTGTAACAATTGAATAAATAGAATAATGGGATCTATGAAGTATGAATAAAGAACCAGCTAGAAAAGGCCAGCATAATGACGTGCTTGACCTTACATCCAATATTGTATCCGCCTATTTGGCAAACCATAGTGTAGAACGTAATGATATCTCGAGCCTTATTCAGGATGTCTACCAAGATCTGACAAATGTTGCAAAAAATGCACCCAGAGCGGATTTGAAGCCCGCTGTTCCCATCGCTGAATCTGTAACAGAAGATCACATCATTTGTCTCGAGGATGGGAAAAAACTTAAAATGATCAAACGTCATCTCCGTGCGGTTTATGGTATGAGTATTGAAGAGTATCGCCAACGCTGGAGCTTACCTGCAGACTACCCATCTGTCGCACCGAACTATGCAAAAAAACGCAGCGCACTTGCAAAAGTGATTGGACTGGGCATCAATGGTCGTCAACGCAAACAAGCGTCTTGAGCAATAGGAAATAAAATTTTTTTCTTTTTTGAGCTAGACTTATGATTCATGAACTTGTATATCGCTTGTAGTATACAAGTTCATTTTTATTTGAAGAGTATCGTCCAAAAATGTCAAACCCTGCAGAAAAACGTCTTTTTATTAAAACATATGGCTGCCAGATGAACGCCTACGATAGTCAACGCATGGCAGATGTCTTGACGCCCCATGGGTACAAAACTATTGAATCGCCCGAGGGAGCGGACGTCATTATCTTGAATACATGTCACATCCGAGAAAAAGCTACAGAAAAAGTATTTTCAGATTTGGGACGCATGAAGCCCTTCAAAAATTCTCGCGCTCATTTTGGTCACGATACATTTATTGTTGTGGCCGGATGTGTTGCCCAGGCCGCATCAGAGCAAATCCCAAAGCGTGCGCCCTATGTGGATATAGTCTTAGGGCCACAAACATACCATCGTTTACCAACACTGTTAGAACAAGCCGCTCAAAATAGAGTAGGCGCACTTAAGAAGACGATTATTGACACAGATTTTCCCGTAGAAGCAAAGTTTGATCATTTACCTGCCCCAGAAAATCTGGAGGGATTTAGTGCATTTGTTTCTATACAGGAAGGATGCGACAAGTTTTGTACATTTTGCGTAGTGCCCTATACACGTGGCATAGAATATTCTCGCCCTGTCAATAATATTGTCAAAGAAGTACAAGCTCTTGTAAAGCAAGGCATAAAAGAAGTAACATTGTTAGGGCAGAATGTTACAGCGTATCACGGGCAATCTCCAGACGGCAAAAGAGAGTGGTCCATCTCGTCTCTCATCTTAAAAGTTGCAGATATTGATGGCCTTGAGCGCATACGCTATACGACCTCGCACCCACGAGATATTCAATCGGATTTAATTGCAACTCATGGATCATGCGAAAAATTGATGCCCTTTCTTCATTTGCCCGTTCAATCTGGCTCAGACACCATACTGAAAACTATGAATAGAAAACATACTGCAGCAGAATATTTGGACATCATATATAAGCTGCGCCAGGCACGTTCTGATATTGCATTCTCCTCGGATTTCATTGTCGGATTTCCCGGAGAAACAGATAAGGATTTTGAAAATACATTAAAGCTCATTGATGCTGTGGGTTACGCCCAAACTTATAGCTTTAAATACAGCCTGCGCCCAGGCACGCCTGCTAGCCTTTATGATACACAAGTGGATGAAGCTGTTAAGGTTGTACGTCTTAAAACTTTGCAAGACTTACTTAAAGTACAACAGCATGATTTCAATGCAAAAACGATTGGTCAAGAACTGCCCGTTCTTTTTGAAAAAGTGGGAAAAAAAGATCAACAATTCATTGGAAAAAGTCCTTATATGCAATCTGTCCACAGCTATTTTACACAAGATATTATTGGACAAACATGTCGTATTAAAATAACAGATGCATATCAGAATAGTGTAGCAGGGCATCCCATAGATGCAGTCTTATGACAAGGAAGCCTGACGCCTACATAAAGTGTAACAATAGAAACGTCATTCAACATGTGAAGGGACCAGACGACCCGCCTATCCTGTATCGCAATACGATTCAATTCTCCATGCTCATTGCGCGCTCCAGGATGATTAATTTACTGTATTTTGTAAGACACAAAATATACAGGAAGGTCTCACAATTTTGACTGGTCTATACAAACTCCTTTCAATGAATAGAACCACAATTTATTGTCTGTTGCGCTTGCGGGGACGCAACATAAAATAGCAGAAGAAGTCACATGAATATTGGCATAAAAAAAAAGACGATTTATCCACGCCCTTCTTTCTTAGTAGAATACAGAAGCACCCTGCAGCATAGGGGATTTTCCGGTGGTAGTAGACCTATTGCAAAACCCAGAAACACTTACCGTGCCGTTGCGGTAAAGGGTGTCTTGTTTGGGCAAGACAGAATGAACGAGCTCATTTTACCGCGCTTTGATAAAGGGACAGATGCTCGTCAATTCCTGAATTACCTTAGACGAAGCATACAACGCAAAGTGACCTGGAGGATACCATCTAGCGGCGCACATATCTCAAAAATTGGACGCATCCGACTCATCCAAAAGAAGAGTATCGTACGCTATTCTCGCGTCCTTAAAATTGCGAGGATTTTCCACTGTGGCTAACATTGTTAATGTTGCAGTGACACAAGAAGACGTTTGGCGCGGTATAATTGCTGATACAAATATTATACACTGCTTGGAAAAAGCATCCACATTCTTCAACTTACCCCCTTGTGAAATTAGCGTTTTTTTTACCAATAACCATGCTGTGCAAAACTTAAATCGTCAATACCGTCATAAAAATACTCCAACAAATGTTCTCTCTTTTCCCCTTTTTCCCTTTAGAAACAGTGTTTTAGAAAAGACCATTCATGTTTACCCACTTCTTCTAGGCGACATCGTTCTTGCCTATGAAACTGTAGTAAGAGAGTCAAAAGAGCTCAAAATCTCAGCACAACATCACACGATACACTTGATTATTCACGGATTTTTGCATTTAATAGGGTATGACCATATGCGCGATGATGAAGCCAAAACAATGATGTCTTTAGAAGTAGACATATTACGCACACTCAATATATCCAACCCATATATCAAAAAAGGTGATGATGAGCTTTCTTAAAAATCTGTTTCAGCGTCAGAAAAATGAAGACACAGATGGTAACGTAGCACCAAGCAGTGAAATCACTCTCAAAACATTAATAGCCAAAGATGTCATGATCCCCCAAGGAGATATTGTATGGTTTAATGCATCTGCCTCGCTAAAAGATATTGAACAGCACGTCTTGTCTACGCCACATACACGTTTTCCTGTGTGTCGGGGCGCCCTTGACAAAGTCATAGGATGCGTCAATGTGAAAGATATCCTAGCAATGATGGCAACAGGCAAAGAATTTTCCTTATCAAATTGCCTTAAAAAACCTCTATTTATTTCACCGTCAATGCCC
>CBCXTT010000002.1:335000-362061 GCA_965178295.1 Alphaproteobacteria bacterium | reverse complement strand
ACAGAGTTCATCCTCAAATATGTCCAGTGGCATAAGGGGAAATCTATAGCAATATGAAAGTGATGCAAACAGTTGAAGAAATCAACAACACACAGCGCTTTAATTATGTAAAAATTTCTCGACCACCGACAGCGCCCTCTAATGGGCTTCTAAGTGTTGACATTGAACTTATAGGGGTTGAGAAATAAAGCATTTGCTTGGGATGTTGGTTTTGAAGGAATACAGGGCTTTTCAAGCTCGTTAGCCTGAAAGGCACCAACCTATTTGGCAAAGTGACTTTGTAACAGTTGAAGGACGCGTGGGACAAAATTACACAGGCTTGTATTACTCACACATTATTCCAGATGTTATTTGGGCAGACAGTGGAATTACGTAACTATATCACCTTGCATCGCAATAAAACCACAGCATACAACCAACTCGAAGCCGAAATGTCTTCTATTGTCTCAACGCCCATTATCGGTGAATTAACTGGCGAGATTGGGTATATCTTTTCTATCAGTCGCATCAACCCTATGGCGACAGAAAAGATCATTCTCCAGTTTTAATTGGCCTACCTGTGAGTTTTAAATATGAAGCGTATGATGACTCACAGAATCCACGAAAGGGGTGGGATGCAACATTACGTGTGACACCTTTTCTCGATGTGGCGCCACATCATTTCTTCTGGAATGCAACTCTCTTGCAGCACATCCTCTGGCCACTCACTGACAGCCAAAGGCTTGTGCTTTCGGGTTGGTACAACATTGGCATCTCACCTGGCGTTAAATTAGATAAGATTCCTCTCAATAAACGTTTTTATGGCGGGTGGGATGCGCTCGCGTCAGAGGGTATGGTGAACAAATGGCCGGTCCACTCGACAAAGATGAAAACCAGTCGGTGGGCGATCTGTCCTCGCATTTGGCACAGAGCTCACCTATCATGTAACGGAAAAACTGTCGGCTGTCGGTTTCCTGGATGCAGGTAGCGCTATCTCTCTTCTTACCCTAATTTTGGAAAAAAGATGTTCTTCAGGCTTTGGAGCCGGTGTGCGGTACAAAACGATTGTGGGCGATGCTGCATTAGACATCGCCATTCCTGCAAATCGCAGACCCCAGGACAATAAAGCGCATGTTTATTTCACCTGTGCCCAGCCATTCTAACCTAGAGAACAATGCTCTATCTTTTTGTGCAAGATGCGGTTAGTATCGCCTTATGAACAAAAAATGTATTTAAAGATGCAATTGTGTCTTCTTCTTACCCCTTTATTTGGCGCTTTTTTAGGAAATCGGCGCCTTTGCTGCGCCTGATGAAGGGCGATATGTGGAAATCCCCCGAGAAATGGCTGAAACAGGTGATTATATTACGCCACGTCTGAATGGCGTCAAATACTTTGAAAAACCCATTTTATTTTACTGGTTGCAGACAATTCGCTCTTAAACTTTTTGGCATTAATGAATTATCAATGCGCCTAATGGTTATGTTGGTTTTGCTGCGCTAGGTTGCCTGGCTGTGTATCTAGCGGGTCGTGCTTTATTTGATCGCTTAACAGGGCTAATAAGCTCCCTGATTCTCTCAACAAGCGCGCTCTACTTTGCACTCGCTCACGTAATTATATTAGATATGGCTGTGAGTGTATTTCTTAGCGCAGGCCTTTTGGCCTGTCATTGTCGGTATACAAATTCCTCCTGGGAAAAAACCCGCTTTTGTGCTTATGGAACCGTCACATTTCTAGCTCTTGCCGGTCTCACAAAGGGGCTGATGAGTAAGGCTATATTTTCTTGTGTCGTGCTCTTTTCAATCACACTCACCAATACTTGGACAAAGCTTTTACCTCTATATCTTCCATCAGCGTTTACTCTCTTCTGGCTTTATATCTCCCCTGGCATGTGTTGGTTTATATGGAGACGCCTGAGTTCTTTCACTTCTACTTTATCCAAGAGCATATCATGCGCTATCTCACAAACGTACATGGCAGAACTCAACCCCTCTGGTTTTATTTACCTGTTATGATTATAGGGTTCTTTCCATGGATCACATTTTTTCCTTCAGCACTCAGCGATGCGTGGCGCTGCCGGGCGCAAAAATACTGTTACATTTTTTCTTATTGTTTGGATAGTGTTTATATTTGTCTGGTTTTCCCTGGCTGATTCAAAACTTATTCCCTATATGGCTCCCGTCTTTTCCTGCGCTTTCTCTGCTAGTTGGCCATTATATTAAACGAGGCATTGAAAATCAGGTATCGTTAAAGATCTCCTTTGTGTTGTACCCTGTATTATGTGGTGGATGTATTATTGCTGTATATGATTTGGTATCACAACAGCCCTTCTGTTCCCCACGTAGTCTTGTCCCCCTATATTCAGGCATTACTTGCTATTTTTAGTATCAGCGGACTCTTGGTACCCTTGGTGTATTTCAAAGGCACTATACGCAAGGGTCTGTTAGCTATTAGCTTAAGCATTGCCTCAATTTTAGTAATATTGATAATGGCTGCACCACTTGCAACACGTATATCGGCCAAAGGAGCAGCGCTCGCTATTTTAGAAACAATGCCTGAAACAACAGAAGTCATAAGCTACGGTCATTACTTCCAAGACTTACCGGTATATTTAGGGCGCACCGTTGGTGTTTATGGATGGCGCGGTGAATTAACGTTTGGACAAGATTTAGAGCCTCAAAGCAATAGTCGTATAACGGATAGTCTGTTGTACGCAAAATGGCATGGGTCTCAACCTGTATGTCTTGTGGCAAAATCACCAGACATACCGACCTCACTCTCAGAAAAAAATCCCTATATTGTCTCATCAGCATACCAGTGTTACGCAATATGCAACCAACCGCCTCGGGATATATAGCATATGATTGGACAGTATCTCCCCATGATTATTTTTGGCGTAACACTGAATGCCGCCGCACAACTTCTGCTAAAAAAGGGCATGACCATCATTGGTGAGTTCTCGTTTAACTGGAGTGGTATAACGACTGTTGGTTGGTCCGTAATGACAAACTTTTTTGTCATCGGCGGGCTTTCTTGCTACATCATGAGCGTACTCATTTGGCTCGGTATTCTATCCCGTATCGAAGTAACCGCGGCCTACCCTCTTTTAAGTATAGGGTATATCGTTACAGCCGTTGCTGGATATTTGTTTTTCGGGGAAACATTATCCGTCATCCGCATATTAGGTATTGGTGTTATTATTGTAGGAGTATACCTTGTCTCAAAAAGCTAGTACATTTCATACGCAAGAATTTTTACCTTTTGTGCGTCCGTATTTCAGTGAATCAGCGATTAGTGATGTTGTAGCGTGTCTTAGGGGGGGGTGGATTGCAACAGGCCCGCGCACTCAAAAGTTTGAGGAAGACTTATGTGCATACTTAAAAACACCTCACGCCCTCACGTTAACCTCTGGAACTGATGCACTGTTTATGGCCTTAGCTCAGCTTGACTTGCAACCAGGAGATGAAGTGATCGTACCTTCCATGACATTTGTAGCAAGTGCAAATACGATCCTCAATGCTGGGGGCACTACTGTCTTTGCCGAAATTGATGACACATACAACATGGATGTCAATAAACTGCCAGCGCTTATAACATCAAAAACACGCGCCATTATGCCTGTTCACTTTACAGGACTGCCGGTTGATATGGATCCTGTTCATGCCATTGCAGCGCGGCATAATATACGTGTTATAGAGGATGCTGCCCAAGCAATAGGAGCGCATTACAATGAGAAAATTATTGGAAGTTTTGGGGACATACAGTGTTTTAGCTTCCAAGCTTCTAAAAATATCACAACCATTGAAGGGGGATGCATCTCAACACGTGACAATACGCTGATGTACAAGTTAAAAAGCGCCCGCTTTCATGGCATTGATCGAGATGCATGGAACCGATATACGAAAGACAGTTCCCACCGTTACGATGTAAGAACTTCAGGCCTAAAAAATAATATGTCTGATATAAGCGCTGCATTAGGTATACATCAACTCAAAAGTTTAGAAACTCGATTAGCGCAAAAACATGAGATTGCTATGTACTATATGGCAAACATGCAGAACTGGAAAAGCATCACTCTGCCTAAACTGCCCAAGACGTATAAGTTCCGTCATGCGTGGCAGCTTTTTTCTATTCTAATCAATCCTGACGTGACAGGCGTTAGCCGGGATGTGTTTATGAAAAAAATGCAGGAACATAATATTGGAACAGGACTGCATTATCAACCGGTGCATCAATTTTCTTTATACAAAGCGCAATACCCAAATACCCATCTTCCTTTGACAGAAGATGTGGGAGCTCGTATTGTGAGTTTGCCATTTTTTCCAGAAATGACAATTGCAGACCAAGATCGTGTTATTAATACCATGTATGAGATATTAGAAAAGGGGTAGAAAATGGTCGACATCTCAATTGTAATACCTGTCTACAACGAAGAAAAAATCCTACAAAAAATGTCGGATAGGCTTATGCCGGTCATGGAGAAATTGGGACGCTCTTACGAGGTAATCTATACAAATGATGGGAGCAACGATGACTCCATTAATATTTTGCATACCCTCTATCAAAAACACCCACAGCACGTTAGAATTATTGATTTTAAAAGAAATTTCGGCCAACACATGGCCATCATGGCTTCTTTTGAAAAGAGTCATGGAAATGTTGTAATCAATCTTGATGCAGATCTCCAAAATCCACCGGAAGAAATTCCTAAATTAATTAAAGCGTTCGATGCAGGCCATGATGTCGTGGGAAGTTTTCGCCTTGACCGCCAAGATGATGCATGGCGCGACTATGGCTCTCGTTTTGCAAACTGGGTACGCGGATGGATGACGGGCATTGAGATGAAAGATCAGGGCTGCATGTTCCGAGCATATTCACGGGATATCGTCGAAGAAGTTGTGCGTGGCGGCGAAGCCAACACATTTATTCCTGCACTGGCTTGGCGTCTTGCTACAAACCCTACAGAAATTGGTCTCGTTCATGATGCGCGAGCTGAAGGAAGCTCAAAGTACGGTATCTATGAACTTATTCGCGTCAGTCTTGATCTTGTAACCAGTTTTTCTCTCATGCCTATCCAAATAGTAACGGTTTTTGGGATTGTTGTTTCATTCTCAAGCTTTATGCTTGTCCTCTACATGATTGGACGCCGGCTGATCATTGGCCCCGAAGCAGAGGGCCTTTTTACCCTTCTGGCCATCGTTATTTTCTTAATCAGCGTTGCGATTATGGGCATCGGCATTATCGGGGAATATGTTGGGCGTACATATCAACAAGTCTCAAGCCGCCCACGCTATTTGATTAGAGAAATTATTGAAGACAGAAAAAAGGATCAGAAATAACGTGCGTATTTTGATTATTGGCGTTAATGGCTTTATTGGTAGCTGGCTCACACGGCACATTCTCACCCATAAAAATTGGGAGATCATCGGCATAGATTTGTATGCACACAATTTAAAAGATGCAGAATTTGATTGCTTTTCCTATACGCATTTTCATTTCCATAAAGGAGACTTCACGCAGGAAACGGACTGGATAGAAGATCAAGTTGCAAAAGCAGATGTTGTGTTACCGCTTGCTGCAATTGCAAACCCTGCGCTGTATGTCACACAACCTCTCAAAATATTTTCATTAGATTTTGAAGAAAATCTAAAAGTTGTACGCCTCTGCGTCCAGCACAAAACGCGGCTTGTATTTCCTTCTACATCAGAAGTATACGGTATGTCGCCAGACAAAGTATTTGATGAGGAAACAAGCCCCTTGATGGTCGGCCCAATTCATAAACAACGCTGGATTTACTCTTGCAGTAAACAGATGATGGACCGCGTTATTTATGCATATGGGCAAGACAACCAATTGTCTTACACACTGTTTAGGCCCTTCAACTGGATGGGTCCAAAGCTTGATGATATTCATGCCTACGGAAAGACACAATCAAGGGCTATCACCCAATTTATCAGTAATGCTTTCTACGGCTTGCCACTTAAGCTTGTTGATGGAGGAAAGCAACGTCGTTCTTTTATTTATGTGGATGATGCGATTGAAGCCCTTACTAAAATTATTGAGAATAAAGGCAACTGTGCCCAAAATTCGATCTTTAATATTGGCAACCCTGACAATGATTACAGTATGCGTGAAACTGCAGCAATGGTTATCAAATCCATTCAAAAATATCCCTATACTTTACAAACACCGCATATGCCGTCCATAGAGGATATTTCATCCGAGCAGTATTTCGGCACAGGGTACGATGACACGCAACTCCGGGTACCATCCATTACTCGTGCGAAACAACAACTTGACTGGTCTCCGAAAGTCATGCTTCAAGATGCGCTGGATAAAACAGTTGAATACTATGCACAACACACATATCCTTTCTGCAAAAATAATGATCCATATTAGAAACAAGACATACCGTGGTGGCGCACTCATAGCCCTTGCGATGCTTGTGTTTTCAATTGGCAACATTATGCTTACGCTGTTAAGCAGTATGCCTATTACACAAATTTTATTTATGCGCGCGCTGTTTGGCGTGCCTTTATTACTTGCATATTTTATCTGTGTCCAAAAACACAATCCTTTTAAAACACACACCTTAAGATTGCAAGTCATGCAAGGAATCATAGGGCATGTAAACTTATATCTTCTTTTCTACTCCTTCATATTGCTACCCTTTGCAGAGGCTACCACACTCACATTTAGCTGTGTGATATTTGTTGCATTATTATCTGTTCCCATACTCAAGCAAAAAATATCAAAAGAAAATTGGTTGGCAATACTTGTGGGTTTTATTGGTGTCCTCATTTGCAGCAAACCAGCCGGTATTAACTTATCGCACTTAGGTATTGTAACTGCGATTATGGCTGCATTTACAGAAAGCATACTCGTTATCATGGCACGCCCGCTTGGTGAAACAGATGGGCCGCTCACAGTATCATTTTATCAAATGTTTTTATCTCTTCTCATATCTTTACCCATATATTTCTCTCAAGATTGGATTTGGCCAACAACGCCCCATGTTTTTCTCATGCTATTATGTCTATCCCTTGTGGGTATTATCGGCTGTTTGTGTTTGGTGCATGCATATACAATAGCAAAAGCTGCTACCATTTCACCCCTGCTATATACGATGATTATCTGGGGAGGAATCTTTGGCTATTTCATTTGGGGAGAAATTCCAGTATACAGCGGATATATAGGCGCCATGTTTATTGCGATCAGTGGCGTTTATATTATGCGACATGAAAATAAGTTGCCTCGCTCCTAAAAGTGACAAAACTTGCCATATCCTCTTTTTTTCGCTATAAAAGAATGAGTTTTAAAATGGGTATGATAATGAAAGAAAAAAAGATTCGTGAGATTAGGAAAGCATCAAAAAATGACACACTAGCGATTAATGAAAAAGCCGTTGAGAAGCTAGCGCACATCTTAAATGACACAAATCTCACAGAAATAGAATATGAAGAGCATGATTGTCGAATTCGTGTCTCAAGACACATAGAAGCCCCTCTCACTGCTCCAATTGCATCGAGTGTCCTTCCAACAGACTCTGTCGCGACACATGACTCTGTGTCAACAATAGCGCCATCAACACAACCTGATGACCCCGAAGTATCTCGGGATATGGATCTATCCATTCATCCTGGCGTTGTCAAATCACCGATGGTTGGAACCGTTTATCTTGCAGCGCAACCAGATGCTCCAAATTTTATTAATGAGGGTGACACCGTCAGCAAAGGAGATACACTCCTGATTATCGAAGCAATGAAAGTCATGAACCCAATTCGTGCACCGCAGTCCGGTAAAATTGAAAAAATTCTTGCTAAAACTTCAGAGCCTGTGGAGTACGATGACCCTCTTGTTCTCATCACATAGTTAAAGGTGACGCCTCATGTTTAAAAAAATTTTAATCGCCAACCGAGGTGAAATTGCTCTACGCATACAACGCGCCTGCAAAGAGATGGGCATTCGTACAGTTGCAATTCATTCAACGGCAGATACAGATGCCATGCATGCACGGCTTTCCGATGAGCGCGTCTGCATTGGAGGTCCTGCCTCGAAAGATAGCTATCTCAATATTCCGGCAATTTTATCTGCTGCAGAAGTAACAGGTGTTGATGCGATCCACCCTGGCATTGGATTTTTATCAGAAAATGCCGATTTTGCACGTATTGTTACAGAGCATGGCTATACCTTCATTGGACCAGCGGCGGACCACATAAAACTTATGGGCGATAAAATTACCGCAAAAGAAGCGGTGAAAAAGCTGGGTATACCTGTTGTGCCTGGCGTTGATGGTGTTTTACGTGATGTAGAACACGCACGTGAACTGGCCCGTGACGTCAAGTACCCTGTGCTAATAAAAGCCGCTGCAGGTGGTGGTGGTCGCGGTATGAAAGTTGCTGAAAATGAAAATGAACTAGATGAAGCCTTCAGCTTTGCTCAAGCAGAAGCGCAAGCGAGCTTTGGGGATGATAGTATGTTTATGGAAAAATATCTTTCTAAACCACGTCATATTGAAATTCAAGTATTAGGCGACACCCATGGCAATGCTATTCATTTAGGTGAACGTGACTGCTCCGTGCAACGGCGCCACCAAAAAATCTGGGAAGAAGCACCCTCTCCTGTTGTGACGCCCGAACAACGCGCAGAGCTGGGCGCACTTGCTGCAAAGGCAGTACGTGATTTAGGCTATAGAGGTGTGGGAACATTTGAGTTTCTGTACGAAAATGGGCAATTCTATTTTATAGAAATGAATACACGTATTCAAGTAGAGCACCCCATCACTGAAATGATTACAGGGGTTGACCTTTTGAAAGAACAAATTCGTGTTGCTGCAGGTGAACCGCTACAATACACCCAAGATGATATCACAATCAAGGGACATTCTATTGAGTGTCGTGTTAACGCTGAACATCCAGAAACATTTGTGCCGAGCCCTGGAAAGATTAAGCACTATCACACACCTGGCGGGCCTAATGTGCGCGTAGATAGCCATCTATATACGGGCTATACAATTCCGCCATACTATGACTCTTTAGTAGCAAAATTAATCGTTTATGCAGATAATCGCACAGAATGTTTAAGCCGCCTGAAACGCGCTATAGATGAATATGTGATCGATGGCATTCAAACCATTTTGCCACTCCACAAAAAGCTTGCGGATGATAATGATGTTAGGGCCGGACAATATGATATTCACTGGCTTGAGGAAACGTTTTTGAAGAAAGAATGGCACTAGTTGTCGGTTATATTGAAAAAATACCCCCGCAATCTTACGCCTCCCTCACGGTGATATCTCATGATGCGAATGATGACTTTTGTACAACACGTCATAGCATCTGATAATTTCAATGCCCGCTCCTGAAGACCAGAGTCTTCCCTCCTAAATGCACGGGGAATGCGCACCCAAACGAGTCTTTCCCTAATATAGGTTTGCGTCCTCTATTGCTAGAAACGCTTTTATGCTTGTATCAGATAATATTTTGCGCAATCACACAAAACTGTGATTGAGTTTATTTCAAATGTGCTACCAGAACTTGGGGCACATTTTCTGTACACTGGAAAGTTGCTCAAGATTTATGTTTGTCAGAGATAATTTTCCTAAATCTATAGGCAGATTTTAGAAGAGTCATGGGTTGCACCTCATTGTCATACAGTGCGCAATGAAACGATGCTCACATTTTGCATCCTACAATTCTATAGGGTGTATTTTTATGCAATCTCTTGCACCGCTGCAAACAACGTAGACTACGTCTCTGATGAACAGAGAATTTATGAACAAGCCCACAATACGTACGCAGGCAAAAACTATACGCAATCAGGCCCCGGAGAAATTTTTCATTGTTATTGCCCAATGCTACAGAGCAAGGATTTCAGGGGACGAAGAGGGGTGCGAAATCACTCAAAGCACTGGAACAAGGCCACACGATATTGCGCGTGATATTTTCAGGAGCATAACAAGTGCAGCGAGCGATCGGATAGAAAGCTGTAATCTCTCAGCAAATAATAGCAGCATTCTTCCGCTACTCTCATATCATATGTTGTCTATCACGTAATAGGTGCAACGCTCTAGCATAATGCAGAACAATTTTACTGACGAGGATGCGCGGGGACCGAGGCGAACAGAAATACACGAGATGCCTCGCACGGATGCAATGCACGTGGTGCCCCCAGGGAGACTCGAACTCCCACATCCAGAGAATAGCAGATTTTGAGTCTGCCGCGTCTACCAATTCCGCCACAGGGGCAACAAAGGCATCATAACGTCTTCAGAGAAAAGGTCAAGAGAAAGTTAACAGCTCAAGCCTCCAAGATATATCTCCGCGCGCGCTAGATCTCAATAAAACTTCGTAATTTTCTAGACCGACTGGGGTGTTTTAGCTTTCTGAGTGCTTTTGCCTCAATCTGGCGAATACGTTCACGGGTCACAGAAAATTGTTGTCCCACCTCTTCAAGAGTATGATCTGTATGCATGCCAATCCCAAAACGCATACGTAAAACACGCTCTTCACGTGGCGTTAAACTAGACAACACACGTGTTGTGGCATCACGCAAGTTTCCATTCACTGCTGAATCCAGCGGCACAACGCTGTTTTTATCCTCAATAAAGTCTCCAAGATGACTGTCCTCCTCATCGCCCACCGGTGTTTCAAGACTGATAGGCTCTTTCGCAATCTTCATGACCTTGCGCACCTTATCAAGGGGCATATTTAATTTCTCCGCAATCTCTTCTGGTGTTGCCTCACGACCCATTTCATGCAGCATTTGCCGTGATATGCGCACCAGTTTATTAATGGTTTCAATCATATGTACTGGAATACGAATCGTGCGCGCTTGATCAGCAATAGATCTTGTGATGGCTTGACGAATCCACCATGTCGCATATGTTGAAAACTTATATCCACGGCGATATTCAAATTTATCCACGGCCTTCATAAGACCGATATTCCCCTCTTGAATAAGATCTAAAAATTGCAGTCCTCGATTAGTGTATTTCTTTGCAATAGAAATCACCAAGCGCAGGTTTGCTTCAATCATTTCTTTTTTTGCGCGGTCAGACGCACGTTCTCCCTTCTGCATATTCGCCACAATGGACTTAAAGTGCGCTATAGGAAAGCCAAAACTCTCCCCAATACTATTTATTTTTTCACGGATGTCTTGAACGCTCTCTCTGAAATCTGTTGCAAACCTCTTCCAACTGCCGCTTTTAGAAGAGAGACGCGCAGGCCATTCTTCTTCCATTTCACGACCCAAATATTCTTTTAAAAAGTCTACACGATCAATTCCGGCATCTTCAGTTGCACAATGCAACAACTTCCCCTCAAGCGCCACAAGCTCCGTATTCCATCTCTTTAATTCTTCAAACAGGTCTTCAACACGTCGTGGATTTAAGCGCACATCCGCCATTAATGAGACAACACCATCTTGCAGTTTCTCATAATTTGACTGATCTTTTTTAGCGATAGATTTACCTGCCCTAGCTGCTTTTAAAAAAGTTTCTTGATATTTTATAAGTTCGTCATGATATGTCTTAAGCATTGTGAAAATTTCACGCATGCGTGGCATCATGGCATCTTCTATACGGTCCAAAGAAATGATATTAACCTCCGCCTCATCGCTCTCGTTTTCCGCTTCATGGCCTCTCAAAGAAGGAGAATTCGATTCATTTATAGCAGAGTTTTCT
This sequence comes from Alphaproteobacteria bacterium, assembly GCA_965178295.1. Lineage (GTDB taxonomy): Bacteria > Pseudomonadota > Alphaproteobacteria > UBA7879 > UBA7879 > CBCXTT01. Next base: position 350,401 of record CBCXTT010000002.1, on the reverse strand, counting down.
TTTTCCGCATGCACATCTTCATCATCCGTACGAGTAGCCACTCTCTGCGCAGTATCAGTAGCCGATGCACCACCTGCATCGATATCATACACCACTCGATCCTCATCGTAGAGCTCTTCTTCACTGCTTGTATCGAGCGCCACAATATCACGTAGCAAAATTTCATCATTCTCGAGCGCTTCATACCAAGAAACCATAAGAGAAACCGTTCTCGGACTTCTAAAGAGTGACTGTAACATCAGATCCCTCCCTCGCTCAATCCTCTTGGCAATCTCAACTTCACCCTCACGAGATAAAAGTTCAACGCTACCCATCTCACGCAAATACATACGCACAGGATCATCCGTATGCCCTGTTGCAACTATTTTCTTTGGTGTACGATTTTCTGTTGCCGCAATCTCTTCAGATTCTTCACCAACAGTCTCATTATTAAAAAATACAGGCTTATCGTCCAGATTCACTTCTTCGTTCTCACACTCCTCTGCCTCAGAAAACGCCTCTTTATCAGGCTCAGATTCGTCAAACTTCATAGGTATCGATACACCCTCTTTTACTATTTCATCTGTAGATTTCAGACAATTTTCTAGAAATTCTTTAGATGGCATGCTTTTTCCTTTCTTGAATCGGGAAGCCTCAGACAATAGCATGGCTTATTCTACTTTGCAAACATACTATGAATCATATTGAACACTCAGAGATTTTAGAGCTTTATAACGCGCCCAACTTTCAGGAGACATGTTATCGAGAAGATGCTGGCGTGCTTCGTTTTGGTCGATCAATAAGTCTCTCTGATAAACTGTTTGGTATACATCGATCCAGTAAGCAATACGCGCATCCAATGTTACGTCTGCGCGCTGAAAAAATCGAGCCTGCAGCATTCTTTTTAAAGACACAAGCCTCTCTAAGGTTGCGCTGTGTCCCTGGTTTGAGAGATAAGCGATTAGTGGCTCATGTTCAAGAGATCCGTCTGCACAAAAGTAACCGACAATAGACTCATGCAACTTATAAAGCTTGTCTGATTTCACAATAAGATTAGAAAACTCGTGATGCACATGGGGCCATAAATCTGGATACACAACCAAAAAATAGAGCAACACCTGCTCAGTTGGAACTCTTTCCGGAATAGGCGGTCGCGCGAATAGTTTTCCAGAGGACCTATGTGGAATTGATCCCCCATAAAAAAATTGATGTAATTTAGCTCGAACTTCTTGTTGGTAATGATAGGCAATAGATTTATCTTCTATGGTTTTTAAGAGATTTTGGCACGCATGCTCAAGCAATGCTCGGGCTTCAGGTGTGTCATGTGGTAATCCTGAAATATGCGCCCAAACACACTCTATCAAGGATTGCTTATTTTCTAATATCTTTCTAAACGCTTCAGGCCCCCTATCACGTAAAAAGCTATCCGGATCCTCACCGCTAGGCATCAACACAAAAAAACACGTATACCCAGGCTTGAGAAGCGGTAAGAATCGCTCCATCGTTTGCATCGTTGCCCGCATACCTGCATCATCTCCATCAAAAATGAAAATGGGTGCGGGATCTATTGTCCACATCAGCTTGATTTGCTCAGGTGTAACAGAAGTGCCCATAGGGGCAACACTTTTATGCCCATGTATTCTCAGCGCCACAACATCCATGTACCCTTCAACAACACACAGAGGTCCGTCACCCTTAACACCACGTGCGTGAAAAAAATTATAGAGCACCTTTCCCTTATGAAAAAGCTCTGTATCAGGCGAGTTAAGATATTTTGGACCAAATTCTCCTAACCGACGACCGCCAAAAGCAATTACATCTCCACGGCGATTTTCAATAGGAAACATCACACGGTTACGAAACTTCTCCACCACCTGCCTGTCATCACGCTGTGTTCGCAGACCAACTTGATTGATTTTCTGAATACTACAACCTTGATCGAGGAGATGCTTTTCAAGCCCTATATTCGGAGCATATCCTATGCCATATTCCGCAATGTGTGCAGGCGCCAATCCACGCTCATCCAAGTAATGTTTTGCAATCAACCCTTTTGGGGTCTCTATCTGCGCGCAATACCACCTATGTGCAAGATGCGTGATCTTTTTAAGTTCCTTTGCTGCTTCAAGACGCACCTTATCCTCAAGAGACATGTCGTGAGTCTCAATAGAAATATGAGCCATTTGTGCCGCATATTCCACAGATTCGGGAAACGAGAGATTCCTCTGATTCTGTAGAAAATCAAAGACATTGCCATGTGCTCCACACCCGAAACAATGATAGAAACCTTTCTCGTCATTAATGGTAAAAGATGGTGTTTTTTCTTGATGAAAAGGACAGATTCCTATATGCTCTTTTCCTTTTTTCTTCAGTACAACATTTAATGATATCACCTGCGACACAGGCAATTTTTCTTTAATAAGTGCAAGTAAAGTGGGAGAAAAAGCCATTTCAGAAATCCTTAGACACAGCGTGAATGTGTCCTGCTGCTTTGGAAAAGCATACCTTATCTAGATACGCAGACCAAAATTTTACCATCACTTGCTCATATCCTACAGAGAAAATATCCTCACCCGATTCCCGAATATGCCTCAAGGATCGCTTCGCTATCACCCCCCCATAAGGAGGAGACATACTCGCAATCACAGAATTTCTACATATTCTTTCTCACACACTCCTGGGCCTCATATACTCCTGGGCCCACGCATGTATATCAATACAAAGCCCAAATCGGCTGACTGTTTCTGATCTCTATTGTTCATCGCCAGCCTCACATCTGTTTGGATTGGGTATTTCCCCCTCATTTATTGTCTGCTGAAAGGGTTGAGGGTCAAGATGCGGCAATTTATCGGGCACAGCTGCCCAACGATCTGCTGCGCCCATCGGGGGTTTCATCACAGTAATAACAGGCCATACGGTTGCATATTTCTGATTAAACTCAACCCAAAATTCAGCGCCCGTTTCTGTATCCGGTATAATAGCATCTACAGGACATGCCGGAACACACACACCACAATCAATACACTCTTCGGGATGAATTACAAGCGTGTTAACACCCTCATAAAAACAATCCACAGGACATACCTCCACACAATCCGTATATTTACAGTTGATGCAAGTGTCAGTCACAACATAGGTCATAGAATACTCAATTACTCCCAGGAAATTTCCTCAAGATTACTCAAAAAAAACTCTAACGTCTAGCACAAAAAGGGGCTCCAAAAGGAGCCCCCGTAGCGCACAAAATCTGGTATTTATTAGAAGCGTACTGTCGTACCTAACAAGAATACACCGCCCTTGTTATTATTTCGTGTACCGGACGCAAAGAGCGCTCCATTTTGTTGATCCGTAACTTTGACGCCACTCAAGGTTGCGCGATACTGGGCTGTATTAGTTGTCTTAAAGTAGTTAGCTTCACCAAATACTGTCCAGCCTGGCGCTACTTGACGCTCGTAAGTTGCAGATGCAACATGTGCACGCGCTTTACCTCCAACTACCTTGCGTTGGGAGCCCAAGTAACCAACAGCAATGCTGTTGGGGCCAAAGGTATAGCTAACAGCTGCGTTGTATGCCTTACCAGCATCACCATGAGTTGTTGTTTTAAGCGCTGATTTTTGGTTATCAATAAATCCAGCACCGAACTGGAATCGACACCAATCAACAAACATACCCAACTCATATGTTTTAATGTGGTTAAAACTTCCTACCATTGCAGCAGGGGCATCTGGTTTTGCAATAGACCCAACTGCATACACGCTAACAGCTGCATCAGCAATCGCCATGTTATAGGATAGACCTAAAGAGAATTGACGCTTCAGGTGAAGTTTTGTTGACTTGTTCCGGCCTGCTTGACTATCAAATTCGCCTTCTGTGGTACGATCAAGTGTGCCATAAAGCTCAGAGTGCGGAGTATAACTCATCATCAGTTGCAAGCCAAACATTTCTGGGCTCTTGTATACAAGTTTTGTTGCATACTTTGTGTAAGACATAGGCTCAAAACGCACCATCACACCAGATGTTGGGTTCGCAACGTACCACATGTCACCATAAAAACCGCCAGTGCCGCCCATAACGTCAATGCCGCTTACCATACCTTGCTTGGTAACACCGTCAAGATCACCTAATTGAAGGGTACCATATGTCTTGTCAGCAATGTACACATACGCATTCTTCAGTAGGTCTCTCGATGCCGTTTTGTCACGACGCGCATCAAAAGTAACCACACCGCCATATTCTGTGTTCCCTAGCATGCCCATCACACGGAAACTCAAGTCACCTTTAAGGCCTAGGGCTGTGCTATCGGCACCTTTATTGCGATGCGTTTGTGTGTCAGAAACACCATAGCCTGTGATCTTACCAGCAATATCCACCACTGGCGCGTGGCCCGAAGCTTTATCTGCTTGTGCGCCGAATGCGCCCAAGACAGCGATCGTCGCAAGAGAAACGCAAAGTTTTTTCATTTTTTTAATCCTTTCGCATTACTGAATATCATTACATTAATACGTGTCTAGAATTGAATTGGCAACAAAGTATCGCACACGAAAGTGTCGTTTTCTGCATATCTGTTGCTAATAAGCAACATACCCTATTGTGTTGGTTGTGCTTTCTGCTGAGGTTTCTAACTCACTGGGCAAATATAAACTTCCTTGGCGCCCACATGCCGCAAGGCTTAAAAATAGAAAAAGAAACATAGATATTTTCATTTCATTACCTCGCACAAATAGCCAAAAATATCAGTAGGCCAATCAAAGAATTGCGTTTAAAAAAATTCAAGCATGCGGCCGAATCACATACATTTAACAGATGTAGTATTGACGATAAATAAAATAGTGTGCTCATCGTGAGTACATAATACACCAAAGATGCGTTTAAAATGTAGCCCAGAAACAATAAGCCCGCACACATAAACCCTATAAATACATACATATAAGTTTTGATATGCTCCCGAAAAAACAACGCAGTTGACTTCACGCCAGCTATTTTATCTTCTTCCCTATCCTGACAGGCATAAATCGTGTCATAAATTACTGTCCAACATATGGCAGCCCCATATGCAACAAAACAGCTCAAAGAAAGGCGTTCGTGTATCGCAGCATAGGCCACAAAAATTCCCCAATTAAACGTAAGGCCTAAAAAGGCTTGAGGCCAATAAGTCCAACGCTTCATAAATGGATACAACGCAGCCAAAACAAGGGACGTCGCTGCAACAATCTGTGCTACTAAATTAAAGTAATAAAAAATAAAAAAACCAACCAGAAGCTGAACCACTAACAATATAATGGCTTTCGTCAATGTTGTGTCCTGTGCTGGCAAAGGGCGTACACGCGTGCGTTCCACTCGCTCATCTAAATTTATATCAATCATATCATTGTAGGTGCATCCAGCCCCACGCATAGCAATGGCACCCATAAAAAATTTAGCGTATAGATGCCATTGATCACGTCCAACATCCGCCAATGCCAAGCCCCAACAGCAGGGCAAGAAAAGCAATACCACCCCAATAGGGCGATCCCAACGTGCCAACAACACATAAGGCATTGCCCACACTGGTAAGTGGTTGAAAATAGAGTTGGGCTTGCGATATGGATGAATATCTGTTTCCATAGTCAAACATCGTAACGAGAATACCAAGTAATGTCTACGCGCCTTTTTACAAAAGAAAATTTAAAGCCTTCCGGTCGCATTCTACTGGACAAATCAGCGCATCGCTACCTTGCAAAGGTTTTACGCTTACGGGTCGGTGATCCCGTGCGCCTGTTTAATGGACGAGATGGTGAGTACAGCTCAAACATTAAGACCTTATCAACAAAACACGCGGTATTGCATGTTAACGCCCAAGAAAAAGTTCAGCCAAAAACAAGCGCTCGGCAACAAATGCACTTGCTTTTTGCGCCTATTAAGCGCGAACGTCAGTTTTTTTTAATAGAAAAGGCAACAGAATTAGGTGTCAGCACACTGCGCCCTATTAAGACACAGTATACACAACACCGCACTCCGCCAAAAGAACGAATGATCCGTAAAGTGATTGGAGCGCTTGTGCAATCAGAACGTTTAACAATACCGGAGATTCAGCCAGAGTCCTCCTTTGACGCACTGCTCAATAATTGGACGGGTGGAACAATTCTCGTAGGTCTTGCACGGCAAGCGGGCGTGGAACTGAAAGATATATTACCGCAACAAACTGCTCCTACTTTCTTCATTGGCCCCGAGGGCGGGTTTAGCCCAGATGAAATCGAGACGCTCCAGCAACATGCATCTGTGCAAACATTTTCATTGGGTGGAGCAATATTGAGAGCAGAAACTGCCTCACTTTCCTGTTTAGTGCTTTGTAAAAGTTACAAAAGATAGTAGACATAAGCGGCTTCATGAAGTACAAGTGATACATGTTAAAAAAAATACTCTTTGTGCTTTTATTCATTTTTTCTATAGGGTTTATCGCGTTATCCTTCCTAAAAATGCCTGCGCCACAAAAAGAGATTCAAAAACCCCTCGATCTCAAAATCTCTTAAGTCTTATGTTGTTCTTGAATCCTGATACGCTCGTCATACATAACTGAGGGAAAAATTCAGGAAAGTTGTGCGAAAACAACTATTATAATCGAAAATTTTTTCCTACTCAGCATTTAGTTCTGCGCAGAAAGAACTGCTGAGTATCTCTTGATGCGTTGAGCTATGAATGATTTGAAATTTGCATATTATTTATTAGATCCCTATACGTATTTGAGTGATATGAAAATAGGGCATATTTCTACAGCGTATCCAAGGAGGGCGTTCATGTAGAACAGAAGACAAGCATGCACAATGAGCATAATGAGAGCATCTACCCCTCCACGCACTGCTCGTTCGAATGTCACAAATGTTCAACGAGTATCCAAGGATTGGTGCAATACTCTAAAGAGTTTCGTGTTTTTATCGCACATGATGGAGGTTGAGCAACTCATTCAGGATATTGTAGCCGGCGAGATCAATATGATGATTTATTCTAGCGTACGCGGGTAAACTATGAGCGTAGTCGATCTTGGACGATCGTATCACAATTCACTTTATCAACCAGGACTGTTGCACAGAAAATTTTAGCGAGTGCTTTATTCAACCGTAACAGATTTTGCTAAATTTCGCGGCTGATCGACATCGGCGCCCCGTAAATGGGCTACGTGATACGCTAGCAATTGCATCGCAACGGTATATATGATTGGTGTTACCATTGCACCGCCATAGGGCAACACAATTTGTGCAGAAGAACCTTCTGTACTGTGCAGGCGCCTCTGTTGATCTGTAAAGGTTACAACCCTTGCGCCCCGTGCGGACACTTCTTCTATGCTAGATAGAGTTTTATAAAAAGTATTATCACTGGGCGCCAAAGCAATAACTGGCATGTCTGCATCAATGAGTGCAATAGGTCCGTGTTTCATTTCTCCAGCAGCATATGCTTCTGCATGTATATATGATAACTCCTTTAGCTTCAGGGCCCCTTCCAAGGCAATAGGATAATAAGTATTGCGCCCCAAAAACAAAATACTGGACGCCGTCATCAACGTTTCAGCTATACATTGAATATCTTCCTGCGCCTCCAAAACCTCTGTGAGAAGAGCCGGCAACAACTCGATTTCTGTGAGACATATCTCATAATCATTTTGCGCTAAAGTCTCACGCAAACGGCCCGTCTTTAAACAAAGAAACATCAGCACCATCAGCTGGGCGGTAAAAGCTTTCGTAGACGCTACACCAATTTCTGTCCCGGCGCATGTATCAATCACCATGTCTGCAGTGCGCCCTAAAGAGCTATTGGTTACATTGACAATGGCCAGAGTTTTTTGCCCATGTTTCTGAACATATTTTATCGCTGCAACTGTGTCAGCGGTTTCACCGGATTGGGAAATAAAAATTGATAGTCCATTGGGATATATATAAGGTTTTCTGTAACGATACTCTGAGGCAATATCAACGGAAACAGGTATTTTTGCATAAGCTTCAAACCAATATTTGGCTAGAAGAGCCGCATAATAAGAGGTCCCACATGCAATCATTTGGATATGCTCTATACTAGATAGGTCCTGCATATCAATCACATCACTCTGAAGATACATATCTATAAGTTTCTGCAATACAAGAGGCTGTTCACACATTTCCTTGTGCATAAAATGTGCATGCATACCTAACTCTCTAGACATTTGACTATCTTGTACCGGATGAAACTCAAGGTCTTTAGGCAGGCCCTGCACATCAAAGAGCGTGACAGTGCCATCCATCACAACAAATTTATCCCCATCCGACAAAGTAATCATCACATCCACATAAGACGCAAGTATCACCGCATCTGAGCACACATAAACACTTTCACCTCTACGCCCCAACACTAGTGGCGTTGATTGACATGCCCCCACCATCAGCCCTGGGTTGTCTTTAAAAATTGCGGCTGCAGAAAAAGCACCTTCAAGCTGTGAAAATGCCTTAAATGTTGCGTCAATAGGTGCGTCACCCCGCTGCATATTTTGCGTAATAAGATGAGGAATCACCACCGTATCTGTATTGCTCAAAAGCACACACCCTTGCGCCTCTAAATCTTTACGCAATGCTTCATGATTTTCAATAATTCCATTATGCACAATCGACACATATTCAGTACTGTGTGGATGAGAATTTTCAGCTGTGGGTGCACCATGCGTCGCCCATCGGGTATGACCAATGCCCATGTCTCCAGCAATAGGCTGCATCATTAATAGCTTTTTCAAAGCCACAATTTTCCCTGCGGCACGGCGTACATCAAGCATTTTCTCATCAGTTAATACAGCTAAACCAGAAGAGTCGTATCCTCGGTACGATAACTGGGCCAGGATCTCCACTAACGCGGGGATCACATTATTTTTTGCACTAATCCCAACAATGCCACACATAAAAAATTATTTTCTCCTCTGACGATAAGACAAGCCGCCTTCTTTGATCGTTTGTTGCATAGCCCGTGAAATTGCCATATCATTTTGATCAACATTTTTTGTAATCACACTACCGGCACCGATTATAGCCCCATCTTCAACGCATACAGGGGCAATAAAGCAACTGTTCGATCCGACAAAAACATTTGCTCCTAAAGTTGTTTGAGACTTTTTAAAGCCGTCATTGTTACAAGTAATAGTGCCTGCTCCAATATTTGTTGCTGCACCAACAGAAGCGTCTCCCACATAGCTCAAATGATTAATTTTTGCTCCTGCTTCTAGCGTTGATTGCTTGACCTCCACAAAATTCCCAATACGCACATTTTTGTCTATTGCAGTCCCAGGACGCAATCGCGCAAATGGGCCAACTGTGCTATACTCCCCTATACAGGTACCTTCAATATGCGAGCAAGCCTTAACCGTAACATTATCTGCAATAGTGACGCCAGGCCCAAAAAATACATTGGGTTCCACTATCACGTCTTTCCCTATCTTCGTATCAAAACTAAAGTACACAGATGTGGGATCTTGAAGAGTTGCCCCTCCTGCCATCGCTAAATCACGCCAACTATTTTGCAGTATTGTCTCTGCAGCGGCTAACTGAGCGCGCGTGTTAATTCCCATCAACAGAGGTGGCGGTTCATCAAGCGCGATCACCTTCTTTCCTTTCTGATAGAAAAATTTAGCAATGTCTGTGAGATAATACTCTTGTGTAAGAACATCGGATATCATTTGCGTTAAAAATTCCCGCAGCGCAAATGATGAAACCAACATAACACCCGCATTGCAAAAATTGTTCTCCTTGCACTCAGCTGATGTATTTCTATCTTCAAGAATAGTCGCAACCTCGCCTACCTCATTTATGACAATACGACCATATCCACTCGGATCATCTAAATGCATACCAAGAAGGACAAGCTCTGCATTTGCTGAATTTTTTTTATCCTGCATGCGCATCAAAACATCTGATGGTAGCAGGGGTGTATCCCCAAAGAGGACAAATACATCACCAGAAAAATTGTCGAAGAGTGGTGCGGCAATCTTAACTGCATCTCCTGTTCCTTTAGGATTGTGTTGCACAAATTTTTCAACGCCACTTGGAAAAGAGAAATTCTGACAAAGCGCTGGTGACATAACAACGCCCACTTTTTCCGCAACATGATGCGCCAGGCCTAAAACATAAGATAGCATTGGCTGACCGCCCAGGTGATGTAATGGTTTTGGGAAGCCTGAACGCATTCGCGTGCCTGCTCCACCAGCTAAAATGAGAGCATAAGGAGTATTCATGCATCTAGAATAAGAAAAAAATCCTCAAATATCTATGAGTTTCCTTATCAATATTTGTATCAAATTACAACACGCCTAGTCCGCCTCAGGGGTCGCATGCTTGAAATATGCAAAGCCAAGCGCGCCTAAAAATAGGCCAACCGGAATAATGAGCAGAGATCCGCTAAAGGCACGCGCATCATAAATATTCACGCCATTAACTGTTCCTCCATCCCAAAGCATACTCATAATTTGCCCAATCATACTATGAAACACATAGCCAAAACTCATAATAATCATATTGGCACATGCTGCTGTCAGCCCCACATCAGAAGCACTCGCATACGTACTGGCCTTATAAATAACAGAAATTTGATAGGCACAAAAGAAGCCTATTATAAACAGAAAAACAATCAAAATATACAGTGGAAGCTGACAGTATAATATTGCCAAAAAGCACAGCCCCATAATCACGCCACTGGCGATAATTGTGTTAAAATATCTACCACTTTTGTCCGCAATGTAACTAAGGCCTGGTGCACCAAAACACATACCAAAAAAGATGAGAGATGGTAGTGAGGCCGCAACATCATCATCAAACCCATATACTACTTTTAAAAACTCTGTGCCCCAAACATCTGCAAAACCCTCAAGAGGGCCTACCATTAATCCCCCTAAACAGCACACAGCAAGCACTTTGTGATTTCCACACACCGCCTTTATGCTGTGGATAATATTTGTATCCTCTACATAATGAGCATTATCCTGCGGAATAATACAAAAGAGGATTATCGCAACAGCAACTCCTAATAAAGCAATACAATTTAAAGTCTTCTCCCATCCAAAGAGACCGAGCAAATAATGAACGGGCTCCCCGCCATATATCGCTCCCAAAAGACCGATCGTAACAGACAGACCTAAAATTTGGGTAAATCTCTCTTCCGGAAAAAATGCCCGTATTATTTTAAAAACACCCAAGATTGCGCCTGATGAGCCCACACCAATTAACGCCCGACCTAAAACAGGGTAAATCCATATCTCTGTATAGATCAAAGGAAGAAAGCCAATAACCGTTAGCAGAGCACAAATAGGCACAACAACGCGAGGGCCTATACAGTCTAGCATAATTCCAACTGGGATATGCATGCATGCGTACCCGATATAATAAAAACCAGAAAATTGCCCAAAAATACTCACATCAATATGAAACTTTTGAATGACATCATTCATGATCAGGTTTGGTAAAACTCTCAAAATATACTGGTATGCATAGAAAAAGGAGGAAAAAAACCACACCCACCAAACACGTTGTCGCAACACTCTAAACATTACAATCTCAAATACAAAATAAGTTTACTGGAAGGATGATGGTAAATCCAAAAGTAAAAAGTCGCAAGCAAAACTCGCGTTTTAGAAAAAGCATATATCTGCTCCAGATGACAGGAAAATAACGTTATAAAAATGCACATCAAAAAGTAATCTAATTGCAATAAGTAAGCAAGAGACATTTACAAATTTGGCATTTCATATACAGCTCCGCCTATGCAGAAGAGAGGCAAAAGGGATATATAAATAGGAGTCTTTCACTCATCCTGTATAACCGATCAGGAGAATCGGGCCAAGAGTCGTATCAATCAATATAGAAAATCGAGCAGCACGCAGAACAGTCAGGCATAAGAATCAGAACGCAGAATATTCTGAGCCCACAAAAACAGAAAGCGCAAGAGAAGAATAGTAGGTGCAAAGACGGAATATCTATTCAAATCTTATGAAGAAAGAATAAGAGCAAGATTGTATAAATACAGAGCTAGAAGGGGAAAAAAGAGGAAAAGACAGCGAAAAAGAAAATAAGCAAAAGGAATAGAAAGAGAAAGCTTGGCAATGACCTACTCTCCCACGCCTTAAGACGTAGTACCATCGGCGCTGGAAGCTTTCACTATCGAGTTCGGGATGGAATCGGGTGTTTATCTTCCGCTATCGTCACCAAGCTATCTCTTTCTACCCCTTTTGTTGGGTAGCAAATAAAATGTGATTGTGCGAGCTATTTTTATACACACTAGACCTTAATACATCAAAACTTATCACTGTATAAGAGATATTAAGCCAATGGAGGGATTAGTACACGTCAGCTTCATGTGTTACCACACTTCTACACCGTGCCTATCAACGTCGTCGTCTACAACGCCTTAATGGTGCACAATCTTTTTCTACACGTCTCTACCTTGTAGACACACGATGCGTTTCAGCGCTTCTTCAGGTGTCAATCTTTTGCGCAAAACAGGTTCATGATATCGGGGGTATAAAAAATACACCCCAGCCACAAGTTCATTCACTGTTAATTTTCTTGAGCGTCTCGTAACTTTTTGTCGATCATCAGTCAATCCCCAGTTAGAATAAAATGGAGCACCCCAAGTCGTAACTTTTCCTATACCACGTAATAGTGCTTCAAATCCAACTAATGATGTCAAAGTGTATACATGATCGATTGTTAATAGTGCGTCTGATATCGAAATATCCTCCTCTAAAACTTGGCTGATGTATTGTACATCAGCGGGATGAGACAAATATTCTCTATGACCTCTCATGACATCGGGATGGGGCTTATATATGATGTGCGCATCCGGATTTTCACTCCTAGTCGCAACAACCAAATCATTATTAAGCAATTTTCTTTCACAGCCATACTGTATAGACGCATCATCTTCCACCTGTCCAACAACTAAAATTCTTTTTTTTGTCTTAGGGCCATACACTTTCTCAATATCCGTACTACCAGTATGATTGTATTTACTAATTGATAAATCTACTATTTGCCTTCGAAAAGCCTCGGCCCTTTTTAACAGCTTAACGTCAGATTGAAAATCATATGTGTTCAGTATTTCTTCAAGGTCTGAGGGTTTTGTCGCATCAAAGTATAATCCTGTTTTATCTATAACAACAGACAAGGGCAACACATGATCTGCACCAAGACCCAAACTGCGTATAAACCCGTCTTCACTTTTCAGCAAAGGAACATCAGGTGTTTTTTTTAAAAAACTTTCGATAAACTGGGGGGCTGTATTGCCCCAGAGCAGAATTTTACTTCTTTTATCAGTTTTAATTTTTTGCGCCCATTTCTTGTAAAAATCCTCCTCTGTTAAGCGAAATGGCAAAAAATATAAATCGTTTTCAGGAAACAGCGACTTAAAATACTCATGCTTCCATATATGAAGTCTGACGCAAAAAATTGGGGGCTTTGAAGCGTGACTTTTGTCTAATAAAATTTTACATATTTTCTTACATATGTATTGATAGATCTTTTTATAAACATTCATTGTACATCCCTTAGAGCAAAATGCTGATGGCGCTTCTTTGTGTATAATTTTTCAAAAACTCTTGCTACTTCAAAAGATTGTTTGTCCTAAATAATTTTATATGGCATAATAAAGATGCTCTGTGAGCACATATTCTTACTCTACCCCCGGAACACAGCATTTATGACCCAGACTACCACCTGGGTGGAAACGTGCAAAGTCTTCTCGTTTAAATTTCTTTAAATTCATGAGCGAAACAACGATAGCATCACCTATTGCAAGTGATGCGGTAGTTGAAGAAGTAGGCGCCAATTGAAGAGGACAGGCTTCTTTCGGTACATAGCATAAAATATGACGATCCGTGTATAGCGCCACTGTAGACTGGGCATTGCCGGTAATAGAAATCGTTTGATTTCCTTGAGATTGAAAAAATGGCAACAACTTTACAACTTCATTAGTCTCTCCTGAATTCGATAATATAATCACAATGTCATCTTGTCCACACATCCCTAAATCACCATGCAACGCTTCTCCAGGGTGCACGAAAAAACTTGATGTACCGGTGCTCGACAAAGAGGCTGCAATTTTTTTCCCAATCAGGCCAGATTTACCCATGCCGGTAACAATACATTTACCTTTTGTATGCAGAATATCTGTTACAGCCAGTGCAAAATTTTCATCAATACTATCTTTCACTTCTAATAACTGCTTTGACTCAATTTCTAATACAGCACGGCCATATTGAATGATGCTGTTTAAATCAGACATTTGCAATAAATCCATATGTTTTTGCCACCCGGTCCAAAGCTTTTACAACTTCAAGAAGGGGGTGGGTGTTATTTAGTGGCCACATATTGCGGCCATCACTTGGTGCAGTTTCTGGATCAGGATATGTTTCCAGCAGTATACCAGAAAGCCCAGATGCAACTGAGGGTCTGGTTAACACTGGCGCCATTTCCCGCTGTCTACTAGAAGTTAAACCATTCTCACCCGGCTGTGGCACGGAGCGTTTAGTATTGTACACAACTACTGGGCAGCCTGCTTCACGCATCTGGGCCAAGCCTCGCATATCAGAATAAGGTATTATAGTCACATGAGGTGCCCCGATCACAAAGAGTAACATGCTCATTCCCCACTTCAGGTGCTTTAGTGATAACATTCTTTATATCCCAAAGCGCCTGTGCAACTTCATTCACTTGTGTGATATCCTGTAAATATCCCGCCATATCCAGAACTAGTTGTTCAAAATCAACTACACAGGAGCCGGCAATGAGAAAAAGTGAATGATCTATCCTATCATTAAAGTTACATAACTTCATTTTCACCTCTTATTTTTTCATATCCCGCTCATCCAAAAGCTCAAAAATTAGAAGGGGTATTTTGGTTCTAATGTTTTGTAATTTCATAAAGAAAGCAATACCATCTAATTACTTTATTTTTTAATACTTTTCAAGTACTGATTTTATCACCTACTACAAGGCCTGCAAACACTAGATCTGCATATGGCAAGAGATTTATCCGTCTATGACGTACAGAGACGCAATGCAAGCATTAAGGAGAGTGAATCTTCCTTCATGAGATATCTTTGCGCTAAAAGAGAACATACGAGAATCGGGCCAAGAGTCGTATCAATCAATATAGAAAATCGAGCAGCACGCAGAACAGTCAGGCATAAGAATCAGAACGCAGAATATTCTGAGCCCACAAAAACAGAAAGCGCAAGAGAAGAATAGTAGGTGCAAAGACGGAATATCTATTCAAATCTTATGAAGAAAGAATAAGAGCAAGATTGTATAAATACAGAGCTAGAAGGGGAAAAAAGAGGAAAAGACAGCGAAAAAGAAAATAAGCAAAAGGAATAGAAAGAGAAAGCTTGGCAATGACCTACTCTCCCACGCCTTAAGACGTAGTACCATCGGCGCTGGAAGCTTTCA
>CBCXTT010000002.1:0-332500 GCA_965178295.1 Alphaproteobacteria bacterium | reverse complement strand
TAGGCTTAGAGGGTGGTCCCCCTATCTTCAGACAAAATTTCACGTGTTCCGTCCTACTCAAGTTTGCGTATCCTACCTCTTTTTACAGGGCTATCACTTTCTATGGCCCACCTTTCCAGATGGTTCAAATCGCTAGCATACACAAAACTGGCCTGATCCGCTTTCGCTCGCCACTACTCACGGAGTCTCGTTTGATTTCTGTTCCTCTGGCTACTGAGATGTTTCACTTCGCCAGGTTTGCCACATACACCTATGTATTCAGTGTATGTTACCGCTATTGCGGTGGGTTTCCCCATTCGGATATCTACGCATCAACGGGTATTCGCCCCTCCGCGCAGCTTTTCGCAGCGTACTACGTCCTTCATCGCCTCTTAGTACCAAGGCATTCACCAAATGCTCTTCGCCGCTTAATACCTCTCACACAGTGATAAATCTTCAAACATTAAAGTAATGATTAAACATCATATTTTATCGTGCGTTTGTTAGTAATATCTAAAAGCTTTAAATATAATATATATTAAAATTCGAAAGCTTAAAACATTACTTAGATATTTCGCATTTCTCTTCTACTTTTCATCGAACAACAGACACCCTTCTATCACCTTCCTCACACACTGTCAAATGCATTCTGCCTATTTTTTTGTTGTTGCATGCTTCATATCAAGTAATTGACTGAATTATGAAAGCATATTAGTGTGAGACCCATACTTCACAACGGCAGCACTATATCATGGCAGATTACTTTAAACAGTACCTTACCCTCTACGGCATAATGCCAGGTCTTCTGTGTGTAGGTCTATATTTGTCTCAACAGTATAAATGGATACAATTGCGCTCTCTCTGGGAAGCGTGGAGACTCATTGCACAGAAAAATACTCAAGGAAATTTCTCATCTTTTGCCGCTGTTGCAACAATTTTAGGAGGAAACCTTGGGACTGGAAATATTGCAGGGGTTGCGGTCGCCTTATCTATGGGCGGTCCTGGTGCTCTATTCTGGATGTGGATTATTACTTTGTTTGGTGCCGTCATCAAATATCAAGGGTGCCGACTTGGTGTTTTATATCGCATACACAACACACACCACCAACACATGGGAGGCCCGATGTATTATATCGCACAAGGACTCCAGGCTCCTCGCACCGCTAAAATTTTCTGCATTGCGACACTTTTGAGCGCTCTTACTGTAGGCAATCTTGTGCAGATGAATTCTCTATCCCTGCCTCTTGCTCATGTTAATGTCACACCCGCAATCACTGGTGCACTGATCAGCCTACTTATCTCCCTTGTTATTTTTGGTCGCCTTAAAAATTTTTCAATTCTTATCACTCGTCTTGTTCCTCTAATGGCAACAGTATATGTTGTTTCTTGCTTATATATTTTAGCTCAAAACTACCAAGAGATTCCACAAGCCTTCATCTTAATCCTGACAAGCGCTTTTGGTGCACAAGAGGCAGCAGCGGGTGCCTTAGGCTGCAGTCTGTTGATCGCGATACAAGCAGGCTTTGATCGCGGATTATTTGCAACAGACGCCGGTGCTGGACTTGCGCCTATTGTGCACGCATCTGTTAGTAAAAATCCTAAGATGTCATTAGAAGAATTTGCTCATCAACAAGGATTAATTAGCATGCTCTCCCCCTTCATTGTGATGGTCATCTGTCTCATTACGGGACTCACATTAATTGTCACCAACACCTGGTGTGCAGAGGGTATAGAAAGCACTAATATGTGCATTGCTGCTTTCACAAAGGACATGGGCGGCTTTATGTCTGTTAACATTGTACTCATAACACTACTGCTCTTTGCATTCACCACCATGCTTACTTGGATTTTTTGTGCTGAAAAAGCTGTGCACTACCTCTTCGGCCTGAAAGGTGTGCCTATTTTCCGTGTACTGTTTATCTGCATTATTCCTCTCGGGGCTCTAATTGATGTAAAAACCGTTTGGACATTGGGTGATCTTGCCTTAAATAGCATGTTTGCAATCAATATCATTTCTGTCGCCTTGCTCACAAAAAAAAATACTGCGCCCAAATGATAGTGCGCCTTTAAAAACCAAAAAAAATAAGGTATAGTTCCCTCATACAGAGAGTACAGATACGGATCAAAATATGTTCTCAAAATTTTATAACTTGTTTTGTGCAGATATGGCCATCGATCTTGGTACGGCAAATACGCTAGTCCATGCGAAGGGAAAGGGCGTCATTCTTAATGAACCTTCTGTTGTTGCCATCGCTATGCACGAAGGTAAGCCGCAGGTCCTCGCTGTAGGAAATGAGGCAAAACAGATGGTCGGACGCACACCTGGAAATATCCAAGCTATCCGTCCATTGCGTGATGGCGTCATTGCAGATTTTGATGTCACAGAATCTATGATTAAGCATTTTATTCGCAAGGTGCATCAACGCAATTCTTTTGCACGCCCCCAAATGATCATATGCGTTCCTTCCGGTGCAACGGCAGTTGAACGTAGGGCTATTCAAGAATCTGCAGAAGGCGCGGGGGGGCGTCGGGTCTTCCTTATAGAAGAGTCTATGGCTGCCGCTATTGGTGCAGACTTGCCTGTAACAGAGCCGACGGGCTCCATGGTTGTAGATATTGGTGGCGGCACAACAGAAGTGGCTGTTATTTCCTTAGGAGGAATTGTTCACGCCAAATCTGTGCGCGTTGGGGGTGATAAAATGGATGAAGCAATTATCAATTATATCCGCAGAAAATTTAATCTTTTGATTGGCGAGGCCAGCGCAGAGCGTATTAAAAAAGAAATTGGTTCCGCATCAATGAATCCTGCAAACAACAAGGAAATGCACGTAAAAGGGCGTGACCTTGTGCGTGGCGTGCCTAAGGAAATTGTCATAAAAACAAAAGATGTTGCAGATAGTCTATCAGAAACAGTGGCTGCCATCGTGGACTCTGTTAAGATAGCCCTCGAGCAGACGGCCCCAGAGCTATCCGCTGATATTGTGGATAAAGGTATTATGTTAACAGGTGGTGGTGCGTTGTTGCACGATCTGGATCAGGTGTTGCGTGATGCTACTGGGCTACCTGTATCCATTGCGGAAGATCCTTTATCCTGTGTGGCACGTGGCACAGGAAAGGCATTAGAGCAGATGGGTGACTTGAACGTCTTGCTATCACAATAAACAACGTTAGAGGTGGGCGCCTATGGATGTCCGAGACAAGCATAACTTACCGCACCACCTAAAAACAGAGCACACATCCCCGGGACAAAAAAAAAGTCTGAGCCGCAGTTTGTTTAGCGGGCACATGGTATCGCGCCGAAAAAAAATTACGATACTATTTATAGTGGCCTCTCTCTCCTGTCTTGTGCTTAATCAACGCGATGCTAGTTTTATGTCTCTCTACAGAGAAATTATCGTTGACTATTTCACGCCTGTTCTGGAAACATTAAATAAGCCTAAAAAATGGATAAGTGCGCTAAGCAATGATTACAAGAAGCTTCTCAAGGCATATGAGATACTTGAAGACCTTGAAGAAGAAAATGAGCATCTTAGATACAAAGCACAAGAGTTAGCACTGTTAAAGGCAGAAAACAAAGAGCTACATAAAATACTTAACACGCACCACATGGAAAAAACACCCTTGATTACGGCTCGCATTGTTGCAAAATTCTCTGATGCTTTCACACAAAACTTTTTAATTAACCTGGGCACAAAAGACAAGATCAGAACAAATCAACCTGTTATTAACCAAGATGGACTTCTGGGACGTACCATTAGCACAAGCGAGGATTTTAGCCGTGTGTTACCGCTCACAAATCCCCAATCACGCATCCCTTCTCAAATAGAAAATGCTGATGTAGATACATTACTAGTTGGCGATGGTAATCAATATCCATATCTCAAATTTATTGATAAAAGCCGAGTTAATGTGGGTGATATCGTGCACACATCCGGGAAAGGAGGGATTTATCCTGCGCATATCCCTATTGGTAAAATCACGAGCCTCACACCAGATATTCGAGTTGCGCCCTTTGTTGACTTTAATGATCTATATTATGTTCGATTAATCCCGCCGGACGTAGCGGCGATACCAAATGAGAAGGGGCGCCTATGATTTCAGCAAATGATCGTCCTCAGTTTCTTTACAGCACTTTTGCTTTTTTTCTGCTCTTGCTGTGTATTATCGGACCAAATAGTGTGGAAACCCATACTATGCCTGCATTTTTTTTCAGCACCCTATTTATTCTAGAAACCAATACACCTATTGTACCGCCTATTATAGGGATATTTTTTCTGGGGATGATTCAAGATGCATTAACACACATGCCGTTTGGTACATACGCGCTAACATTTATGCTCTTTTATGTACAGTTATTATTTACAGCCCCTCACTTACCAAAGATTGGGCTTTGTAGAAATTGGCTTGCATTTTGCATCATATTATCAACTACAGGTAGCGCCATGTATCTTGTAGGATGCGCGCTTGGCTTATCATGGCATAGCACAAGTCTGCTGCAGATATTTTTGTGGGGTGCTTTTCTTTTTCCAATTTTACTGTATATACTCAACTTTTTTAAAAAAGAATCTTAGAAAATGCGCACAAGTATTAGGCATGTATTGAACAAAAGACTATATGCCATCTTATTGCTTATTTTTTTTCTATTCCTCGTTTTGATCGGCAGGCTATATTTTCTACAGGTTATTGAAGCTCAAAAATATAAAACCCTCTCTGATGATAACCGCATTCATATACAACTAGTGCCCCCAAGCCGTGGGCGCATTCTGGACAGAAATGGGCTAACAATTGCTGATAATAAACCTACTTATCATGCTGTGCTTTTGCGTGATCAAACGCATAACCATGAGCAGTCCCTTGATGCCTTTGAATCTTTTATTGCCATCGCACCCGAGATAAGACGTCGCATTGAGCGTCAAATTAAACAGCTTCCACGACGCTTGCCTATTATCCTCAAGAAAAACTTGACATGGGAGGATATTGCAATACTAGAAGTCAATACCATTACACTGCCTGGCATTGTAACGCAAGAGAGTGGTCGCAGACACTATGCAAGTGCGCAAAGCACGGCCCACACCATCGGATACACCAGCACCCCAACAGAAGCAGATATCACAATAGATAAAACGTTTCAATTCCCAGATGCACAAATAGGAAAACAAGGTATAGAAAAATTTTATGACGATGAGTTAAATGGAACCTATGGAAGACGTGAAGTAGAAATTAATGCCCTCGGACAACTCATTCGCCAATTAGAGCTTACCAATCCAACACATGGACAAGACCTCGTGCTCACAATAGATACGCGCTTACAAGCTTATGGTTATGCTTTATTTTCGCAATACAAAAGTGGTGCAGCAATCGTACTCGATATGGACACAGGTGAAGTCATGGCCCTCATTTCACATCCCAGTTATGATACAAATCTCTTTCCTGTCGGTATATCAATCAACGAATGGCAAAAACTGCGCCAAGATCCTCTACATCCACTTACAAACAAAGTCGTTTCAGGATTGTATAGCCCCGCCTCCCTAGTAAAAATTATTTTAGGACTCTCGGCGTTAACAAAAGAACCAAGCATTTTAGACAAAAAAGTTTACTGTGACGGCGAGCACAAAATAGGCAATCACATTTTTCACTGTTGGAAAAAAGGCGGACATGGACACATGAATTTTCACGACGCTTTTTTAAAATCTTGTGACGTTTACTTCTACAGTCTTTCTCAAAAACTTGGCCCCCATATTATAGCAGAAACTGCAAGGAAATTTGGGCTTGGGAAAATCACTGGAATTGATTTTCCGGGAGAAAAATCAGGTCATATACCAACACCTGAGTGGAAAACGGCGCATAAAAAAGAAAAATGGTATGCGGGTGACACTGTGCTCTTATCCATTGGCCAAGGCAGCATGCTCACTACCCCCTTGCAGTGGGCGGTGATGCTAGGGCAAATTGCTAATGGAGGGCGCAAGATCACGCCACACCTTGTAAAAAAAGATATACCCCCTGACATGCCCCCATTAAAAATGCGGCAGCAAGACCTAAATACTATTCTCTCAGCTATGAATGATGCGACCAATACACCATCAAGCACAGGATACGGTGCGCGTATTAAGAAAAAGGGATTCGAAATGGCAGGTAAAACAGCTACTGCACAAGTTCGACGAATTTCTATGCAGGAGCGTGAACAGGGCATTCGACGTGGCGAAGCATTACCTTGGTTCTTGCGCGACAATTCTCTCTTTATTGGTTTCGCGCCTGTTCATAAGCCACGATATGTCGTCGCTGTTATTGTGGAACATGCCGAATGGGGGCGGCGCTCTGCCGCTCCCATTGGGCGCGACTTACTACTTAAAACGCAAGAGCTTGCGTACACAGATAGAGAAGATAAATGATGCTCCCTAAGGATTTTTTCAAAAACATACGCCATCTAAATTTTTTGTTATTATTTTGCATCATACTGATTGCAGGTATTGGATTTATTATGCTCTATGGTGCAAGTGGGGGATTCAATCCCTGGGCAATTCCACAAATTATGCATTTTTTTTTAGGATTTTTGCTCATGATGGCTATTGCTCTGATCCCCGTTCGTTACTGGCTTAAATATGCGTATACACTCTATTGTGCCTCCCTTGTCTCCCTTATTTGCGTGTGCATTTCAGGGCACACAGGAATGGGCGCGCAACGATGGCTTGACCTTTACTTCATTAAAGTGCAGCCATCAGAAATAATGCGCATCGCCCTTATTCTGTCTCTGTCTTGTTATTTCCACCGTAGCAGCTTGACTGATGTCAGACGCCCGACCTTTCTCATTGTTCCGCTCTTAATGGTTTTTGCACCGTTTTTCTTGATTTTAAAACAACCGGATCTAGGTACTGCCCTTTTACTCCTTGGCACAAGTGTCTCAATTATTTTTTTGGTGGGTGCTCCATTAAGATATTTTATAGGCGCTGCTATTATGTCTATAGGCGCAATTCCAGTTGCCTGGTCTTTACTGCATACGTACCAAAAAAACCGTGTTTTAACATTTTTAGACCCAGAGCGTGACCCCCTGGGTGCAGGGTACCATATCATACAATCAAAAATAGCACTTGGCTCTGGGGGAATTTTTGGCAAAGGATTTTTAAAAGGGACACAAAGTCATTTACAATTTTTACCCGAAAAACAAACAGATTTCATTTTTACCATGCTCTGTGAAGAGTGTGGGTTGTTTGGTGCTAGTATATTGATCATCCTGTATTTATTGCTCATCCTCATTGGAAGTACGATTGCCCTTAAATGCCAAAACACTTTTTCAAAACTTGTTTCTGCGGGCATCACTCTATCTTTCTTTTTCTACGTTTTTATTAACATGGCTATGGTCACAGGTTTGCTTCCAGTTGTTGGTGTGCCGCTTCCCCTCATATCATACGGCGGAACAGCTATGTTAACTATTCTCATTGGATTTGGATTTTTATTAAATGCTGACTTACACCAAGACCTAAGACTTGAGCGCTACCATTAAAAGGTCGTGAAAAAATATATCGACAATAGACATTGGCTCTGATATATGAACATTATGCTTTGGCGGGCGTTTAGCTCAGTTGGTAGAGCAGCTGACTCTTAATCAGTAGGTCGAAGGTTCGAATCCTTCAACGCCCACCACAAACCACTTTTAAAACAACGCACTCCTGCGCATCAAGCATCTAATGATGATAAACATAAGACACTCAAATTCTTCCTGTTCTTTATTGATTGTAGGGCCTATATCCTCTGCAGAATCAATCTGCTCTTTCTGTGAGACGAGAGCAACCGACTCTTGATTCATCAGTGCAGAGCAGTGCACAACCTAATGATACCCGGACAATAAAATGGTAAATTATACGATGTGTGTCATATGCGATATCATAGAAAATGTGCTTATTTTGAGCTACATGACACAACGGTATTAGTCAGGACTAAGTATCATGTTGTCTTACAATAGAGCAATACATTCTTATGTTCCACGGGCATCATGTCATTGCATATATGCATAAATTTTAATATATATTCATAAATTTTACGTTCTTACATATGGCACGGGTACCTTTTGTCCCCTCTGCTCAGAAATGCTGCACAACTCAAGCGTAGAAATACTGGAATGCAGCAGATAATTGCAGCATATAGAATAGAGTACTTCACATAGTGTAGGTGGGGGAATTATTTTTTAGGCGTTTTTTTTGATAATGCACTAATGTTTTCGGCATGCACGAGCCTCAAAGACCTACTCTGTGACATGTTAAAAGTTTTTCTGGCCTCATCTAAGCGTGTCTTTGTCCAGTTGTAGACTGTATTTCCTCCGCACCTTCATAACCAGTGGATCTCCGAAAATAAATTTTCAAAAATAAAAATAAATAATCTAGCAATCAATCTATAAATAAAAAAAATAATAAAAATTTTTATTATTTTTTTTATTTAGAAATGAAATGTAGAAAATAGATGCTGCAGATGCACTGATGAATACGATTGACTTTTGGTTGTATCTCTGACAAATATAGGATATTAATTAGGAGCTAAATTATGTGTGCATATCTCACAGTAGTGTTTGCAAAAAATGTCGCCTGCTCTATAGTAAATCACCACCATCGACATTGCCATTAATCCCCCCCCTATTTGTTCCAGAATTTTAATGTACTATTTTTAGGAGTTGCATCCGATGGATTATATGGTTTTTACTGTTGTATGTGTTATTTTAGGTATCTGGACCTTATGGCTTGGACAGAAAACGGGCAAAAATGTTGACAATTTAAATGATTTTTTTCTAGCCAAACGACGTTTACCACTATTTGGCCTCACATTAACTTTTCTGGCGACTCAGATGGGTGGCGGTGCTATTATCGGTGCCGGCGAAGCTGTCAAAAACTATGGCCTGGGCGCCCTTTGCTATTCATCAGGACTTGCCCTGGGTTTCTTTATACTTGCTCTTGGTGTCGGTGAGAAGTTTAGGAAACTTGGTGTAAGCAGTATACCAGAAACATTTTTGGTGTTTTACAAAAGCAAGAAGTTGAGGATTTTTTCCGCATCCTTATCCATTATTTCTCTTTTTCTCATACTCATTTCTATCAGTATTTCCGCATGGAAATTCATGATCTCTATAGGTGTAGAGTCCAAACTTTCCTTTGTGGCTCTGGGCAGCACTACTATCCTCTATACAGTATATGGAGGCCTGAAAGCCGTTGTAAAAACAGACATACTACAAATTTTAGTGATCATTTTAATTTTAGTATTTACCGCAGGGTATTGCATGCAGCAACCAGGCATAACAATGCCAAATCTTACCTGGGGCCCTAGACAAGTCCCTTGGCAAGAATGGGTGTTAATGCCTATGTTGTTTGTACTCATTGGACAAGATATGGGTCAAAGATGCTTTGCTGCAATCTCCCCACGCACACTGAGTGCTGCGACATGCGTAGCCGGTATTCTTCTTATGCTCCTCTCTTTAATTCCAATATATCTTGGACTCGTTGGCCTCGATCTTGGCCTTTCAGCCAATGATGATGGTGGTAGTGCTATCATGTCTTGCATTATAAGCCAAACTAACCCCATGATTTCTAGCTTATTTGCCGTCGCCATTTTGATGGCGATACTCTCGACAACTGATTCGCTCGTGTGTGCCATAAGCCTCAATTTTGCCTATGACATTTTACCCGCCCTGGGTTTGAAATTTAAACTTAATACGGTGCGTATTCTGACATTCCTTATCGGTTTTTCTGCGCTCTGGATAGCATTTTATGTGCATGACATAATTTCTTTAATGATCATGGCGTATAAAGTCAGCATTTTCAGTCTTTTAGTGCCTATAATTTTTGGTCTTTATCTCAAACGTCCATCACGCTATGCAGCCTACAGCGCTATGGGCGTGGGGATTGTTGGATTTTTTATTGAAACATATTTATCTGTTTCCTGGGATCTGCATGTGCTACTTCTGTCAATATTGGCCTATCTTTTCATGTTTTTTTACACTAAACGACAGGCCCTGACATAATTTTTTTTATGCCGTTGGCAAGAGCGGAGACCAGGCAGGGTCTGACCCTTCACCCGGTGTTTGAATCACGTGCTCATTATCACCCGTAAGATCAATAGCATAATTTTTAGACACACCATGCATTCCCGGTTTTGCTTTCTGCTGTCGTGTAAAAGCAATAATCCGCCCATTTGGTGTCCATGTTGGGCCCTCTACAATGAATCCTGTAGCAATCAACCGCTCCCCAGATCCATTTGGCCGCATCACACCAATATAAAATTCGCCATCTTGTGTTTTGGTAAATGCAATCCAATCTCCTCTAGGGGACCAAACAGGCGTTGAATACACACCTCCACCAAAACTAATACGTTTAGGGTTGCGCCCATCACTATCCATTATGTAGATTTGTTTTGATCCACCTCTGTCTGAGTTCAATGTTATTTTCTCGCCGTCTGGGCTGTAACAAGGAGAGGTATCTATAGAGCTCCCGTGGGTAAGACGCTTTACAAGACGTGTGTCTAAATCCATTGTATAAATATCTGATTTACCACTGAGTGCCTGGCTCATAATTATTTTTCTTCCATCTGGAGAAAATCGTGGCGCAAACGTCATGCCGGGAAATTTTCCCACAAGCTCTTGTGCACCTGTCTCTAAATCCAGCACATACACTTTAGGTATGCTAGCCTCATATGATAAATACGCGATCTTTTGTGTCGTTGGTGAAAACCGCGGTGTAAGAACAATGTGCTGTCCATCAGTTAAATATTTATGATTCTCACCGTCCTGATCCATAATGGCAAGTCTTTTCTCGCGACGATGTACACGTTTCTTATCTGGCACTGTCTGCTCTGCAATATAAACGATACGCGTGTCAAAATACCCTTTTTCTCCAGAAAGTTTTGTATAAATTGCATCAGATATTAGATGGGACAAGCGCCTCCAGAAAGTTGTGGTACTCTCTAGTGTCTCTGTGATAAGTATTTTTTCCATAAATACATCCCACACACGATAGCGCACCTTGATCATTTCCCCCTGAATCTCAACTGTACCATAAATAAGCACTTGTGATTTTAGCAAACGCCAATCAGAAAAACGAGGCAAGATACTAATATTAAGGTCTTGTTGAATCAATGATTTTTCTGAAATGAATTGAAATAAGCCCGTGCTTTCTAAATTTTCTTTTGCCACACGGGCAATATTGTCCGCCAGGGGGCATAGGCCAGAGTCTGCACTTGTAAAGGGAACAAGCGCAACGGATATAGGGAGTACGTTCCCCTCTGAAACCGTTAAAGAGAGTTCTGACCGGGCAAGAAGAGAATACATCATTATCAATAATACATATCTCATTCAAACATCTCCCGTGGATCAAATGTTATCTTTAAAATACGCCACTGCTCAAACTTTCCTTTAGGAAGTTTCAGTGGCATGCAATCTGGGTGGGAGAAAGCCCGTTCAACAGCATCTTTGGCCAATCTATAATATGGGTTTTTGGCGTAGTATGTATTATCTGAGATCTTAACTTTAGAGGCTATTGCATCCGGGCCCATATACACGACAGCATCAAAAGAAAATTCTCGGGTATCTTGTGCCCCTGGAGGCACAATCCAGCACTGACGCAGTTGTTGCCGCAAGGCATTAACTTCAGAAACACTCAAGATCTCTTCGATAGTCTTGGGTACATGCCGTGCTGAATCCGCTTTCGCTAGTTTGTCTACAGACTTATCCGGTATTTTATCTAATGTTTTAAGCACAGCTAGAAAATCATCATCTAGCACAGTTTTTTTTGGGGATATCTTCTCATCCTTACGCCTAGATTGAGATGGAATATTTTTTTTAGGTATTGTCTTCTTAAGCGATTCCTTTGTATGCATCAACGCTTTGTCTACAGGTAGCTCAGGGCTGGTAGGATCTTGTTTCAGCTTTCTGTGGGCTTTCATATCTTTTGTATGCCTTGGAATAACCACTTTTCTCTTCTGTGCTGCGTGCGGTAAATTTGTCTTTTGCGCAATAGGCAAAACTTTAACCGAGATAGGTTGAGGCAACGCTTTTGGGGTTTTACTGTGAAAAAATGAATTAGTTAAAAGAAGAAAAATGAGCAAATGAAATGTAACAGAAACAATCAATGCTAAATGATTCATCTAATGTGTACTTTCTCGGCTATTTTTTACGCTTCTTCTGCGCTTTGTGTGCCAGTGCGCCAGCCTCCGTTACTAACGTCATCTTATGAAATCCAGCGGCATTCACACGCCCCATTATCTCCATAACCGTGCCATAATTAAGCTGCGCATCTCCACGAATATAAACCTCTGCATCGAAATTATTGCGAGCAATGTTTGTAAGCTTTTCTACAAGCTCGCCTGAAGCTATTTCTGTCTCCTGAATAAATAAAACACCCGCTTGATTTACAGAAATCACAAGGGGCTCCGTTGCATCACGCAAAGAAGCTGCATCCGTTTTTGGCAAATCGAGAGCCACCCCCGTTGTCATCATAGGTGCTGTTGCCATAAACACAATTAACAGCACCAACATGACATCCACTAATGGCGTTACATTAATCTGATAAAAACCAGATTTATCAATATGATAACGTGATTGAAACCGTGCCATCTGTCACCTACCTTTTGTTCTTTTCAAGTGCTAAAACAATTTGATCTAAAAATTGCTCTAGGTGCGCTAGAAAAGCAGAAATTCTCGCTGACAAACGATTATATCCAATCATAGCAGGCACTGCCGCTACAAGTCCCAAAGATGTCGCAAACAGTGCTTCCGCAATGCCGGGGGCTATCACCGCTAAGCTTGTATTTTTTTCAAAGGCGATTGATTGAAAACTGTGCATAATACCCCAAACAGTCCCAAAAAGCCCTATGAGCAAACCTGTGGCCCCAAGCGTTGATAGAAAGCCTAAATGTTTTCTAAGACGGCATTCTGTTTTGTAAAAAACACTAGCGACAGAACGATCCACGTAAGCCACTCGTGCGGTTGTATTGTTTTTCTCTGGAAATGCTTCCCATGTCTCAATTGCTATCAATGCCAGACGCTCTACGGGATGTTTATCTTGAGTAGGATCAAAAGCGGCACTAATAGATTGTGCTCTCCAAAAGTTAGATTCAAATGCCTTGGTTATTTTTTGAAGTTTCCATAATACCCACCACTTGGAAACAATAATTGCCCAAGACCAAATTGATGCTGTCAACAGCCCAATAAGAATAAATTGAACAATAGGATCCGCTCCTAAAAACAAATCCGAAACAGACGTAGATTGACCATGCGCTACTGTTGTCACAACCACATGGCCTGAACTGGTATCCATTATAATGTACCCCTTCCTTTTGATCGATCAAATTTTACGAAAATTACAGCGTATAGGTTACACCAATTTGAAATTTATTGTTAAATATTTTCAACTCTTCAGAACGTGTTGCTGTGCTATTAGAGTTCATGTTATAAAAATCGACGACATACTCCCCGCGCACGCTAATATTATCTGTAACAAAGGCTTCAAGACCGCCGCCAACGGCATATCCTAGTTTTGCTTTAGAAAACTCCTCCTTGCTAATGGAAAGCGGACTCGCCCCTGTCGTAGTGCGTTTTAATCGACTCATCACACCGCCAAGTTTCAAGTAAACAAGATTACCATGGCCAAATCCATATCCTGGTCTAAAATAGAGACCATAAGTCGAAAAACGCTTGTTCGAAATATTCATCGTACCATCGCCATATTTTGCACTTTCCCGCACGTAAGAGTTCCCAAGAGATGCCATCGCCTCAAGGCCATAATAGAATTGACCGTACTGCACACCATACCCGGTGTAAAAATCCCACGCAGGCGTAAGCGCAGCACCACGAAGCTTGAAAATGCTCCCATCTTCTGCCTCGATGCGCTGGTACACAGAAAAAGCAGCACAATCAATACCAGAGCCTGCATATAAACCTGTGGGAATAATACCAATGCCTTCTTGGCTACTTGGGCCATAACTTGCATTCAATTTATAGGTTACACCCAAACTTACCTGATTCAGCTGTGGGGCATAGCGCGACACGTTGCCCCCTACCTTCTTTACATAGTGCTGGCAATCTGTGTGCATCGCCTCAAAACGCGCGCTTATATGATTTGACAACTGTGTCTCAATACCCACGCCATAGAATGTTCCAGCCGTGTTATGGTTAAAGCGTCTAAGAAGCCCTATCTGACCATCTGCAGCAGCATTTGGCTTATGCCTAATAGTCATACCAGAAGCACCAATTTTACCATAAAACAAGGATTCTGGAGAGATATATGCTCCTAATCGCAATGCTAGGCCATAGTGGTAATGTGCCTGGTCTTCATGTCGTTTGGTTTGCCCATCTTTATACAGAGATATTTGGGTCGATTCAGTCATGTAACGGAAAAATGCTTCACCGCCTATATAAAAACGATCAAATCCATGGCCATACCCTGCATATATACCGCCATCCGATCCAAAAAAATGATTTTTATACCCAAACAGATTGCCACTAGACTGGGTATATGTATCCGAAATACGGCCCTCCCCCAACCCAGCCATCACACCCACATAAATACCCGTTGTCACATCGGCAAACGGCGCATTACCTGCTTCAAATAGATCTTTGGGATCATAGGTTGGTTTCAGTGTTTCAAAAGAAAACGTCTTTACTTGCCCCACTGTTTTTTCCTCATTGTGTAGCAGCGTTGGTTTGACGTGTGCAAGATTCTGTCCCGCTTCAGGCTCATCACGATGCATCACATGATCACGCCCCCAGTGTTCATCGGTACCATGCCCCCAATGCACGCCCCCGTATCGATCATGGCCAAGCTCAACAGAGAATGCTGCTTTTCCATGGTGCGTATGCACATCACGATCCAGAACTATAACACCTTCTTTCACACGCAAAACCAAAACTGTCATCCTCGGGTGAGACTGATCAACAAAATAATGCTCTACATCGGTATGATGCGCTTCGTGCACGGGCACATGATGCCAATCCGTCTTCGGTAGCTCGATCATTACCTGTCGAGCATATTCATTTTCCGTTACTTTAAAATGTTCCTGATACCGAAGCTCCAAAACAATGCTGGTCACGTCATGCTGTTGATCAATACGCAATCGTTTCACCTCTTGTGCGCCACCAGGCAGGGGTAAAAGTGGATCTTCTTCTGCAATAGCTTTATGCTTTTCTAAAACGATCAAATTAGGGGTTGCGTTACGCGCAACTTCAGAAGACACTTCCGCTTTTTTCAAAAAATTATGCACAATAGTTTCTTCGGATGCAGCGGTCGCTGAGGGAATCTTATCAAGTTTTTGCGCGCCCTCATCAGATACGAGATCCACCACAAAGCGTGGATTATTGCCCTCAATTAAAAAAGATTTACTAATAGATACGTCTGGCTTCAATGTTGCCTGGAGTTGCTGTGTGCCATTAAACCGACCAATCTCCATACTCTCCAACAATCCTATAGGAAATTTATTATCCAAGTTCCCTAAGTAAAAACTCTCACCCGAGGCAGCATCTGACTTTGGGGTTACAATCAGTGCATTATCGATAATATTGGCATTAAAATTTTGTGCATCATAAAGATCAAAAACAATCCGAGTTTCTGCAGCATTCTTCTTGCCAATACGGATATTGCGCACGATAACCTTACCGTTTTCTGGTTGTCCGGCGGATTTATGTATGATTGTTTGTGCTGTTTTAGCGGTATCACTAGATACCAGATCTACATGCATTTGATATCCGCCATTATCTGTCGTATATCTCACAGAATTTATAGCAGTTTTTGGGACTAACATAATTTCTAGCTCACCCCTTTGAATTGTGTAATCCTCTACACGCCCCACCCCTTCTTCCAAGGATGTTTTTGCATCCCATACAACATCTTCAGGTAAATCCACAATAATCTTATCGTCTTGCAATAGGGGTTGAATATTTGCTTTTTTGCTAAGGTCTATCACCACTTTGGTCAATTGAGAATTGCCCAATACCTGCGCACTGCGCACTGATGTGTAATCAGCCTTAGACGGAAACGCCACACACAACATGCAGAAACAGGTAAGAAAAAATGACATGAACGTATTATGCGTCAACTTCAAAACCCTGCTTTACCATTCTTATGAATCTTAAGAATAAAGAATTACAAGCGACAATTCAACTCGCAATTATTTGCACAAAAAATAGGTGAAAAAAAATTTACTTGACGCGCTGCTATGTTCAGGTAAATTTCCATGATAGATTAAGCGTTTTTAGGGCCTGTAGTTCAGTTGGTTAGAACGCACCGCTCATAACGGTGTTGTCGTAGGTTCGAGTCCTACCGGGCCCACCAAAAAACCCTTGCTCTGGAAACTGTTTATGGTATCATTCAACCATATTTTTTGCTTAAGCGGGCGTAGCTCAGTGGTAGAGCACAACCTTGCCAAGGTTGGGGTCGAGGGTTCGAATCCCTTCGCCCGCTCCATGTTCGGCAGATACTTTTCTTGCATGCTGTATACGTATAAACGTTTTCTCCTATTCCCGCGATAAAGGCTTGTGTTACAAAAGACATATGGGAGAGCAATCTATGATGAGTGACATGCTCAAAGTGCAAATAAACACAAAAACAGAAAAAACGCATATTACTGATTCTTTGTCGCAGATGGTTCCAAAGGCTGATTGGGTGGAATTGATTATGTCGCATATCCCCGCCGGGGATATGCAAAAACTTTCCCAACCAGAAATTGAGTCCATTGCGAGCGACGTATGGAAAAATTTCTCCCGAAAAACAGATGCCTTCTCTCTAAAAATATTTGATGTGCATGCGCGTGTTGATGCTCGTGAGTATACCATGATATCTATTATAAACAATGATCAACCTTTTCTTGTTGATTCCATTGTTAATGCATTCAGTTACCATGATATTACGATTAACTTTCTTCTTCATCCTATTATTGTGGTCAATCGTGACAAAGAAGGCCACCTGATATCGTTTTTCCCTGCTGGGCCTAAATGTACAACAGGCGCTCAGGAATCCCTGATCATTATCATCCTAAAAGAAAAACTCGATGCTCAAGAAAAACAGTCTATTGCAACAGCCATATGCGATGTGTTGCAAGATGTTCATCTCGCTGTTACTGACTGGGAAGAAGGAAAAAAAACTGTTCAAGCCGCCATCAATAGCTTGCGCTATACAAGTCCAAAGATTGTACAAACAGTAGATAAAGAGGAAATTATTTCTTTTCTGCAATGGATGGAAAGTGGGTATTTTACACTTCTAGGTTCTCGGGAATTTGATGCAAAGAATAACAGAAAATCCAGCCCACGCACTGTCAATGTACTCGGCATTTGCAAACGCGACACAACAAATTTTTATTGCGATGACATGAATGAAGACTGCGCGCGCTACTTGCCATGTGATGAAATATTTAAAATTACAAAGACTATATGTCGATCAAAGGTGCACCGCACAGCCCCCATGGACATTGTCCGAATCAAAAAATTTGATGAGGGCAGCAATGTGATAGGGGAATATGAATTTTTTGGACTGTTCACATCTAGTGTCTATAATTTTAGCATCCGCGATATTCCCATTGTGCGCCAAAAATTGCAACGTGTTCTAGAAGCCACCAATTTATCTTCAGAATGGCATGCTGGAAAAGCACTGATAAACATTATGGAAACCTATCCCAGGGAAGAGCTTTTCCAGGTTGGACAAAACACTCTCACAAAGTTTGCTAAGAAAGTTTTAGAGATTCAAGATCGTCCCACCCTCGCCTCTCTCGTTCGTCGGGATAGTTTGGGCCACATGATCACCAATATCATCTATGTGCCACGAGAGCGCTATACAGCCGATTTTGTGCGCCAAGTAGATGAGATTCTATCGCACGCATTTAATGGACGTATCACATACTTTCAACCACTCGTTAATACAGACTCATACTACGCACGTTTGCATTACACCATAGCAGTCAACCCATCCCGAGACATAGATTTGCACCAACATTCCCTGGAGAACACTCTAAAAAACGCCTCTTTACGCTGGATCGATCACTTCAAAGAAGCTCTAATTGCACATTATGCATCTGACAAGCTTTCAGGTATACGGCGTCAATTTCTCAATGCATTCCCCATACAGTATCAAGAAAGATTTACTGTAGAGACAGCCCTGAAAGATATAAAAATTGTACTCACTGTGTTACAAAAAAATTCCCCATCCGTACGGCTCCATAAAATTAGCACAGATGATAAAAACTTATTGAATTTGAAATGGTACAATAAAAATTCCCCAATCGCCCTTTATGACATTATTCCCATTCTGGAACACATGGGGCTTAAAGTGCTAACAGAACTACACTATCCGGTGACAGAGGGGAATACACAAGAAGTGGTCTACATCCATGATTTTGCGCTGGAAGGATACTTTGATCAAACAAGCAACTGTGCAGCACTAACAAATGTTTTTGAAGAAAGTATTTTAAAAATTCACGGACAGCATGTGGAAAATGATGATTTCAATCAGCTTACATTATCTGCGGTAATGTCTTGGGAAAAAATAATATTGCTGCGTGCATATTATAAATACCTTAAACAGCTTGAATTTACTTATAGCCAGAAATTTGTTGCGGCATGCCTCTCAAGGCATGCGGTGATTACTCAAAATTTAGTAGACCTATTTGAGACTATTTTTGACAAAAAGAAATATGGAACATCCAAAACAATTTCTCAGTTGCTGGAAAAAATTGAAAATTTCCTTGAAGAAATTAAAAGTGCAGATGAAGACCAGGTAATGCGTCAATATCTCAATCTCATACTCTCAACCATACGAACAAATTATTTTCAAGCGCTAGCAAAAGGAGGAGTTCCGCCCTATGTTGTGTTGAAGTTTGATTGCAGACTGGTGCACAACATGCCACAACCAAAGCCCATGTTTGAAATGTTTGTTTATGCTGTCGATTTTGAGGCTGTGCATCTGCGTGCTGGGAATGTGGCCCGCGGCGGCCTACGTTGGTCTGATCGTCAAGAAGACTTTAGGAAAGAAATTTTGAGCCTGATGAAAGCTCAGCGTGTTAAAAATACTGTTATTGTCCCGGTAGGTGCCAAGGGCGGGTTTGTTATCAAAAAATCTATGAATGGTCTATCGAACGAAGTACAAAGTCAGCTTGGCGTTTCGTGCTACAAGAAAATGATTCAAGCCATGCTGGACATCGTCGATAATGTACAAAATGATGTTGTCATCAAACCCCAAAATGTTGTATGCCTTGATCAAGATGACCCGTATCTGGTCGTTGCAGCCGACAAAGGCACCGCTACTTTTTCCGATATCGCAAATGATATTTCTAGTAAAAATAATTTCTGGCTAGGAGATGCATTTGCATCTGGTGGATCTGTTGGGTATGATCACAAAAAAATGGGAATCACAGCTCGTGGTGCATGGGAATCCGTTAAACGACATTTCAGAGAAATGGGCATAGATACACAAACAACGGCATTTACCGTTGTTGGCATTGGAGATATGTCTGGCGATGTCTTTGGTAATGGCATGCTTCTATCGCAGCATATCAAACTTGTAGGCACTTTTAACCACTTGCATATCTTTTTAGATCCCGATCCAGATGTTCTAAAAAGCTACAAGGAGCGTGCACGTCTTTTTAAATTACCCAGATCAGCCTGGACTGATTATGATACAAAAATTCTTTCAAAGGGTGGGGCTATTTTCAGCCGAAGTGATAAGTATGTGAACGTCTCACCAGAGGTAAAAAAGCTCTATAAACTATCTCACAACAAAATAACACCTGATGCGCTTATTCGGGCTATGCTGCATGCACAGGTTGATTTACTGTGGTTTGGCGGTATTGGCACCTACATCAAATCTACCGATCAAACGCATGAAAGTGCTGGTGATCGCGCAAATGACAATATTCGCATGAATGGAAATGATGTACAGGCACGCGTTATCGGAGAGGGTGCAAACCTAGGAGTCACACAGCTTGGCCGTATTGAATATGCTCTTAATGGTGGCCGTATTAACACAGATGCAATTGATAATTCGGGTGGCGTTTCTTGTTCAGACCATGAAGTGAATATCAAAATTTTACTTGATCAAGCGTTAAAAAAGAAAAAAATTACTGCACAATCCCGCAATAAGATTCTCATGGATATGTCTGGTGATGTGGCAAAGCTTGTGCTGCGAGATAACTACCTCCAATCTCAAGCAATCTCCATTATCGAACAGCGAGGAGCTCATATTCT
Source organism: Alphaproteobacteria bacterium (assembly GCA_965178295.1). Taxonomy (GTDB): domain Bacteria; phylum Pseudomonadota; class Alphaproteobacteria; order UBA7879; family UBA7879; genus CBCXTT01. The sequence continues at coordinate 312,327 of CBCXTT010000002.1, read as the reverse complement.
TGAACGGCAGGATCGCCTGATTAAAACTCTAGAAAAAAATGGGACGCTGGATCGTCAAGTAGAATTCTTGCCAAGCGACGATGACATGTATGAACGACAAGTAAAACATCAAGGGTTGACCCGTCCAGAAATATCCGTCTTACTTGCGTATGGAAAAATATTGGTTTATGAGAATATCCTACACTCTGGCCTGTCCGATGATCCGGGCCTTCTCAATGTTTTGATAGACTATTTTCCACAAACGCTTCAAGAAAAATTCAAATCATACGTTGAAAACCATCCCCTAAGGCGGGAGATAATTGCAACCTATGCAGCCAATAGCCTGGTGAATCGTGTTGGACCAACATTCTTCAATGAGATGATGGAATTAACAGGTGCAACATCAAGTCAAGTAATTCAAGCTTACCTCGCAGCAAGAAATTGCCTCGATGTGCGCACACATTACTGGCATGCAATTGAAGCTCTGGATAACAAAGTGAATGCCAGCGTGCAAATTCAGATGATGATGCATGTCGTAGAACTTATGGATGCAAGTACACTGTGGTTTTTGCATAAATCCAATAACCCCATCACTGTCTCAGAGATGAGAGAGCGATACGCTAATGGTATTCAAGAATTCTCAAAAAATATGGATGCATTTATTGTTGGAAGCAACAAAAAATTTGTTAAAAAGAAAATAGAGAAACTCAAGAAACACAAAGTCCCTGCAATACTTGCAACGAAAATTTCCACACTCCCCCATGTAGTGTTCGCTTGGGATATTATTGATCTTTCCCAAACCACAATGCATTCTGTTAAGGATATAGGCTGCCTGTTCTTTGAATTAGGTCAATTCCTATCCATTGATTGGCTGCGCCATAAAATCGATGAAACAAAAACGGGAGATGTGTGGCATAAGCATGCCTTAAACGCCCTGAAAACAGACCTGCATCACATCCAAATAAGCATCACAAAGCAGGTATTAGACGCAGAGCAGACAGGGCACAATGTCCGCAACAGGCTAAAATCGTGGATTGTGGAAAATGATGCCGCACTTCAGGGTATATATAAAATGCTGATCGACATTAAAGCCGAAGGAAATCCTGATCTGGCCATGCTCTCTGTGGTAGCACGCAGATTGCATACCCTCGTCCAACAATGAAAGGGCTTGCATTTTAACATCGGCTTGGGTACATTGCTCTTAATAATAGGCGCCCGTAGCTCAATTGGATAGAGCGCCAGACTACGGATCTGGAGGTTAGGAGTTCGACTCTTCTCGGGCGCACCACGATGCCTAAAAATCATTCCTATAGAGATATTCTCCTTTCTGATATTGTTCAAAATGCAAAGAGGACTGCTTTGTGGATCTGTGTCGTTAGTGCATAAACAGCATCAAGGACACCGTGCATGGCTTCAGGAGAGCCATTGCATAATGCTCAAGTGCACAGGAAAATCCATCAAAGAAAGTGGGGGTATGATACACTGCGCGATATTATACCGAGCGATTAATGCCCTAGATATACAGGAGGGAAACAAGCGCTTTCAGAAATGATAAGCCCACACCAGGGCAGCACACAGGATGAAGTGTCTTGTGTGTTTTTAGGATAGTTGTGGCGCCTACTGCGTACGATATACCACTAAACATTATGCAAATCAGCCATCTCACAGGCTAGGAAACATGGCAAGACATCTTTGTGCGTGCTATAATCTTTGTGCGCAATACTATTGTCTTGCCCAGTGCCAGTACTGCGCACTGGGCTGTACGTGCAGTGTGTATCATACAACAACTGCACCAATCCAACAATCGCTGCAAAATATGATGCTACCATCATACAATAGGGTACAAATAATATTATAGAACTAAATTTTTCCCAAAAATTTAGTTCTTATACAAAAACATCTTGACCCAATAGCAAAAAAACCATATAAGTATTAGCAGTCTCATTGAGTGAGTGCTACTTTCTCACGGACATAGGAAAAATTATTTTTAACGCAAGGAGTTAGGGTTCATGAAATTTAAACCATTACACGATCGCGTTCTTGTTCGCTCCATCGAACAAGAAGCAAAAACAGCTAGTGGAATCATTATTCCAGACACAGCACAAGAAAAGCCTATCGAGGGAAAAGTGATTGCATCAGGCGATGGTGCCCGAGATGAGACCGGCAAACTACAACCGCTCTCTGTAAAAGCAGGTGATAAAATTATTTTCGGCAAGTGGTCTGGTACCGTGGTACGCCTAGATGGTGAAGAGCTGCTGATCATGAAAGAGTCAGATATTTTTGGAATTGTTGCATAGGAGGAATAAACCATGAGTGCAAAAGAAGTACGTTTTTCAACAGATGCCCGGGAAAAAATGCTCAGGGGCTTGGATATTTTAGCAAACGCCGTAAAAGTGACATTGGGTCCAAAAGGCCGTAATGTTATTTTAGATAAATCTTTTGGAGCTCCACGCATAACCAAAGATGGTGTGTCCGTGGCAAAAGAGATTGAGCTTGAAGATAAATTCGAGAATATGGGCGCGCAAATGTTGCGTGAAGTTGCAAGCAAGACGAATGACATTGCAGGTGACGGCACAACCACAGCAACTGTTTTGGCTCAAGCAATCGTACGCGAGGGACTACGGGCTGTCGCAGCAGGCATGAACCCGATGGACCTTAAGCGCGGCATTGACATGGCCGTCAATGCTGTTGTAGGGCATCTGAAAGTTAAGTCACGCTTAGTTAAAGAAAATTCTGAAATTGCCCAAGTTGCAACAATTTCCGCGAATGGTGAAAAAGAAATTGGTGACATAATTGCCCATGCCATGGAAAAAGTTGGAAACGAAGGCGTAATTACCGTTGAAGAAGCTAAATCTTTGGCAACGGAACTTGAAGTTGTGGAGGGTATGCAGTTTGATCGTGGGTATATCAGCCCTTACTTTGTAACGAATTCTGAGAAGATGACATGTGATCTAGAAAATCCATACATCTTGCTTCATGAAAAGAAGATTTCTTCTCTCCAGCCTCTTCTTCCTGTCCTGGAAAAGGTGGCGCAATCTGGTCGCGCTCTCTTAATTATTGCAGAAGATGTTGAAGGTGAAGCTCTTGCCACTCTTGTTGTGAACAAGTTACGTGGTGGACTCAAGGTATGTGCAGTGAAAGCACCTGGTTTTGGCGATCGACGCAAGGCAATGTTGGAAGACATGGCAATCTTGACAGGCGGCCAACTTATCAGTGAAGAGCTTGGCCAAAAGCTTGAGAATATTGATATTTCCATGCTTGGTACTGTGAAGCGCGCAATGATCACCAAAGAAGAATCAACCTTTGTTGATGGCGCCGGCGACAAACGTGACATTGACGCCCGATGCAATCAGATTCGCAATCAGATTGATGAAACAACATCCGATTATGATCGTGAAAAATTGCAAGAACGTCTTGCAAAGCTTTCTGGTGGGGTTGCAGTGATCCGCGTTGGCGGCGCAACTGAGGTTGAAGTGAAAGAGCGTAAAGATCGTGTAGAAGATGCCATGCATGCAACGCGTGCTGCGGTTGCGGAAGGCATCGTGCCCGGTGGTGGTGCAGCGTTGCTTCATTCACGTGGTGTTTTTTCAGCACTCAAGACAGAGAATGAAGATCAGCGCATTGGCATTAATATTGTTCGACGTGCTATTGAGACTCCCGCACGCCAAATCGCTATAAACGCGGGCGAAGAAGGGTCTATCATTGTAGGTCATATCACTGCAAAAAATGAAGATACGTATGGCTATAATGCACAAAAACATGAATATGGCGATATGTTTAAGTTCGGCATTATGGATCCAACTAAAGTCGTGCGCACAGCACTTCAGGACGCGGCATCGGTTGCAGGACTCATGGTGACGACAGAAGCCATGGTCGGTGAAATCCCAGAAAAGGATGTAAAACAACCTGCTGGTGGCGGCATGCCTGATATGGGCGGCATGGGCGGCATGGGCGGCATGGGCCTATAAATATTTAATGCTTAAAATCTATAACCGCATTGGGGTGTTCTCAATGCGGTTTTTCTTATTTTATAACTGTTGTATTGATAAACAATAATAGTCGCCCTATCATTATATATGAGAATAGGAGGCACATAATGTTTAAGGTTTTTTATGATGTTTATATTTCCCTGCACTTAGGAGGCACATTAAGCGCTATCTTGTCCACACTCTCCTCTGTATGTGTTTTAGGTGTATTTACCTACATTCTCCACGTAGCAGTTCGTTACACACTCGCAGATCGGCTGAAAAAGTCTATGAAGAAATTTGATTCTAAGACCGCAAAAATTTTTTCAAAATATAGCTTGATACCAAATCTACTGCACCTTCTAGTCCCTATAATATTTTATGTTGTGCTCCCCATATTTTTTGATGGCGAAACACTCGAGCACGCAAAAAAACTTTTAAGTTTAACCACAAAAGCGTGCGTACTTTACTTCATCATTTTAGTTGGTGTGCTCATTAATAGCCTGCTGAATGTATTAGAAGGAATATACAACCTCTATCCTGTGCGCAAACAATGGCCCATTCGAAGTTATATGCAATTTTCCAAAGTCTTTTTCTTCATTTTGATGGGTGTATTAATTGTTGCATACATCATGGATAAATCACCCCTCGCCCTCTTAACAGGCTTGGGTGCCGCATTGGCTGTCATTGGATTTGTTTTTAAAGACTCCATTTTATCTTTTGTCTCTAGCATACAACTTGCATCATCAGACATGATTCGTGTAGGCGACTGGATTGAAATTCCCAGCCAAGATATTTGTGGATCTGTTCAAGAAATGTCTCTCAACACCATAAAAATCCAAAACTTTGATAAAACCATTAGCACCCTTCCGCCTTACTATCTTGTCGGCAATGCTGTAAAAAACTGGCGCGGCATGTTTGAGACTGGTGGACGACGTATTAAACGGTCGTTTTTGATCGACATACATACAATCAAGCCTGCAACACTCGACCTTATACAGACATTAGATGCTTCTCCACTCCTCTCACCTTTTATATCCACGGAAAAAGAACGCCTGCTCAAATCGGGAACAAATCTTGAACTCTTTAGAGCATATATTAACGCTTACCTCATAGAAAGACCGGACATTCATAAGGACGGCTTTATGTGTATGTGTCGGCTTCTTGAATCACAAGAAAATGGACAACCAATTGAAATATATGCATATACTACGGATACATATTGGCCTCACTATGAAAATATACAAGCACAAATTTTTGAACATCTCATGGTACGCTCTCCTGAATTTGACCTGACGCTCTATCAGGAAAAATGAAACAAAGTGTTGCGTGAAAAACGAAAACTGAGATTACGTGCTACACAGTTAAAGGACTGTCTGCAAAACGCAGTACGTGATTATAGCGCAACAAATTGTTCACTGGTGCCACTACACACTACAGATTAAGACGAGATTGTTTCAACGCGCATAAAGAAAATGGAGCGGCTTCAGTAGCGTCATAATTTGTGCGCATATTTTGAATATTTACACGCGCCTCTTTATCTCATGAATGCTTTTGTTCTCGTACATTACAATGGTAGTAGATACATATACAACTTTGAAAAATACAGATGCAGAGTAATAAAGTATCGAGAAACGCTTCTTGGAAAGGAATTTTATATTGTCACCCGTACATTGAGCAGCACCCTGAATTTACCGGAGGCATATTTCGAGGTAGCGTATATTGAGAATGCTTAATCTAGCGATATAAGCAGGGAAGCTCTAGAGGCGCCACGTCCACCATTTGGTAAAACTCAATGGGCACCGTCATTGTGCAATAGGAAAAGCCTGTGCTATAACAAGCACGAACACAAAAACACTCAAACAGTGTAGCACATCTTACCAATCATTGTTTTTCTATGAGCAGAAAAAATATAGGTGTAGTTGGCCGAAAGATCCTACCAGAAACACTGATGGAATGAAAGGACGCAATAATGAGAGGCTGCTGTCTTCCATGTTTTACTCCTTCCCCTCTACAATCCTCGTGCTGCGAGAGAAGTTATAGAACCCTTCGCTTGCCCTATCTGCAATATTTTGCCATGATATAGATATTATTAATAATTTAGGTGTACCCATGTCTGTTGGTATTTGGCAGCTTGCGCTCGTTATTCTTCTCGTTGTTCTCTTGTTTGGTGCCAATCGTATCCCCAAAGTGATGAAAGAATTAGCACAAGGCATTGTAGCCTTTAAAAGCGGCATGCGCGATGATATGTCTTCAAAAGATAAATAGTCATATATGTTTGACATCGGTTTTTACGAAATTCTACTCATTCTCGTTGTCGCGCTTTTTGTGATGAAACCAAAAGATTTAGGATCTGCGCTCTACAAATTGGGAAAAATAGTGTCCTCGATAAAGGCATACCTCGCCCTCACAAACTCTTATGCGCAAGATCTGAGACAAGAAGCAGAAATTGAACATATAACCCAAGAAGCTACCGCCACCATGAAAAAACGGGAAAAAGACGAGGCATCATAATGCTGAATAAAAACACCCCCTTGTTATCCCATGTAAAGGAGCTTCAGCGGCGCTGCATGTGGATTGTGATGATCACCCTCATATGTGCATTTCTTGCTTATACGCAGTCCAATTCTTTGTTATATGCGCTGATTTCTCCTCTAAAAGCGTGCTATGGTCCAGATTTTCAACTCATTTATTTAAATCTGACGGAAGGATTGTTCCTTCATATAAAGCTCGCATTCTATTTTGGCTTTATCGGTACTATTCCCTGTCTTTTGTGGCACATATGGGCTTTTGTAGCCCCAGGCCTTCACACACATGAAAAACCATGGGCCTTAGTAGGTCTTTTCAGTGCGCCACTTCTTTTTACGTTGGGAGCGTCGCTAGCTTATTACTTCATCATACCACAAGCCTGGAAATTCTTGCTACATTTTACCAACGCATCAGATGCCATCATACCTCAAATGCTTCTACCCCATGCTGAAACCTATATCTCCCTGACGATGACGCTCTTGTTTGCGTTTGGCATATGCTTCGAGTTACCACTTGTGTTGGTTTTACTGGGAAAACTAGGTGTTATACGTTCAGAGAGCTTGAAAAAAAAACGCCGGATTGTAATTGTAGGTATGTTTATTGTAGGCGCTATCTTAACGCCGCCCGATATTGTGAGTCAAGTAGGCCTCTCTATTCCCCTCATAGTATTTTATGAAATTGCTATACTGATTATGCGCCTAATAGAAAAAAGAGAAAGAAAAAATGATTGATATTAAATGGATTCGTGATAACCCCCATGCTTTGGATAAAAGCCTTGCCCGCCGTGGAGACTCGGCATTGTCAGAGTACATTCTTGCCCTAGATGCACAAAACAGAGACACGCAAACAGCGTTGCAAAAGCTGAGAGCAGAGAAAAACTCCAATGCAAAAAAGATGGGGGCTACTAAAAAAAATAGCCTGTCTGTTGAGCGTATTCTTGCCCGAGGTAGTGCAATTAAAAAAGAAATAGAGAGACTTGAGGGTATAGCCCAAGACTTAAAAAAAAAAATTCTAGACACATTATCTCACTTGCCCAATCCCATCTTGGAGACGATTCCACACGGCATTAGTGAAGCCAATAACGTAGAAATACGCCAAATAGGCACTCTACCCTCTTTTACCTTCATACCCAAAGAGCACTATGACCTTGGAGAGTCTTTAGGGCTTATGGATTTTTCTGATGCCGCACAAATTTCTGGTAGCAGGTTTGTTGTTCTAAAGGGAGCCCTTGCAAAACTTGAGCGCGCCCTTGCGCAATTCATGCTAGATACACACACAGAAAGATATGGATATGAGGAAACATCCGTCCCTCTGTTAGTGAAAGCAGACGCTCTCTACGGCACCGGACAACTCCCGAAATTTTCAGCAGACCTGTTTACAACCACACAAGGTCATTGGTTGATTCCAACTGGTGAAGTACCGCTGACAAATTTAGGAGCGGATCGTATTTTTCTAGAAGACAGCTTACCGAAACGATTTACCGCCCTCACGCCCTGCTTTCGATCAGAAGCGGGTGCGGCAGGCAGGGACACCAGGGGCATGCTGCGCCAACACCAATTTTATAAGGTAGAGCTTGTCAGCATCTGCCATCCAAACACCTCCTTAGATGAATTCAACCGAATGGTAAGCGCTGCAGAATACATTTTAAAAGAATTAAAAATTCCTTACCGTGTCATGGATCTATGTGATGGAGATATTGGATTTCACTCTAAGCGCACACTGGATATTGAAGGCTGGTTTCCAGGACAAAAAATATACCGTGAGCTTTCCAGCTGCTCTTTATGTGGCGATTTTCAAGCACGTCGTATGAATGGGCGTTTTCGTAACGCAAATAACCCTAAAGATGTGCAGTTTTTTCATACCCTAAATGGGTCAGGTCTTGCTGTAGGACGTACACTTATTGCTGTCATGGAAAATTATCAGCAAGAGGATGGGAGTATCATAATACCGGATGCACTTCATCCCTACATGGGGGGTGTGACATGCATCACATAGCCCATATCACCGGGGATATGGATTTAGTAGCATCGTACCTTAAATACTATTACATCATGCTGACTATTTTGGTGCTGTGCGGGTGCACAACACAAGAACAACTCTCCCATTATCACCAAATAGGGGGAGGGAAAAGGTCAGACCAATCAAATCACATAACAAAGAAAAGTACTGTAAAAAGCAAGAAAAATAAGAATCAAAAGTCAAAAAAATCAAAAACGTTTGTCACCGTCTCCGAGGCCGATACACTGTATGCGCTCTCCAAAAAACATGGGGTTTTGATACATGATCTCATTGAGATAAATCATTTATCGCCCCCATATCAACTGTCTATTGGACAAAAAATTTATCTACCCCAGAAAAACTTTCACATTGTGAGGACTGGTGACACTCTATACAGTATTGCCAAAACATATGGTGTTAGGCAAAACCAACTGGCGCAAAAAAATAATTTAAAAATTCCATGGACATTGAGCATTGGACAAAATATTTTGTTGCCAGGACGGCGTGTTCATGCAACTAACGCCACTCTTAAACCCCCAGCTAGGCAACAAATGACGAAACAAGAAAAAGAAATACGTGCCGCTTTAGAAAAAAAGAAGCCTCAAGAACGTAGTGTAGGCAAGTTTTTACGGCCGATTGGGGGAACCGTAATTTCTAGATATGGGCCCAAGAACAAAGGCCTGCACAATGATGGGATCAATATACAAGCTCCGCGCGGCACCCCCATACGATCCATTGAAAATGGTATTGTTGTCTATCATGGCATAGGTATTGAAAGGTTTGGACAGCTCATTCTCATCAAGCATGCAGATGGTTGGATCAGCGCCTATGGGCATACAGAATCTGGGAAAGTAAAGAAAGGAGATCAGGTAAAACGTGGGCAAGCTATTGCCTCCGTTGGCATGTCCGGATGCAACATCAACACACCCCAGTTGCACCTGGAACTGCGACATCACACCAAGACTGTAAACCCCGAACAATATATCTAGGTCTCGTTCATCGTTTTTTTTTCAAAATAATATAAATACCCATAAGCAAGTGCAATGATGGCGGCTCCTACAAGCGTAACTATGGTCGGTACCTCAAGAAAAAATAAAAATCCTGAAGCAACATTCAGGGGAAAACGCACAAATTTAAAGGGTGCGATATATGAGGCTGCTGCATACGTATACGCTTCAATAATACAAAGCTGCGTTAATGCATAGAACGCCCCAACACTAATTGTTTTCAATGTATCTGTGTTTGTAAAAGGCACCCAGGCATAAAAAGCAGGGATAGAGGAAAAAAGAGTCATAAACAACATCAGATAAAAAAGCGTTGTAGTCGAGCTGTCAGAGATCGCTAATTTCTTAATCAAAAGAGAAGAGCCCGAAAATGAAGCGGCAGACAATAATGGAAAAAAAGCATAATAGGAAAATAAGGCCCAGCCAGGTTCTAAAATAATATAAACACCCATAAACCCAAATAAGCCTGCTATAAGAACCGGCCAATAAAATCGTTCCTTGAAAATAATCCATCCACCGATACTAGTCATAAGGGCACTTGTTAGAGATAGGGCAGAGCACGCTGCAAGAGGAAGATACAAAAGGGCTGTTATCCAAAACCAATTCCCGATCGCACCAAACACACCCTTCAGCGCATGATAAGCAAGAATATTGGTCGATATAATAGCCCGTAGTTGACGCCTGCATACTCCACATAACACAAGCAAGCCAATCAGGCTTTTAAGAAATAAAACCTGCATCGCAGCATACTTTGTGGATAGACTATGTGTCAATGCGTTCGCACCTGCAGTAGTTACACCACCACATAATATAAGGCAAGCGCCATACAAATTATGTGAGAAGAATTTCTGCCGAATTTGTAACATACAATACCGTTTCTAAAGATTATTTATGTCAGCATACGCCCAATTAAGCGGATACAAAACCTGCCATTTTTATCTTTTTGACACATTCTTTACAATACCCCGCTCTTTTAGAATACACACATCTGCCGACTCTTCCAAAAACTTCAGCTACACTAGGCAGGTGTATGTAGCGCACATAATCATGCCCATCAATAAAGATGGCCGATTAACACGGAAGGGGGGCTGCCCCATGCGCATTGCAGGCTCTCTCTCAAATATAACAGTGTAAGAACAGAAAATAGGGTCACTTTTGTTCGCCTATCAATATAGCATACAAAAAACCGATTATTTGTGGAAGAAGACAAAAAATTTGAGCCTTTGGGCAATAGTGAATCATCAGAGTCTCCACCGAGATACAGCAATACAGGAAAATCCCTAGCAAAGCTAGCTTCATATATACTCGGATCCCCGCTATCCCCACGCATATATCATTTCTTGCGACCTTTGCCTGTCACTGTATGCGCACCTTGCCTATATCTTGCCTATATAATGTACGGATTTCCCCCGTACCTTTTTACAGTCTGAACCCAAATGTGGAAGGCCGGAGTGCGGGAGGTGCAGCAGATGATAGATTTGGCGCTTGTTCGAGGGTGTGCCGTAAAAAAGATCCAGCATACTGCAATATGACTTAGATGTCTGGTCCGTACCGTACCCCACACCCTATCGGCTGAAGTTATACGGGCTGCAATGTTGATAGATGCAGCACGGGTGCAGAAAGACCGCAATATAATGTGGTGCTATTGATGTGGTCGATATACTCTCCATCCCTTAAGAGCATTTACAATGCGATAGCGCAATCAAAAATGTTACGCTCATCACTTGAACAACAGGGGGGTATAGGCCCAAAATCTGCGTTTTTTACGCTTGCATGTAACAAAGTAACCTAAAAAAATCCGCAGTTGATAAAAAAGAGGAGAACCGATCCCATGATGGGCCTATAAAGTTCAACAAGAGGCGATACGTGCTCTTGTTGTAAAGAAGCAGAACCTTCTTTTCTTTTAATAAGATATATCGCATCATCTGAACAGCTTGTTTTAACAAAACATCAGCGCCCAGTGACCAAGATAGTCTCTAATACCCCCCAGTGCACCAATACCGTAACATGCACCAGACTTGCAATCCGCTGATCAATATGAAAATCTAAAAAACTTTCACACAATCTTCTGCACACAAGCAAGATGCACGCGCATGACCTATAAGTATCTTCAGCAGTTTTTTGTACTGGCCTGCTACCACACAGCTCTTGCAAAAAAGGCGCGACGGAATACATGTAAATCACTTGAAACTCACTGGTCAATCCTGCTTCAATTAATACGCGCCCAAAAAACGCTCCTACTGCAGAGTTGATGCAGGGGTGCAATGCACTTCACGGCTCTTAAGAAATTATTTATACTCAGGCTATCTAATATTTAAGGGAAAAATAAATTTATAGAAATAAGTGTTTGCTCGTATAAAAGATACGCAATCTATTCCTTGATGAATGACAAAATATATACTATGGTCCGCAAACAACGATATACCGGAGGAGTGCCAGAGCGGTTGAATGGAGCGGTCTCGAAAACCGTTGTGCTGAACCAAGTACCGTGGGTTCGAATCCCACCTCCTCCGCCATTATAGAGCACATGACAACACTCTTAAACTCTCAGAGTAACTCTCGCATCAATGCGATTGCATGAGGATACAAAATATCTATTCATCTTGTTGCGTATTCCCAGGATATAATACGCAACAGGATACAAGCAATATTGATAGCATATTATACTTTTCTAGCAGGCATGATCAATCGATGCATCATTCCAATACACTCATAGACTGATACGCGCGCACACGGCTCTCAAAACGGCCCAGAATTACATTGACCAGCATGTGGGCAAAGGACCCCGGCCTATGCCGAGAGACGTCTCCAGATACCTTATGACACAGAAGGTCAAGAAAACTTTTTTCTGATATCCTATACTGCAGATCAAAGGGTGAGGCACAAATGCGCATACAAAATACGCTGTACTCTCAAATGTATTCCTCGCATACAGAAAGCTTTTGAGTATACAGTGCATGAAAATACTTACTATAAAATAGACAGATGCGTTGTTCAGGATTATTGTGTACTACAGATGGTCAAGGAGCACACAATGCACCGCATTAAAAAAGCTATAGGTTCCACGCTTATTGTTGCAGGCACAATGATTGGGGCAGGCATGTTAGCTTTCCCCCTGCAAACATTAGATATTGGCTTTACACAAACAATATTGCTATTACTAGGTTCTTGGTTCTTTATGGTTGCCAGTTCAATGATTGGTCTCAAAATATCCGATCATTTTCCAGCTGGAAGTTCTTTTTACACCATGGCCCAGCAGACCTTGGGTCCCTGGGGACGCACAATCATATTGCTAGCTGTAATGGGACTGCCCTACACATTAATTGCCGCCTACACCTCTGGGGCTTCAAGCTTTCTTCAGCAAGTCTGGCCAGAGATGCAATCTATATATCTATCTTTGGGCTTTATTTTGGTTCTTGGTATCATTTGTGTTTTTAAAACAGCTATCATCGACCATGCAAACAGATGGTTGTTTGTAGGAAAAATTTCTGTGTTTACTGCTGTTTCATTTTTAGGATTTCAGGCAATCCAAGTAGATTCTCTGCAACCTCGCCTTCAAGCAATACCTTTAAAATTCTGGGCGCTTATTCCAATGTTTATCTCAACTTTTGGTTTTCACGGCAGTCTACCGGGTGTAGTAGCCTACATGGGGAAAGAACAAAAAAAAGCAATTCGTCAAGTGTTCCTTTGGGGAATGACAATTCCACTCATTATTTATGCAAGCTGGCTTATTATAATTTTTGGCACTGTGGGTCATATACCTGCGAAAGAAAGCACAACACTCCCGATACTCATTTCCTGCATCGGTAAAGCAACGCACTCAGCATGGTTACCAAAAGCGCTCGATATCTTTTCTCAGTTAGCTCTACTCACATCTTTTTTAGGTGTTGCATTGGGCCTACTCAATGTTGTTGAAGACATGCTCAAAGGAAAAAAATACAATAACCCCTTAAATAGAGGGCTCATCACATTTCTCCCTCCTCTGGTCGTCGTCGTACTTGCCCCACAGATTTTTGTCGAGGCAATTGCCTTTGCTGCTGTGGCACTCCTCATATTAAGCACTCTTTTTCCAGCATACATTGCGTTGCAGCTTGATAAAAAAGAAAAATCCTTAGCTTTATGGTACAAAGCCTTTCTGTATATGTGGTTTGCACTAGGTAGTACATTTATTGTGATTGAGCTTGGAAACACCTTGAATCTGTGTATCGTAAGATTCTGCACAGACACGACACACTAAAGAGGAATCACGAAAAATCCCTATTGACTTTTACTAGAGGCTATATATAGTGGGCATTCGAACGTATGTACTAGAAAGTAGGTGAATTTCCATGGAAGTACATGTCAGGGACAACAATATAGACCAAGCAATGCGTGTCTTGAAAAAGAAGATGCAACGCGAAGGTTTGTTCCGTGAAATGAAACTCCGTCGTCATTATGAGAAGCCCTCTGAGCGCAAAGCACGTGAAAAAGATGAGGCTATTAGACGCTGCCTCAAGCTCAAAAGAAAAAAAATGCTCCGAGACGGATAGGATCTTTGGAAAATGAGATTTTAGAAAGCCTGCCCCAAAACGGGGTAGGCTTTTTGCATAGGAAATACTGCCCTTAAAAAGGACACAATATGCTCGACATACAAGATATTACATACCGAATACAGGGCCGCACACTCTTTGATCACGCATCATTGCACCTATCCATGGGCCAGAATGCCGCAATTGTAGGCCGTAATGGTATTGGAAAAAGCACACTCTTCCGACTGATATTAGGGTCTGATAACCCAGATCATGGGGTAATCACAACGCAAAATGGGATTAAAATTGCAACAGTGCGACAAGAAACGCCTTCTGGAGATGCAACTCCCATTGAATTTGTGCTCGCAAGTGATGCGGAATACACAGACTTGATGAAGCGCATTGAAATTTCAACAGACGCACAAGATATTTCAGACATTTGCGAACGCCTCAATAAAATTGAGGCATATACAGCAGATGCACGTGCTGCAAAAATATTACTTGGTCTTGGTTTTTCACACGCAGATCAGATACGGCCTATCTCTTCATTTTCAGGAGGGTGGAAAATGCGTATTGCACTGGCATCTTCCCTGTTTCTCACTCCTGACCTCCTCTTACTAGATGAACCGAGCAACCACTTAGATCTAGAATCAACGCTTTGGCTCACAAAATATTTAAAAACATATCCAAAAGCATTACTGCTTATTAGTCATGACCGTTATATTATCAATGAGATTGCAGATGGTGTTTTTCATATTCACAATAAAGAGATTACTTTTTATAGAGGTAATTTTGATGATTATGAAAATAAATTTCTAGAGCTCACAGCACAAAGACGTGCATCGGCTGCAAAACAGGAGAAAATACGTACACATTTACAGAGCTTCGTTGATCGCTTTCGCGCACAAGCAAAAAAGGCAAAACAGGCACAAAGCCGAATTAAACGATTAGAAAAAATGGAAGAAGTACGCCTCATACACAACGACCCTACTTTAACACTTTCATTTCCCAATGTTGCAAAGTGTGCGCCTCCTCTATTAACGTTAGAAAACGTGTCAGCTGGCTATGGAAGCAATATTGTACTAAGAAATCTCAACCAAAGACTTGACCCAGATGATCGAATCGCCTTGTTAGGACCTAATGGAAATGGTAAAAGTACATTTGCAAAAATCATTTCGGGTGCTCTTGATCCATTAAAGGGGAAGCGTCTAGTCTATAATAACTTTAAAGTCGGATTTTTCCAGCAACATCAGACGGATGAGCTGCCAATGGACCAAACACCTTACGCATATTTTTCTCGCTTCATGAAAGAGGCCACGAATGAAAAAGTACGTGCTTTCTTGGGACGATT
Organism: Alphaproteobacteria bacterium; assembly: GCA_965178295.1. Lineage (GTDB taxonomy): Bacteria > Pseudomonadota > Alphaproteobacteria > UBA7879 > UBA7879 > CBCXTT01. The sequence continues at coordinate 296,993 of CBCXTT010000002.1, read as the reverse complement.
TGGCATATCGTCAGACCAGATTGAAACACGTATGGGCAACTTATCGGGTGGCGAAAAAACAAGGGTTGTCTTTGCTGAGCTGAGCTATAATAAACCACATCTATTAATCTTAGATGAACCGACAAACCACTTAGATATTGAAACAAGAGAATCCTTGGCTATTGCAATCAACAATTTTAATGGCGCTGTTATTTTAATTAGTCATGACTGGAATCTGTTAGAAGTTACAACACATAAAATATGGGTTGCTCAAGTCGGAACCATTTCCTCCTTTGATGGTAACTTGAATGACTATTACCAGGATATTTTAGGAGTGAAATGGAATAAAAATAAACCTAAAAAGGCAAACAATAAGGAGCGAAAAAAACACAGACCATGAATAAAACGTGTGGATAAAATAAATTTATGGTAAAGTGCCTTGATAAGGTGTCATATTTAGCATGGCTTGTTCTATGGCGCATGACCTGGGTTGGTACTCTTGTCACTTGTATTGTGTGTATGAGCATGTGGCTTAGCATGAAGGGCCTCAATGTACAATGCTCGCCTACTTTTTTCGCCTTTGCAATGGACCCGACAGTATATATATATCCTGCACTCTACACAAAATATGCTTTTCTTGGGATGAAAGCAATAAGCTACCTAAGCTGGAGCGCTCTTACATTTTTTCTTGTATGCTGTGCAATATATCGCCCTTATACCATGTATAACCAACGCATACATGGCACTCTTGTATTGAGTCAACCCTACGGTCATGCAAAATTCTGGTGGCGATGGATTTGGCGTCTCGAATTATTTACAACCCCTCTCGTTTTAAGTGATTTTTTTTATATGCAGCGATCAAAGCCTTGTTGGCTTCTTTTAGGTGAAAACATCCTCACGTTTATTATTGCCTATTTTATCTTGCGTAGTTTGCTTGTAAAACACACTAAAAATTATGGGCTGTCTGTTAAATGGGTCACTACTGACATTTGAAAAAAGGAGGATCGATCGTCTATTCCAATAGACGCACTATAATTCTTGTCGAACAAAAAAATATCGCACATCGTGATCCTGTTACAAAAAAAACAGCGTATGCATAAATGTTACAGGCACGCCTTTCATGCACTCCTAGAACCACATAACTCCCCCCCCAACCTAAAAAGTAAGCACATTTTGAGTGTTCTATCTTTAATGCTGTGATTGCTAAAATTGTAGGCTGTACGCAAAATCCTTGCAAATCTTGAAAGTAGATTAAGAATATGCAGAAAAGTATTCTCTGATACCCTGCCCCATCTTTATTATGCTATCTTATAGAAAATAAGGAATAGAGGCCATACGGACATCTAAGCAAAAGAAAAGAATCGCCACGAAAAGCGCACACACTAAGCATTCCAGGCTTTTTCAACCGCCCGTTCATAGAACGTCTATCTGTTCTCGCGCAACATAAGAATATGAGTTAACAAAACCAAGCAGAGAAATAACTAAGGTGCAAGATAACGACAAGTCCAACAATACATCAATCTCCAGAATTCAGGGATTACCTTCGCCTTGGGCCTGCAGTTTTTTGGGTATACCCTAAACAGTAGATAGGCACTATATCTGATAAAGAAACAGTCAATATACGCGCAAAAAAGCGCTCAAAAAGACCTGTTTAAAAAGCGTACTAATTATTGTTGCCGTTTCCTGCATTGCTCGGGGAGAGTTGGTCAGCGTTTTTTGGGGGATATGATGATTTGTAGTGTCAGCCGATAGAGAACACCCCCCCCGAAGACCAACCACCGTATGGAGAAATCCGCTTCCCCGTACACCACCGCGCGCATACTAACATACGAACCCCCTCTAGGAGTAGGTAGGTCAGGTATACCCACGTCCAACCATTATGAACCGTGAGTATTTAAGTATATCAGCATGTCTACAGGCATGGCATCTCGAAGAGGAAAAGGAATTGCCTGACAGGGCCGACAGGCTGCATCATGCACGCCATTCAGAAGTGACACAAGCCAACACTCAGAATCCTCTCTGCAATAGGATTTCAAGGACACAGGAGGCTTGTCATATAGAAAATGCTGTACTAATCATAGAAGACACTGGGTAGGAAAAAACTTTCGAAATAGTGTAATGCAGTGACAATGCAAAATAGGAAAGCACAGGACGCATAGCCTACAACACAGTATTAGTGTCTAACTCATAGTCGCTCAGATATATATGTCATTATCAAATAGTATCTCCAATCATTGTGCGTATCTGTTAATGCGTGCGGTAGTTCAAAATCATCTTTCTATCATCTAACCGATACAACAATTCTGTGCAAATCTGTTGTGAGCGGGAGCATTGCAGCATCAAATACAGACGGATGCGCTTCTGCATCATCCATACTGTATCCGTCTGATCAAGAGAGCACCTATTCTCCACAATAGCGATACTATACTAAAAAATTCTTATAGTAAGATGAAGCACCACATAAAACGGAACAGACACAATGCAAATCAGGCGCAATAGATAAATACAGACCAGATACGCCTGCACTCGTGCAATAGACGATTGGCACACTATCTACAGATAGTTCAGGGCCTCTGAATCTGCAACAGAGTGCGCAGTCAGAGGATCCGGAAAAAATTTTCTAAATTACTCAATGCAAAAATATCCTAAAAAAATGTGATGCCTTAGGCATAAAAAAGCCACCAATACCTGAAAAATGTTGACAGATCAAGTACCCCTCGCGCCTATGTATTTACAGAGAATAGCGCGCATAAACGATAGCCTCCAAAAGAGTGTAGGACGCCGCTTTGCACTCACGGTTTGACAATCATCGTGCGCCCATTTTTGGTCTTAAGAACACCCGCTTGCACTACCGCACGTATTGCACTTAAAACAAGTCCCATTCCGCACAAGTGTGAAGTTACCGCAGTCATGACACGCATCTCCCTCAAATCCCTGAAGACGCGCTTTCTCTGCAGCGCTAGGTTTGGATTTAAAATCCGCTTGTGCATCTCCTGTTTCAGGCTCTGCTTCATCTGTCACTACAGCTGAAGTTGCTTCATATTGGTGGGGCGGCATATTGTTGCGCTCACGCCCGCCTTGAAGCACATATAAGTTACTCCGTATAAATCCAGTACTGGTTGCGCTGTCTTTCTCATCGCTGTCCATATCCGGTGGCGTCATTCCATACTTGGACACCTCACCCACCGTGTCAGGAGTCAAATCTAAACTGACGTGAGCTAAATCTGAGCGTCCTGCGTAGGAAATTGCCAATTCACGAAAAATGTAATCAAGGATAGAAGTCGCTACTTTAATCACATCATTACCAGTCACTGTGCCAGCTGGTTCAAAACGCGTAAACGTAAAGGCCTCCACAAATTCGTCTAGTGGCACACCGTATTGCAGGCCTATAGATATTGCCATAGCAAAGTTATTCATCAAACTTCGAAACGCAGCACCTTCTTTGTGCATATCAATGAAAATCTCACCAAGTGTTCCGTCTCTATATTCGCCCGTACGCAGATATACCTTATGCCCTCCAACCGAGGCTTTTTGCGTATATCCTTTGCGACGCAGCGGCAATGGACGACGCTCATGATTGTGAATCACCTGCTCTATTATCTTTTCAACAATCTGGGTTGTCCGTGCCGTTTCCGAAGAGACCATATTCAGTGTATCAATATCCGCTATCGGATCATCATCTTCTACACCTAAAAAACTGGTACTCAATGGTTGAGACAATTTAGATCCATCGCGATACAGTGCATTAGATTTAAGCCCTAACGCCCAAGACAGCTCATAGGCCGTTTTACAATCCTTAATTTTGGCATTGCATGGCATGTTAATTGTTTTAGAAATAGCCCCCGACAAAAAAGGTTGTGCGGCTGCCATCATACGAATATGACTTTCTGCTGATAGATGCCTTGTACCCAGGCGACCACATAGATTCGCGCAATCAAAGACCGGCAAATGCTTCTCCTGTAAATGCGGAGCACCCTCTAGAGTCATTGTTCCACAACAAAAGGCATTCGCACTATCAATATCCTGACGAGAAAAGCCTAGGTGGCGTAAAATATCTAATGATGAATCCTCAAGCTGTGCATTGCTCAAACCAAGAACATCGCGACAAAAATCCTCTCCTAAGGACCATTTGTTAAAAGAAAACGTAATATCAAAATCTGTCTTCAGTCCATCCTTCAGCGCTGCAAGAATATCATCTGTAAATCCTTTCTCCCTAAGGGCCGAGAAGTTCACACCAGGGGCGCCTTCAAGTGTCCCATGCCCTGTAGCATACAAAATCATATCTTCAATTTGTGCCCGGGTGTATCCTAGCTTCTTCAGAGCATTAGGCACCATCTTATTAATTATTTTAAAATACCCACCCCCTGCAAGTGTTTTAAATTTTACTAAGGCAAAATCGGGCTCTATACCGGTCGTATCACAATCCATGACAAGCCCAATTGTGCCCGTTGGGGCAATCACTGTTGTTTGCGCATTTCTATAGCCATTCTTTTCGCCTAGAGCAAGGGCGCGATCCCACGCACGCTTTGCCTCTGCAATCAATGAAGGAATAGGACAATTTTTGTGGTCAAGCGGCACAGGTAGTATTTCAAGTTTCTCATATCCATCGCGCTCCCCATATACCGCACGCTGATGATTACGTATCACTCTCAACATATCTTGTGCATTGTCTTTGTATTTAGAGAAAGCACCTAGTGCGCCCGCCATTTCAGCAGATGTTTCATAGGAAACTCCTGTCATAATTGCTGCCAATGCACCAGAAAGTGCACGCCCTTCACCGCTATCATAGGGCAGACCCATAGACATCAAAAGACCGCCTATATTTGCATAACCCAGGCCAAGCGTGCGAAAATCATATGTGCCAATAGCCAGCGCTTTAGAGGGTAGCTGCGACATATAAACAGACACCTCCAACATAACGGTCAAAAGACGTATAGCATATTTATATCCCGCCACATCAAACGCTTGGGCTGCCTCTGGTGTATAAAAGTGCATAAGATTAATAGACGCTAAATTGCAAGCTGTATCATCCAAAAACATGTACTCGGAACAGGGATTCGAAGCATTAATACGCCCACTGTTAGGACATGTATGCCACTCATTAATCGTTGTATCGAATTGCACACCAGGATCGGCACATGCCCACGCAGCGTACGCAATGTCATTCCATAGCGTGTTTGCATCAACAGTTTTTGCAATCTTGCCATCCGTACGACGAATTAAATCCCAAGTTTTTCCATCAATCGCACGATTTAAAAAATCATTTGTCACGCGCACAGAGTTGTTAGAATTTTGTCCTGAGATCGTAACATATGCCTCTGACGTCCAGTCAGTATCAAATTCTTCTACTCGAAATGTTGTTTTTCCTTGTTCTGCGAGCTGAAGGATGCGCTGAATACAGTTGTCTGGCACAGAGGCCGCACGCGCTGCCTTAATAGTTGAGTTCAGTATGCTGTTTAACTGTGGATCTGTTGCAGTCACCTCACCGTCATGGCATGCGTTCATAATAGACGTTAGATGTTTCTTCAGCTGCTTAGACCCCGTAACCAACGCGGCTACTTTCTGCTCTTCTGCAACTTTCCAGTTAATATACTCCTCAATATCAGGATGGTCTACATCAACTGTTACCATCTTCGCTGCACGACGCGTTGTGCCGCCAGATTTAATCGCTCCTGCAGCACGATCTCCAATGCGCAAAAAGCTCATCATTCCAGAAGATCGCCCACCACCAGATAAGGGTTCTCCGTTACCACGAATTCTGGAGAAATTAGATCCGGTGCCAGACCCATATTTAAAGAGCCGAGCCTCCTGTACCCAAAGATCCATGATACCACCTTCATTCACCAAATCATCTTTAACGCTTTGAATAAAGCACGCGTGTGGCTGAGGTCGTTCATAAGAGCTAGTTGACGATACAGGTTCTTGTGTGTCTGGATCTATATAGTAGTGTCCTTGCGCAGGTCCATTAATGCCATAGGCCCAATGCAGGCCAGTATTAAACCATTGCGGAGAATTCGGTGCACACATCTGGTGACAAAGCATATAGCGCAATTCATCATTAAACACTTGGGCGTCTTTCTCACTGGAAAAATATCCACCTTTCCAGCCCCAATATGTCCATGCACCCGCCATGCGATCAAAAACTTGGGTTGAGCGCGATTCTGAAACATAGCGATCTTTTTCTTTAAGCGCTGATAATGCATTTTTATCTGCTTTATGTCGCCATAACCATTGAGGCACATCTTGTTCGGAAACGGTCTTAAGAAATTTTGGCACACCAGCCTTACGAAAATATTTTTGTGCCAAAACATCGGATGCGACCCGAGACCAAGCCGTGGGCACCTCAACATCATCTAGCATAAATACAACCGAACCATCGGGATTTCTAATCTCACATGACGTTTTTTTGAAAGATACCCTCGCATAGGGCGATTGCCCTTCAGTCGTAAAATGGCGCGCAAATTCCATAAATTTTCCCCAAGGTTTAGGTATTACATGCTCTATTGTAGAAGACTTAATTCTCTCGCATAAAACTATAGGATACACAATATATGGTATTCTTAATTATGCGAACAACAATATGTGGATTACTTGTACGCGTTTTTTTCTACTTGTACAAGTAGAAAAATACAAAAAATAACTTGCATGTGCAGAGTATTTATGCGTCAATTTCATGTATGCGAGTGCCTATAGAAAAATTCGTCACAGAAATTAAATTGATATTAGGAGTATGCCAGTGCGCAGGGCAGGATGGCTACAACAATCATTACTATGAAGATGCTTGTAAAAAGCGCTGGGTTATATACAAGGGGACACCAGAGGGATCTAAAGTTCCGCCACTGTGGAATGCGTGGCTACACCACACAGTCAACAATACGCCAGTAGAAAAACGTTATGGTTGGGAACGCCCACCTTTTTCTAATATTTCGGGTACATCATATGCTTACAAAGCACACTCAAACATGCTAGAGACACTCCCCTACGAGCCATGGTCCCCACAATCCTGAACTTAAGGTGAAAAATGCGATCAAATATTGTTGAAATACTTGTTGGATTTGGGGTACTTTTGGGCGCTCTGTTCCTTTTAACTTATGCGTACATATATGACAACCGTAGCGAGAAAACCGGCTATGCACTGATGGCAAAATTTGACAGGATCGACGGACTCGTCACTGGAAGTGATGTCAAGATAAGTGGAATAAAAGTTGGCAAGGTTGTAAAACAAGAACTAGACCCTGAAACATACATGGCTGTTGTGACACTAGATATGGCTTCACAAGTGCGGCTACCGAAAGACAGTTCTATTACGGTTGCAAGCGAGAGTCTTTTAGGTGGAAAATTTCTAGACATCACACCTGGTGGAAATCCGGAGTTTCTTAACAATGGAGACATTGTTGAATATACGCAATCGGCTGTAAATATGGAGTCACTAATTGGTCAGCTTATTTTTAACAAGGGCGCTGACGCCAGCGCTTAAATTTCTTTTTCTACTATGTTGGACGTTTGCGTGCGACGCCCGTCTTGCAAAAGGAGTGAGCCTTCAGGGTCTTGACAAGACAACAGGGCGCGTTTTCAGCATTGACGCACAAATCCATCAGCCTGTTACGTTTGGAACACTCACCATCATACCGCGGGCATGCGATCAGTCCCTCGAGGATAGTGATCCGGAATCTACTGCTTTTTTAGAGGTATGGGAGAAACCAGTTGGTGGAAACAATAAAAAAATATTCAGTACCTGGATGTTGTCATCAAGCCCCGCTGTTTCTGCTCTTGATCATCCTGTCTACGATATATGGGTCTCAAGCTGCACTAACTTTTAATATATATGTCACATATAGATTATAGTTTTGAGGCAAGATCAGAGGTAAGAATTGCACGTCACATTAATAGCAAGGCTCATACGTGTGAATAAGGAATGCCAAATAAGGGGAGTGTGCTCTCCCTCCCCTCTAGAACATTACAACGCAAACACTTGATATCGGTAAAGGGATCTCAATCCTGAAACAATGATACAATAATATGCAGCAGCGCCTTACAGATATTGTCTGGGATCATATAAACTTGATGTAAGCATAGCTTGATATGCGATGAAAAACCATTCTGTGGATTGAGCGTACAAAGCATATGACATGCATGCGCGTCCTTATCTTGCGGCATCCAACCAACAAAAGAAAATACGGGTTTTTTCTTGTACTTTCTAAAAAATCCATGCACTATATGGAGCAGTGTTATTGTTAGGAGAGGATCAAAATGAAATACCTATTCACACTGGCTATTTTTCTAAGCCTATTACCCCAAATTATATCTGCCGATGAACCAGTTGTGGTTGCCATTGTAAATGGAAAATCCATACATATTGGTGAGGTTCTTGCACGAAAGAATATGATTCCTGAGTTGCAAAATGTTGCGCTTGAGCAAGTGTTTGATGGTTTGCGCGACCAACTTATCGCGGAATCTTTGATTGAAAAAGAAGTGAAAGCATCTGACCTTGAAAATGATCCAGAAGTCAAAAAATCAGCAGAGCGGTGTCTAGAGGCTTCAAAAGCAAAAATCTTTATTGATCGCCAGCTAGAAAAAATGGTTACAGATGAAGAACTTATGCAACTCTTTACAGAGCTTATGAAGAACTTTAAAAAGAAAAAAGAAATTCGCGCACATCATATTCTCGTTCAAAGCGAAGATGAGGCAAAAGAAATCATCGGCAAGCTTGAAAAAGGCGCTGATTTCTCAGAACTGGCTAAAAAACACTCTCAAGACCAGACAAGCAAGCAACGTGGTGGGGATCTTGGGTACTTTATCACAAAAGACCAAGCAAAAGAGATTGCAGGCCCAGAGTTTGCAGAAGCTATCATTACGCTAAAACCAGGTAGTTTTGGCCGGAAGCCTATTAAGTCTTCCTTCGGATATCACATTTTGAAGCCCGTAGAAAGTCGTATGTCCAAACCACCTAAATTTGAAGAAGCAGCGCCACAACTTCGCCTTATGAAAACACAAGAAGCATTACTTAAGTATGTTGACGACTTAAAAAGAGAAGTAAAAGTCAAGGTGTTTGATATGCTAGGAAAGCCAGTCGAAAAAACTACAAAAGAAAAATAAGTGTTTCCTTTAAAAAAGCGCCTCACTTTGGATTTGGGCGCTTTTTTATTGCTGGTGGCGGGGGTATATGCCACAGCAGGGAGACACAAAAATTCTCCGGAAGAAGGAGGGATGGAGCCCCTATGCATGTAAGCAAGATCCTCAAAATACGTAATCATTGCATTATCCGATAATGCATAGTGCGGCATTCTTCTAAGGGGAGAATCAAGGGGGCTTTAGTAGCTCTAGAAATAAGAGCCTAATGCAACGTTAAATACACGAATTTCTGTCAAGACAAAAAGTGAAAATAACACGTTCACACTATTTTTCTTCTTAATCTCTCTGTAATATTTTTTATTATATGTACAATCATAAGAGAAATTCTTAACTATCCACAAGGATTGTACGTCTCCCCACGTGGTTAGCCGCACTAATCACACCATTTGCCTCCATCTGGTCGATCAAGCGTGCGGCCCTATTGTATCCAATCTTTAAATGACGCTGAACAAAACTTGTAGACGCCTTTTGCTCAGACAACATTAGCTCAAGTGCTTGGCAATACAGCGGATCTTTGTCAGCCCCTCCCGCACCAACAATGTCTCCATTCTCGGTATCGTGTGTCACTTCTTCAATGTATGATGGGGTACCTTGTGTTTTCAAAAATTGCACAATCCTTTCAACCTCGTCCTCGCCTACAAACGGACCATGCACACGTGTCATACGCCCACCAGAGGCCATATACAACATATCTCCTTGACCGAGTAATTGCTCCGCACCCTGTTCGCCCAAAATAGTACGGCTATCAATTTTTGATGTTACTTGAAAACTAATACGTATGGGAAAGTTTGCCTTAATTGTCCCGGTAATAACATCAACAGAAGGCCGCTGTGTAGCCATGATCAAATGAATCCCTGCAGCACGAGCCATTTGCGCCAAACGCTGCACAGTTGCTTCTATATCCTTGCCAGACACAAGCATCAGGTCAGCCATTTCATCAATAATAATAACAATATAAGGGAGTTCCTCTGTCTCCATCTCTTGCTCTTCAAAAGTAGGGCGTCCGGTCTCTGCATCAAACCCGGTTTGCACACGTCGCGTAATTGTTTCCCCATTTTCCTTGGCTTCCACAACACGTTGATTGTATCCATCAATATTACGTACCCGCAATTTTGACATATTCTGATAACGATGCTCCATTTCACGCACTGCCCATTTGAGCGCCGCCACAGCCTTCATGGGATCAGTCACAACTGGTGTTAAAAGATGTGGAATGCCATCGTACATGGATAACTCTAACATCTTTGGGTCAATCATGATAAAGCGGCATTGCTTAGGTGTGAGATTATACAGTAATGAAAGAATCATAGTGTTCACAGAAACAGATTTACCAGAGCCTGTTGTGCCCGCAACCAAGAGGTGCGGCATACGCGCAAGATCCGCAATCACAGGATTACCACTAATGCTTTTACCAAGAGCCATAGGAAGGGCCATTTTTGTTTGTGAAAAAGCACTGTGAGATAACAATTCCCTCAAATATACCACCTGACGCTTTTGGTTGGGCAATTCAATACCGATCATGTTTTCTCCTGGCACAACAGCTATGCGTGCTGCCACTGCACTCATGGAGCGCGCAATATCATCTGATAGTCCAATAACACGCGAAGACTTAATGCCTGGGGCGGGATGGAGTTTATACAATACAACTACTGGACCAGGATTGGCTCCAATCACTTCCCCGCGCACTCCAAAATCTTCCAGAACGCGTGCTAAAGATTCTGTGTTTTGTTGCAATTGTTCCATGTTGACATTTTTTTTCTGTGCATCTGGTTTGTGCAAAAAATCAAGAGATGGGACCCTATATCCCCCTTTACATGCATCATCCGGTCTTTTGGGTGCTAATTTTTTCACACACATAGTAGGTTGTCTTGCGTTCTCTGAAGAGGCAAAACGTTTCCCCTCAATGGTCACGGTCTCTAGGGGCGTTTTTTTTTCAAAACTCGCAAAAATAAATTGCAGTCCCCAGCGAATTGCTGAGACACATTGCATTATAATAGTACGCCAGGTCACCCAGCGAATACCACTGGAAAAGGTAAAGAAGACAAAGGCACCTATAGCGGCTATCACAACCCACCACCAAGATGACAGCGATACAGGCATGAAGCTCATTAACTCCTCACTGAGAATAAGGCCTAGAAGTCCGCCTGGATGCAGGATCGGCAGCCAACGCTCTATAAACGTCAGGGGAGTACAAGCAAGAGCGCAAAATAAGCTGGAGAGCAGCAAACCTACAAATCTTATCCAAAAAGACTTTAGCGTTTTATCCAGAAAAACTTCTCTGCTCCAAAAAACAAGTATCAAGGGTATACTCAAGCTGCTGATACCTAAAAATTGAACCATAAAATCAGATGCATATGCGCCTGGCGCAGACAGGATATTCAGAGTGTCACCTGACGTCTCTGTATTAAGAGAAATGTCTTGTGGGTGGTATGAAAAAAAACTTACAAAAAGAACGAGCGAGAGGCATCCCAGCCCAATACCTAAAAGCTCTATCGTACGGTGTTTAAGAAATTTTTTAAATGCTTCTGGTAAAAAATTTTTTTTTACTTGATTTGAATATGCCATCAATGCTACTAACTCAGAAGTTATTAGTATTATTAATACGATACTTTTGTTAAATATGCCAGGAAAAATAGTCTTGCATCCCATAGAGCAATGTCGCTAACATAGGGGTAAGAGTCAGATGATTCAAAGAGGTCCAAAATCACTAGGAAAATATCCCTAATGGAGAATCGCGCTTGGAAGACACAGTTATGCCAACTCGTGGAAGAAACTTTAAACACAAATAAGGGTATGGATATTGCATCCATCGATATTGGCAGGAAGTCTTCCTTTGCAGATTACATTGTTCTTGCCTCTGGAACCAGTCGCCGTCATGTACATGCACTGTGTGAACATGTGCGTACACGCGCTAAAGAAGAAGGGCACCCGATTCTTTCTATTGAAGGCAATGAAGACAGCGATTGGATGCTTCTAGACTTAGGAAACGTTATTGTCCATATTTTCACACCGGACGTACGCACTGTCTACAATCTTGAAGGAATGTGGAATGCTGAATGTCCAGGGCAATTTCCCCAAAATGATTAAATCGTTACTTCTGAACTCTAACGACGAATACATGCTCTTTCTACTATGGTTGGAAAAAGAGAATGCACTGCTTCTATTAACCATGTGCGTATACCTTCTATGGCATGCCATAGAAGAAAAAACTCTGGACATTGTGCATGAGAGTAAAGTGAGTATCGTCCGCTCCACACCCCAGATCTTATGTGTAGCAGACAAGCCGTATCTGAAAAATCCTGTGTCTCTTGCTGGACAACATAACAGTCTCAATGTGTTGCGCAAAATACCAATCAACATTTCTTCATGCAATCCATACTGGCACAAAACGTCTCTCCTGCACTCAGGCATCTCTGTATATTGAATATACCTGCATCCAGCAACAGAGAAGTTGCGTGACATTTGACCACATAATGAGCAACTGCCGCGCTCTAATGCTTTTATTGTTCTGAAGATCTATAACGGCTTCCTAGCCATCACATTACAAGTCTACAACTTCCCCTTGCGCCTCTTCTTCTATAGTAGCCTCAGAACACTCCATACCTTAAACCGTCAAACATTGTACGGACTCCGCTAGGGGGGAGAGGTGCATGTTACTACCTATGCGCCATAGTCAACAAATACTCTTTTGTAAGAATCTTTCCTGCTTCTACCGCCGGTTGGTCAAAAGGATTCACATCCCAAATATCTGCCATTAAAAGAGTTTCCAACACAAAGTGCATCAACAAGCCGCCGAGACCATACTCGTCCAATTGATCAAAAACAATAGTGCGTGTTGGACAGTGGTTGTGGATTAGTGTCTCCACAGTTGCTTGAAATTCTGCCCACAAGAGATCTCTCATACTCCGTCCCCGCAGGTAATTCAATCTACTGTCTATTAAAAAATCTGGATTAATAGGAAAAGAGGGCCCTCCTTTGTTCGCGATGAGAGTAAAAAATTTATCCTTAGGTCCATCTAAATACAGTTGCAGTTGACTGTGTTGATCGACGGTACCATGTGCATTTATAGGGACCGTCCCCTTACCGTCTTTTCCCAAACTTTCTGCCCAAATCTGCCTGTACCATTGAGAAAAATACTGTAGTTGATCCACATAAGGCATCATTACAGACACACGACATAACTTTATACTCGCCGTCAGCGCTGCACCAAGTGCTGGACAGTTCTCAGAGACTGGCTGATTCAAAGCGCATTCCAAGCTATATGCAGCTCCTTCTCGTAACGCCAGCACATCAATACCTGCAATCATAGCCGGTAAGAGACCGACAAGAGAAAAAACAGAAAAGCGCCCACCTAAATTGGGGTCATGCGGCAAACATGTCATTTTCCATTTTTCTGCTATCACGCGTATCGAAGACTTTTTATCTTCCGTAATAACAAAAAATTTACTGGAAATAGTTCTTTCGTCTGCATACAACAGCCAGCGCTCAATACATATCAAAAGCTGTACCAACGTCTCCGCTGTTTCTCCTGATTTGGATACTGCAAGAACCGCGGTAGACTTACATACTACTTGTGCGAATAGCGCCTCAAAAGTTTTAGGATCAACATTGTCCATAAAGTGCAAACGCACATCAGACCCTTTGGACAGCGCACATACTGTTTGCGCACCTAAACTAGAGCCGCCCGTTCCCAAGATAATAATATCTGAAAACTCATCCTGAATCTTACAAACAAGCGATTCTATATCCTGTAAATCTTTGCGCACATACGGCAATGTAAAATGTGGAAAATGTTCTTTATTATGCTGGATTTTTAGCTTAACTAAGCTCTGTTCCAGGGCTGGGAAAAAACGCTCTATATCTTTTTCCGTAGGAGCATTTTTCCCTTCTTTGTCGCTAAAGCAACCACTAATATCTTGTGTATACATTAATCGCCTATGTTGGAGGGGGCGGCAAAGCGCGCTTTCTCGGCAATTGGGTCGATGACATCACCTTTTTTTTGTTTCTTCTTCCAAAATGCTAGCTTACGCATAAAATTTTCGTCACCCTCTGATGCGTCGTGCGTCTCTTGGATTATGGTCTGTCGAATCACTGGGTCTCGTTCTTCGGCCCGTGCCTGAGACAGAAAAGTGTCGACTGCTCGCGCACGCCCCGCTGGTCGTGCTTTTTTTGTCCGCACCACACTGTCATAAACAACATTTTTTGCCTCATGCGAGGCTTCCATATAATGCTTTGGTGGCGCGCCGGGCATAGGCGGGCGCAATGTAAAATCGGGAGGAATCTCAAGTGAAGCACGTTGTACAACCTCAAACTCATCTGGCACACGCCTGGATGCTATCAAAAGACTTTTGGGTCCGTCACACCCAGCCAATGATAGTAGCGACAATAAACAAATGGCAGACCGTACTTGCATGAATTTTCCTCATCTTTCTTACGAATTTTTACCTGTATGCATCGTCTCACGCATACTCTGCCACAAAATGAGGACAGCGCCAACCGTAATTAATGCATCCGCAACGTTAAAGGCAGGCCAGTGATATGCACGAAAGTGAAAGTCTAAAAAATCTACTACAGAACCACGGTACAATCTATCAATTAAATTTCCTATAGCCCCCGCAATAATACACGATAGCTGAACTCGTTGCATGCGCCATTTTTTCTGAAACAGCATACCCAGTAATATCAACGACAGGCACGCAGCACACAATGTAAGCATGTGATGCACCCAAGTGGAGGAAGTGGCGTTCAATATGCCAAATGATATACCACGATTCCAGACAAGTACAAGCTGAAAATAATCCGTAATTATTACGGGAATGTGGCCTGCAGCTGCTAACCACAATACCCAAAATTTTGTTACCTGATCGCACATAAGGCCAAAAAAGATGAACAACAATGCTCTAGATATTGTCAACCGCATCAACGCACCTGCTACATAATGTATCATATTTCTGTTGCCCCACTTCCTTCAAAATGCGCCAACAACGGGCGCATTTTTCTCCACAAGCCAGACTAGTCACAACCCCCACACCTAGCACATCTTGAGACACTGCGGCATGCTTTGGCACGGAGGCCGCAGACAAGCATAGGGAGGATGTAATCATAACATCTGCTAAATCTAAACCTTTTAATATGTTGTGTAGCTCCTCATCTTCAACATATAAATCTATATGCGCCTCTAAACTTGCGCCAATTTTTTTCTCAATTCGGTCTTGTTCTAGTGCATTTGTCACAAGCTGGCGAACACGTCGAATTCTTTCCCAATTCTTCCCAAGGTTATCATGGTGCCAATGCTCGGGAATAGGTGGAAAGGTTTCCAAGTGAATGCTTGGTCCGGGATATAGAATTTGCCACGCCTCTTCGGCTGTAAACGACACAATCGGAGAAAGCCATCTCACTAAATGATCAAAAATTTGCTTCAGTGTGTAAAGCACATATTGATACCTTACACTCGCCCGGCTATCGCAATATAGAATATCTTTACGAATATCAAAGTAAAACGCAGAAAGATCAGCGGTACAGAATGCGTACAATTCTTTAAAGAGACCATGAAGATCAGAGCGATTTAAGTGTCTGTTCACACATTTCTGCAATGTAGATAAACGGTGCAAAACCCACCGCTCAAGATCAGGTAAGTCTTTATAGGGTGCATGCTGACCTAAGTCTAATGTCTCTCCTGTTGCGTTGGAACCATGATGGTACATGGTTGGTGCAGATACATGATCCACTGTTGACAGCGTCGGCAAATTCCCCAACAAAAAACGCAATGTGTTGCGCAAACGCCTATAAATATCTTCTTGATGTCTCAGAATATCCGACCCCAGCTTTAGATCATCCATATAATCTGATCCCATCACCCAAAGGCGCAGCAAGTCAGCCCCACTGTTTTCTAACACAGCGTCCAGTTTCATCACATTCTTGGATGACTTGGACATTTTGTATCCCTGCTCATCCACGATAAAACCATGTGTTAAAACTGTACTATAGGCTGCAAATCCCTGTATGCCAACCGATGTTAATAATGTCGATTGAAACCATCCACGATGCTGATCCGATCCTTCCAAATATAGATCAATAGGAAGTGGTAAGTTTTTCGCCTTGATTGCATAATTATAGGAACAGCCACTTTCGAACCATACATCTAAAATGTCTGTGCTTTTCTCAAAATCATTTGGGTTATAATCTGGCGCTAAGAAGCGATCAGACACATTATCTTCAAACCACAGGTCACACCCCTCTTCAAGTATGGCATTCACTATACGCATATTAACGCGTTCATCGCGCAACGGCACCCCTGTCTCTTTGTGCACAAAGACCGCAATAGGAACGCCCCAAGAGCGCTGGCGCGATACACACCAATCTGGTCGCCTATCAACCATGCCACGTATACGATTTTTAGCTTGAGTCGGTACCCACTTTACCGTATCGACGGCCTCTAGTGCTTTGGCCCTCAGGCCATTTTCTTCCATTGATATAAACCATTGCGGCGCGGTCCGAACAATCAATGGTGCTTTTGATCGCCAAGAATGTGGATAACTGTGTGTAATGGATTCGCTATGCAACAGAGCACCAACGCCTTCTAACATTTCTAATACTTTTGTATGCACTGTGTAAACATGATCACCTGCAAATACAGGAACATGCTCGTAATAAATGCCATCAGGCCTTACAGGTTGGTATATATCTAGATTAAATTTTTGCCCTAGGTGAAAGTCATCTACACCGTGCGCTGGAGCCGTGTGCACAAGACCCGTTCCTTGCTCCAACGTTACATGATCACCGGGAAGAAACGGTACGTCAAGCGCATAGCCTGCATCGCGCAATGGATGCGCACAAATACTACCTGCTAATTGTTTACCATCCACAGTTTCCTCAACAGAGCAATGCAGTGCCGTTTTTTCTAGAAAAGCTGACTTACGATCACGCGCAACAAGAAATTTTTCCCCAGAGCGCGGGCCATCTTGAACGGATAATACAACATAAGAATGATCTGCGTGATACGCAATAGCCTGATTTCCTGGTAACGTCCAAGGTGTAGTAGTCCAAACAACAGCATACGCGCCTATAAGGCTGGCATGCGCCGCATCCACCACAGGAAATCGCACAAAAATTGAGGGAGACGTTTTATCTTTGTATTCTACTTCTGCTTCTGCTAAAGCAGTTTTCTCGACCACAGACCAGAAAACAGGTTTTTCTCCCTTATAGAGGCCACCATTCATCAAA
Organism: Alphaproteobacteria bacterium; assembly: GCA_965178295.1. Taxonomy (GTDB): domain Bacteria; phylum Pseudomonadota; class Alphaproteobacteria; order UBA7879; family UBA7879; genus CBCXTT01. The sequence continues at coordinate 279,659 of CBCXTT010000002.1, read as the reverse complement.
AAATGGTGCAAGTCTTTTATAATCAGTGCTTCAGACGATTTGTCCATTGTGCGGTAGGGGTTATCCCAGTCCGCAATGACTCCAAGGCGACGAAATTCTGCTGCTTGAATCTTTACCCATTTTTCAGCAAAATAACGGCATTCCTTACGGAATTCTAAGACAGAAACTGCATCCTTATCTTTTCCAGCTTTACGGTATTGCTCTTCTACCATCCATTCAATGGGAAGACCGTGGCAATCCCATCCAGGACGATAAGGAGTTTTGTTGCCCATCATCGCTTTATATTTCAAAAAAACATCTTTTAAAATCTTGTTCAGAGCGTGCCCCATGTGCAGATGACCATTTGCGTAAGGCGGTCCATCGTGCAACACAAAGGTCTTTTCATCGCTGCCTCGCATCTGGCGCTTTAAATAGACACGTGCATCATACCACTCTTGAGCGAGAACTGGCTCTTTTTTAGCCAGTCGTGCTTTCATAGAAAACTTTGTTTTCGGCAAAAAAACGGTGTCTTTATAGTCTTGGGACATTAAGATTTTTTCCCTTTATTGCACTCTCCGCAACATCCTGACATTTGACCGGGAGTGCCGATAGGTACTGTAATCACGTGTCGTTCATCATTATCAAACACTAACGTCATATTGAACACGCTGCCTTCGTCTAATGGCGTCTTCAGACCAAGTAGCATGACATGAAGACTGGAAGGCTTAAGAATGGCTGTTCCATTTTCAGGAACTACTATATATGGCACTTGACGCATACGAAAGATATCACCTTCTTTTATATGATCATGGAGCTCCACTTCATCAGACACATCACTTTCCGCTGCAATCAACTTTATAGCACGACTAGATGTATTTTCTAGAGTAAAAAACACAGCCCCATTTTTCCCTTTTGTTGCCCGCGAGAATATTTTAGACACCCCCACATCTCCTGCACATAACACACTTGTTGCAAGCATAGCCACAAAAGCTGACAAAACATATCGCATACTATAACGTCTCCTCATAAATGAATATCACTGTAGCAAGCGCTCATCTTTACTGACCAGCGCAGGTGTAATATACTATACTAAACTGCATCAGTGTGTAATAAAAATAGTTTGTGTGTCATGGACGACATAGCGTCTCGGCGTTTTCTTGCTTCATCGATGTCTTATAAGGGGGGCAAAAAGCGCCAAAATTCAGCCTCTACACTGCGCACAGAGAGGCGCTAAGTGAGGCGAGTGATTGATAAGAATGCTTGGCTGTTTAAATCAAAGACCCCGATATGCGCATCTAAGCACCAGAAGGTGCTAATACCTCGTCAAGAGATCGGGGAAAACACAGGGTACAAAGCAGTCTGCGCTTATTGCGCAATAAGCGGCAATCAGGTATTTTTCAAATACCATTCAGTCATACATTATTATCAAAGCCGTATTATGATTTTTTTCATTGTTCCGGCTTGTATGATCCTGTCAATAACTACCCCCCCAGCAATAGCGTAAGATTTATAGTGACGCCGCACATACTCTTATAGGTTAAGGGAAATATATGAAAGAAATGTTTCCAGTACGATATGTGCTTTCCAGCAAAACTACAGAGTCATCAGGACTGTGCACCACATGCCCGATCATTGAATACGCTATCTTTCGATCTCGAAGAGATGCAGCATAAAAAGAGCAGAGTAAAAAGAGCAAAGAACGCTGTTTAATTCCTGAAACCTCTGCAAAAAACATTAGTCTCCTGGAGAGGAAAGGATAGATTGAGATGCATGCAACATGCCCCCTTCCAATCAACCACTTGCGCACGATGCTCACCCGGCACACAAATGCTAATCAAGAAAGGGAGATCAATATTAAACGCTATTAAACACTGCAAGACAATAGATGCTGATCATTGTGCACCGTCGGGGATACAAGATGGATAGCCTGTTTTAGCAAAAGTTTCTAGGATATCTTGGAAATTTTTCTTACATCTATTTGCGTGATCAAAATTGCAGTGGAATTTTTTCCAGCCTTAACACCAAAATCCGATGCCCTTGATTCCAGGCCCATATTTTAATATATTACCTCTGCAGTGAGCAATGGATGAAAAATAGCGCATTGTATATAGGTAATCTCCTTAAAAATTTTTCACCTACACAATCCCCTCTCTCATAATGGCATTGCGAATATCCCGCTCTATTTGACTCTAATGATATATCATGTGTGATGGATTGCAGAAAAACCGCCCATGTACCCAAAAGGGAAAAATCGTGTGGGACGTGTCAGGACTAGCATTATCCACTCAAAGAAAGCAAAGAAATGAAAAAAGAATTCTGTATCAATAATCTTCAAAGGATCTTATCTGCAATCATTGCCGTGGGTAGCCAGAAAGAATCAATCATTACGTGTAGAATGCCTCGATAAAACATCATCCTCTTTTTGAGCATAAAATATAACAGATGGTGGTTGCGCCTAAAAAATAACAATAATACACACTGGTCGCTATGCTTAGAGGAGACGCGCCAGATAAACTGGACGCCAGTAAAATTTGTGCACTGTATGGTAATATGCCTTGAAATACACACGAGAATATCGAAAGCCAGCATGCAGATTTATACGCGGGAATGCGATGGAAGATAGAAATTTTTTTTGCAATGTCTCCACTTAAAATGATGGCAATTGTATTGTTTGCAACACAAATATCACTCACACTTGCAACAGCTCCAATCATCAGCTGGGCACGCCGTCCATTTTTCTGCTCCCCCCCCATAATAGTCTCTATTTTTTCCATAATGTATTGAACTCCCCCCTGTTCCTTCATAAACGCACTAAGGCCGCCGACGAAGAGAGACAAAATCAATATATCATTCATGGACAGAAATCCCTCTGAAATATCTTGTGCATATTTTGCAAGGGTATAGTTCTCCCCAAGAAATCCTACACACCCCGCAGATATAATACCTAAAAAAAGAACCAAAAATACATCGCACCCTAAAAGTACAAGAGCTATAATTAACGCATAGGGTATTGCTTGTAGGGGATCATAGGTTAAAGCATGAAAAGAAGCTTGAGTGCTTGGTGTCAAAAAAAATAGACTCACTATCATCATGCATCCTGCAATCAATGCTATTCGAGCATTGAGACGCCACTTATCTCGTAACCTTGCACCCTGAGTCTCCACAGCCGCAATGGTCGTATCGGAAATCATAGAAAGGTTATCCCCAAACATAGCCCCACTTATAATGGTACCCACAATTAAGGATAAAGAAATGTCACTATTTTCCGCAAACCCAATAGCCATCGGTGTTAACGCTGCAATCACACCCATAGATGTCCCAATAGACAGCGACACAAAAGCTGAAATTAGAAAAATTCCTGGTAATAATCCTTGTGCTGGCAACCAAGATAAAGTCATGTTCACAATTGTGTTGATTGCGCCGATGTGTTTGGTAAGAACGCCAAACGCACCGGCCAATAAAAAGACCACACACATGGTTAAAATATTAGGATTACCCATACCACGCATTAAAATATCAACACGTTCTTGAAAGGGCCCACATCCTATAAGAAAGGCTAAAACAATAGCGGGAAGAATAGCAACTGCCGCTGGAACCTGATAAAAAGAAAAATCAGCGCCCTGAATATGATAATAAATACCGCTCCCTAAAAATATAAGAAGAAATAAAAAAAATGGTGTGAGGCTTATCATTCTAGGCATGCCGTCTCCCTGCGTTGCAGCACTCTATATCTACGTTGCATACTTATGGTCAACGGCCCCAAATTGTTGATGTCCTACACAACCACAGGGGTGCACCTTACAGATTCTCCCACTGCTTATCAGGTCTGTACAATCTCCCTTTTTCTTCAATTTCCTGTCATCATCAAATACATTCTCTGTCATAAAACGATGCAGTGACACAAGAAGGAAACGCCATCTGACACAGTTTACACAATACTAGACACCGTGCAGTACAGCGCTCAATATACGCTATACTCGTCTTCAAAAGTGGAAACACTATAATGAAAATGTGCTCGCGTATTCATGCAAAACTCTTTGAGCGTTTCCGCTGAACAAAATCTTATTTCCGTTCACCTATTAGACTTAAAAGGGCTGTAAAAAGATTAACAAAATCTAAGTAGAGTGCAAAAGCCCCTAGAATAGATTTTTTTTCAACAGCATCGGCTGTATCTCGTGCATAATAAATTTCTTTGATTCGTTGAGTGTCGTAGGCTGTCAAACCTGTGAAAATAATAACTGCTAAAACAGAAATAATCAAAGACAGCATACTGCTGGCCATAAAAATATTTACCACGCTTGCGATTACAATTCCAATTAACCCCATGAACAAAATAGAGCCCATATGGGAGAGATCTTTTTTCGTTGTATACCCATACATACTCATCGCACCAAACATCGTTGCAGTAATGAAAAAAGCTCTCGCAACACTAGATTGTGTATACAAAATAAAAATGTAAGATAGGGATGCGCCCATCAATACAGAAAATGTTATGAATAGAATCTGAGCCGTCGATGCCTGAATACGGTTAATGCGTGCGGGCATGAAAAACGCAATGCCCAGCATTGCAAAAAACAGTAACCAACCTATCCCTCCATGCAGCACTGTTAACATTTGCTCAGATGTTGACACAGCATAAGCCACCACACCTGTAACAGAAAGGCCTGCGAACATGTAATTATAAACCTTGAGCATATAGCTACGCAGCCCCTGATCTATAGAAGTATCTTCTACCTCAGACGTCCGCCGAACAACAGTTCTCTTATTTGAATCAAAATCCATGACATCACCTCATACATTAAAGATACTTAAACGTTCTTATGTTAATACACACTCACCTCAATCTGCAAGCTTTAAAGCAGTTGTTTGCACATTAAGGTTTTCTCCAAGTACTTAAAAACTTGGTGTCACGTGGATCCATTACAACAGTGGTCAGAGCTCCCGATTTAAATGCTGTTTCATATGCACGCAACGACCTAAAGAACTTATAAAAATTCTTATCTGACTGATATGCCTTCGCATAAATTCTAGCCGCAATCTTATCTCCCTCTGCTGAAAGCTGGTTCGCATCTCGCTTTGCTTCCGCAAGGATAATTGTACTCTCACGATCACCCCCCGCACGAATTCTTTGAGCCCGTTCACGCCCCTTTGCTCTTAATTCTTTTGCAAAACGTTCGCGCTCACTATTCATGCGACGATAAATCGCCTCACTATTTTGCTTTGGTACGTCTGCTCTACGGATGCGAATATCTACAATTTCTACTCCTAGAGAGCTTGCTGACTCTGAAACTTCTTTCTGCACCTGATCCATCATCTCCAAACGTCTTGAGGACAAAAGCTCTGAAAAAGATATACGACCCAATACTTTTCTCAAATCTGGGGATATTTGCGCTGCTAACAGTTGTGCCGCCCGTGCCTCTGTGCCGGCTGTTTGGTAAAACTTCAATGGATCAACAATTTTAAATCGCGTGTGAGTATCTACTACCAATCTATTTTTGTCTGCGGAAATCAGTTCCTCTGGCGGAATATCAAGACCAAGAATACGTTTATCATAAACCGCAAGGCTTTCCATAAACGGAAGCTTCCAATGTAGTCCTGCTGTTTTTATAACACGCTTTGGCTGACCAAACTCAAGGACGAGCGCTTGCTCACGTGGATCTAAAACAAACGCTGACTCCATCAAGACGACTACCGTCAAAAGAAAGAAAGCAATAAGAACTGCAAAAGATTTATGCATGATTTCCCTCCTTGGCCATGCTGCCCGTTTTGTCTTGTGTGAGCGCCCCAATAGCCATATGCGGTAAGAAAGCTCCAGTATGGCTGCTCACAACAACTTTACGCGCATCTTTCAAAATATTTTCCATCGTCTCTAAATACAGTCTATCCTCAAGAGTGCTATCACTCTTTTTTTCTTCTCTAAATGCGTTAAAACGGGCAACCTCACCGTCTGCACCTGCAATCGCCGATGCCTTATCTGCTATTCCCTGCTCGGTGAGTTTCGCGGCCTCACCGCGCGCGCGCGGTACAACATCATTGTAGTACGCCTGCGCTTCATTAAACATGCGCTCCTGATCAGCATACGCCCGATCCACCTCTCTAAACGATTCAATAACTGGTGGAGGCGGATTTACATCTTTCAAATTCACCTCTGTAATTTGAATACCGGCCCCATAGCTATCTAAAATATTCTGCACAAGTGTACGTGCCTTTTCTTGAATCTCTGCACGTCCTTCTGCAAAAGTTTCATCAATCGGTGTCTGACCAATAATTTCTCGAATAGCACTCTCAGTAGCTGCTTTGACCGTATGTTGGGGATCTCTTATGTTAAATAGGAACGCCTCCGCATCTTTTATGTGCCATTGCACAATGATACTTGCATCCACAATATTACGATCTCCCGTAAGCATCAAACTTTCATCTGGATTTCCAAAGCCAATGGTAATTTGATTTGTTGTCGTCACTTTTTGCTTCCAAATCCGCTCTACAGGAAAGGGTAGGTGATAATGCCACCCTGGCCCAGTCACGCGATTCAGTGCGCCAAACCTTAGAACCAACCCTTCTTCATCGGGATTGATCTGATAAAGACCGCTACCCAACCAAAGCGCCGCGCATAAAACAATGATAACGCTATACAATACTCTATTTCTAAATGGGAAGGAGGGACCGCCACCCTTAAACAGTTCTTCAATATTTGGACCTTTTGAAGGCCCATTACTGGACCAAGATTTTTTAGATCCCCATGGGCTTTCATTCATATGAATAAATAATTCCTTCATGCGCGCGCCCTTCTTTCATGATTGTGAAGCTACACTTATGTGTTATATGCTTTAGACGCATGGAAATCAATTGATTTTTAGATAGCATAACTTCGGGAGTATAAAATGGACAATACAAGCTTAGAAAAACAAAAAGTGCGGGATGTATTGGCGCAATTAAAAGACAAGATATCTAATCAAAACATTGTTGATCTGGGTATGGTACAATCTATAGATGTGACATCAGAAAAAATACGTATCATATTAGAACTCACGCATGAGCAAGCCCGAGAAGGTATGCAACTTAAGTCAAAAACAGAAGCCTTGCTAAAAAATCTTTCCAAGGGACGCACGATAGATCTGATTCTCACGCTTCATCAACGCAAAAATCAGGGGCCACACAAACTCCGAACAGAAAAACTGACATTACCAAACATAAGACACATCATTGCGGTTTCTTCGGGAAAAGGTGGTGTTGGAAAATCTCTTATCGCCGTTAATCTAGCTTATAGCCTCATGCAAAAAGGCAACAAGGTAGGGCTGCTTGATCTCGATATCTATGGTCCCTCAATTCCTACTATGCTTGGGGTTCAAGCACCACCTAAAAAAGAACACGGCAAAATGATTCCTAATATGTATAAATCTATGCCTGTTATGTCTATGGGGTTTTTAATTGCCCCAGAAAAAGCTGTTATCTGGCGTGGACCGATGGTCCAGCTTGCAGTACAACAGTTTCTTGAAGATGTGGTATGGGGTGATCTAGATTACTTAATTATTGATATGCCCCCAGGCACCGGTGATGCACATCTAAGCCTTACACAAATTATTCCCATAGATGGCGTCGTTCTGGTAACGACACCGCAAGATTTAGCCTACATTGATGTGCACAAAAGTAGAGACATGTATTGCACTCTCTCCATCCCTATCATAGGACTTGTAGAAAACATGAGCAGTTTTACATGTCCGAACTGCAACGAAACCACCCATCCATTTGGTCAAGATCGCACACATCAGTTACACAATATAGAGCTGTTAGCACATATCCCCCTAGCATGGGAAATTCGAAATAGCGCAGATACAGGCACTCCTATTGCTGATCATCCTGTTTTTTCTAATATTTTTGACGATTTAAGCAATAAAGTAGTTGAAAAAATAACGTATGGCCATCCTGAAATAACACAAGTGTCATAAGACAAGGGCAGGTGTAGTTTTATAATAGAGATACGCATCATGACAAAAAGTGTTCTAATCTTATTGTGAAATGTCTTGTATCGCGTGCGATATAATACTCAGAAAGTATTGAGCAGTGCATTGCATGCGCTAGACATAGTCGATCTTAAAAATCTAGATTCTAGAATTAAATGCTATTAAAAATAGTTTGTGCTGAGGCGATTTCTATTCCTCTTGAGTAAAGTGCATACAAGTGTTCAATCAAACCTAAGATTCGGTAGAACACGACATAATATTAGGCAATAGCTTGGCTAAGCTAAACCATCAGTCCCAAAACACAAAATATTTTAAAAATCTCTAGTGCAATATGAATAGAAGAGCGCGAGAGACTCGTGCGACCCAAACGTGTCTACACATGAAGAAAAATATCAGCGTTACGAGGCGCCTCTAAACAATATGGGATATCTCTAGTAACATAGATCAATTATATTCATAATGTGTGCAACCTACCTATCGTACGAGATGCTTAGCATCATCCTACAATACCATAGGGTGTGCAGAGCACTACTTATCCGAATTCACAGATTATCTTCGTTCCTTAAACTCATTGCCAAGTCTTGATTTTTGAAAAAAAAACAGGTAAGTAAGGAGAAGGTTTTGGGCGTATAGCTCAGCGGTAGAGCACTACGTTGACATCGTAGGGGTCACTGGTTCAATCCCAGTTACGCCCACCATCTCTTGAAAATTGAGGATATTCGTGTTTAAAAAAAATTGGCTGCCCCTTATACATGAAGAAGGGATTATTTTTTCTGTAATTTTTGGTGTTATTGCACTAATTCTATGGCATATCATACCATTATTCGGCATATTAGGCGCTGTTATGACAGTTTGGTGCTTGTACTTTTTTAGAAACCCAGAGCGTGTAACACCCACGAGAGACGGTCTTATTATAAGTCCAGCAGATGGAATCGTACAGATGATAACATCTATGGTGCCTCCAAAAGAGCTTAACATGGGAACAAAAAAACTCACACGTGTCAGTGTGTTTATGAATATTTTTAATGTACACGTTAATCGTATTCCTATCGCAGGAACTCTTACCTCAACCCATTACCATTCTGGAAAATTCCTGAATGCTTCATTAGATAAAGCAAGCGAGCATAATGAGCGGCAATACTTTACAGTAACCACAAAGGACAATAAAAAAGTAGGATTTGTGCAAATTGCAGGACTAATTGCACGGCGAATTCGTTGTGATATTTCAATTGGAGAAACACTGCAAACTGGACAACGTTTTGGACTGATTCGCTTCGGCAGTCGTGTGGACGTATTTTTACCACATGGCACCTCACCACTTGTAATTAAAGGGCAAACAATGATTGCTGGTGAGGTCGTAATTGCTGACTTAGAAAGCACTGAAAAAGAACGTGAGGGCTCTGTGTGCTCATGAACGATACAAAAAACATACGCGCTATCCCTTTTAATCGTATCATTCCCAATGTGATCACAATGATGGCTATATGCGTGGGATTTAGCGCTATTCGTTTTGCCCTGCTGGAAAACTGGACCTGGGTAATGGCGTGTCTGCTCATAGCTGCCGTTCTTGATGGACTGGATGGACGAATTGCTCGCCTACTAGGAGGAACCTCCCGCTTTGGTGCGGAACTTGATTCTCTTGCAGACGCATGTAATTTTGGTATTGTACCAGCCTTAGTGATTTATCTGTACAGTTTGAACAGCCTACACAGCCTGGGCTGGGCCATTATTCTCTTTTTTATTGTATGCATGATATTTCGTCTTGCGCGCTTTAATACTCTCCTCAACGAGGATGAGGAAGAGCGGGTCCCTAAAAACTTCTTTTTAGGTTTTGCAGCCCCAGTTGGGGCTTTATATAGTGTGATGCCTATTGTACTCGATCTTTGCTTTGACACAACGCATATGATGCCACCTTCCCTCTATGGCATGTACCTTCCATTAATATCTATCCTTACCATGAGCAGAATTCCCACATTTTCTATCAAATCTGGTAGCGTGCCCAGAAAATATGGCGGTATCGTCTTTATGTTTATCGCCTTATACGGGGTGTCCTTTGTGACGATGCCTTGGCTCTCCTTGCTCGTCTTAGGTGGATTGTATGCACTAACAATTCCTTTTAGTGTCAATACCTATAAGAAAAAATACAATTCCAGATCGGATCCTTAAGTTCTTGCACAAACTTTTTATGGATCTTTTTTTCCTCTTGCGTTGCATAAAAGTAACGTATTTCAAATTTCTTTTTCGAAAAAGCAATACTACCTGTTGCATCAGCTTCTGAATTTTCATCGGCTGATGCAGAAAATAATCTTTTCTGACGCCCCCCCATCAGCTCTATATACACTTCTGATAATATCTCGGAATCCAGAAGCGCTCCATGCTTCTCTCTGTGCGTATTATTAATATCAAACCGACGACATAGTGCATCCAAACTTAACGGAGAGCCTGGAAATTTCTTTCTTGCTATCTGCAGAGTATCAATAATCGTATTTTCTTGAATCAAGGGCGCCCCAGCCCATTCTAATTCTGCGTTCAAAAACTTTATATCAAAAGCAGAATTATGAATGACAAGAGAGTCGGAGCTAATAAAATCTAAAAACTCTTTTACAACATCTTGAAATCGATGAAAGTCCTGCAAAAATTTTCTGGATAACCCGTGCACACGAAAAGCACTCTCAGGTACATCACGCTCTGGATTAATATATTTTTGAAAATAGGACCCACTGGGCACACCATTGATAAGCTCAACACATCCAATTTCTACAATACGATGGCCCTTTAAAGGATCGAATCCAGTTGTTTCAGTATCTAATACAATTTCTCTCAATAGAGCACCCTGTGATAATTATCAGTTGATCTCAAGTATTAAAAATAGATGAATATTTTTTATTTTTTATCGCACAACATACAAGCACTTTCTTTTTCACAACAGACTTATCCACACCCACTAGTCTTGTTAAAATTTGTTCATGCGGGATACCAGAAAAGAAAGGATTCATAAACATTTTTCGACTTTTGACCCCAAAACATTTAAAAGTAAATTTCTGTATTTTCCCCAAACTTTATACACACAATCTTAGCGTCCTATTGTACTAATTTTTTCCATAAATAAATCTAGTGTTTCCAAGTTGGGTACCTTCAATACAATATCACCAACTCCCTGAGATAAATTAAGAGAAACTTTCAGACCAAGCTTCGCTTCTATATGGGTTGTTAATGTGAGTGCATCCTCATCTAACATTGCCCGCTCCATAACTTCCTCATCAGAGACATAATGTGTTTTTTGTTTCATTGTTTTGCGTCGCTCTAATCCACCACTCTTTTTTTTGGAACGAACTAGAAGCTCTACTTGGCGGACATTAAGGCGATTATTTTTAATATCTAATAAAATTTCCTTAGTCAGGGTGGGATCTAGCCCTAACAATGCTCGCGCATGCCCTGCGGATAACTTGTTTTGCTTCAAATCTTCCATAACAAAGTCTGGTAACTGCAACAGGCGCAAGGAATTACTTACATAACTCCTGCTTTTGCCAATAGATATCCCTACCTCTTCTTGTGTATACCCTAGAGAAACAATAAGACGATCCAAAGCACACGCTTCTTCAAGAGGTAATAAGTTCTCGCGTTGTATATTCTCTACCAGAGCAACAGAAAGGGATTCTTTTTCAGAAAAATCTTTTATAATGCTTGGAATGGTCAAAAAACCAAGAGCCTTCATGGCATGCCAGCGTCTTTCACCAGCAATAAGCTCATAGTCATTTTCAGATATGCGGCGCACTAAAATAGGTTGTAGTAAGCCATTTTCTTGAATTGATTTTGCAAGATTGTCTATTTCTGTCTCATCAAAATTCTGTCTTGGCTGGTATTTTCCCAGTTTAATAGTGTCTAACATGATATCAGAGACATGCTCTAGATCTATGCCAAGGGTCTTCTCATCGTTTCCAACTCTCTCACAAGCAGTGTCACCTAAAAGAGCAGATAAACCCTTTCCAAGCTTTTGTGTACCATCACGCAACATGGATCAACTTCCCTCCTTACGAATAAGCTCACTCGCAAGATTGATGTAGGACTGAGATCCTGGGCTCTTCATATCATAAATTAACACGGGGAGGCCATGAGAGGGCGCCTCAGAAACCTTAACATTTCTAGGAATCATCACATTAAAAACCTTTTTTCCCATATGCTGCTTCACATCATCAACCACCGCCTGTGATATGCTGTTCCTACTATCAAACATGGTCATCAAAATTCCCTCGATCATAAGATCGTGGTTGTAGTGATCCCTAACAACATCTATGGTTTTTAACAAGTGAGATAAGCCTTCAAGGGCATAATACTCACATTGAAGAGGAATCAAGACACTACCAGAGATCACAAAAGCGTTTAAGGTCAACAGCCCAAGTGCAGGAGGACAATCAATCATAATATAATCATAACTATCTAGAGCTGAGAGCAACGCATCCTTCAGGCGCATTTCACGATGTTGCATGTTCACAAGCTCTATTTCCGCCCCCACAAGATCTGTGGAGGCTGGTACAATATCTAAACCTGGAATATACGTCGACTGCATCGTATCTAAAAAAGACGCATGGTGTGTAATCAGTTCATATGCTCCAGGCGTTCTGTTACGATAAGAGATGCCGAATCCTGTACTTGCGTTCCCTTGTGGATCAAGGTCTAGAAGCAAAATTTTTCGTTTGGTCGCTGCCAAAGCGGTTGAAAGATTAACAGACGTTGTTGTTTTTCCAACCCCACCTTTTTGATTAGCAATGGAAATAATTTTCGCCATAGAGAGCTCTCCTAAAGACCTACTAAGTGTAAAAAAAATCACAAAAATTGTCTAGATAGAAATGTACTCGAACAGAAGAATTTTTCCCTATTCATTGGCCATAACATGGGATTAACTCACCATAAAACGATATGGGTTCATTCCTAATAATTGCACTCTTCCTTAAAAAAATTGCAAAAGAGACACTTCTACTCACCACATACTTTTGACCACTCAAGAGAAGACGGCACACTTATAGGAGAAGAAGGCAAAATAAATATACTTATTGAGAGACTGGGACTAAAAGCTCTCAAAAAAAGACGGGCCATGTTTCACGTGAAACATGGTGTACAAATTTCTCTTCTTTACTGATCCACATCTCTTAACGGTAAAATACCTCCTCCCGGAAACAACAAAAACACTTGCTCCCACATCTACTGTGAGGAAAAAACCGTATACGCGCTATCAGGATTCCTCGATAAGAGTTCACAACGTATATCTTGCGAACACTACCTTACTGCACCCACACCTTTCACAAGGTCGAGCATTTATTTATGTCAAGCCAAGCATAGCTAAAATCAAGGAAGCCATGGGAGAAAGATGGTTTCTTATTTTTTTTTGAGATATGTGTAAAAAATAAATAAAAAATAATTCTGAAAATGTTATATACAATATCATTCACAGATCTAACCATTCATAGAATGAAAGAAGTCTGAATTTGATTTTGTCTCTCGAAGCTTGTCTGATAAAAATTCTATACCATCTACAACACCCATGGGATTCAAAACACGGCGCAAAACCCACATTTTAGAAAGAGTCACCCTGTCTATCAACAGCTCTTCTTTACGTGTTCCGGATTTATTCACATCAATCGCAGGAAACGTTCTTTTATCAGATAGTTTCCGATCCAAAACAATTTCTGAGTTACCTGTTCCCTTGAACTCCTCAAAAATCACTTCATCCATTCGAGATCCTGTATCAATCAGGGCAGTACCTAAAATAGTTAAAGACCCCCCTCCTTCTATATTACGTGCTGCACCAAACAAACGTTTGGGCCTCTGGAGAGCATTTGCATCAACGCCACCTGTTAAGACCTTACCCGATGAGGGGATAATCGTATTATAAGCACGCGCAAGTCGAGTGATGGAATCCAAAACCACCACAATATCACGTCCCATCTCCACAAGACGCTTTGCCTTTTCAATCACCATTTCAGCTACTTGAATGTGACGTGATGCCGGCTCGTCAAACGTAGAACTCACTACCTCTCCCTTAATGGAACGTGCCATATCTGTGACCTCCTCAGGTCGTTCATCTATCATCAAAAAAAACAGATACACATCTGGATAATTGTCCGTAATAGCATGGGCTATATTTTGTAACATTACTGTTTTACCTGTGCGAGGCGGAGCAACAACAAGGCCACGTTGACCTTTTCCTAGTGGAGCAACCAAATCAATCACGCGTGCGGTAAGCTTTCCGGCCTCACGAGGCTTTTCAGACTCTAACTGCAAGCGATCCTCTGGGTACAAAGGTATCAAATTATCAAAATTAATGCGGTGCTTAATTTTTTCAGGTGACCCAAAATTAACCTGTTCAACCTTAGAGAGGGCAAAATATCGCTCCCCATCTTTCGGAGGACGTATTCGTCCACGGACCGTATCTCCTGTTCGCAAAGAAAAACGTCTAATTTGACTATGCGAGACATACAAATCATCTGGGCCAGGCAAATAATTTTCCTGCTGAGATCTTAAAAAACCAAACCCATCCTGAAGGACTTCAATTACCCCTTCGGCACGAATATGTATATCATCCGCCGCAAGCTTTTTGAGAATCGCATAAACTAGATCTTGCTTGCGCATATTGCTCGCATTCTCAATAGACAGTTCTTCTGCTTGAGCTAATAAATCCTTAGGAGATTTATGCTTAATTTCTTGTAGGTCCATTCTCTCTCGCTGTTTTTAACAGAAATATGGGAGCTGATCATATGAAGCTCAGAACGGCTTCACAATTACTAATACTACAATAATTAAAAAAATTAAAGGAGGAATTTCGTTAAAAAGGCGATAAAATTTGTGATCACGTGTGTTTTGGCCTTTAAAAAACTGAAAAACGTACTTTGCACACATCCCGTGATATGCACACAAACAACATACAAGAAATAACTTAAGTTGCAGCCAACCACTTTTTAAATCAACAACACCAGGAGTCAGAATTAAAACTAGCCCCGTTAAAAAAACCCCCAACATACTGGGAGTCACAATAATTTTTAAAAGTCGTTTCTCCATAGTTTTTAACATTTCATCTCTTCCCGACTCAAGGGGCACCTGGGAGTGGTAAACAAAAAGCCGGGGCAAATAAAAAAGTCCTGCCCCCCAAGATATTACAGAGAACAAATGGATAGATTTTATCCATAAATAATAAGTTTGAAAACCATCGGACATATTAAGTATCTTTTTGTTGATAACACTGGGAATAAGAGTTTTTGCATGTATATGTTTTGTATGTGTGCTTTGTATCATTGTTTTTCACCTCCTCTATCATTCTCGAAAGGCTCGAAATAAACAAGGGATCTGAGCTCGGTGTCATGACTCGATAGTATGCGGGTGCTCCACACTCAAATGCTAGATCTTTATACTCTATATCTAGTTCCACAAGGGTTTCTGCGTGCTCAGAAACAAAACTTATAGGCACCACAACAAGCGGGCGCCCTTGAGAAGAGACTCCTTTAATCACTTCTTCGGTAGAAGGTAAAAGCCAAGGAAGTGGTCCAACCTTACTTTGATAGCAAACAGTAAAGTCTACTGGCTCATCTTCTTTCCACGCCGCACGTATTAAACGAGCTGTTTCCTCTATTTGATAGGGGTAGGGATCTCCAGAATTAACAATTTTTAAGGGCAATCCATGTGCTGTTAAAGCAACACTGGGTCGCCCATATTCTTTTACCGCATCAATACCTACACGAATTTTTTGAACAAAAAAATAGATAAGTTCTGGTGAATTTGGATAACAACACACCTTCTTTACAGAAGCAGCACCGGTATACAGAGCATCCCACTCACGCAAAGATGACCTAGATGTTGTTGTGGAGTACTGAGGGTATAATGGCAAAAGCACTATTTCATCTGGATCAAATTCCTCGATCCTAGGCAACACATCTTTCAGTCGAGGATTCCAGTAGCGCATTACAACAAACACCCTATATCCTGCCCCAAGTTTTTTTTCTAAAGAATACGCTTGATTTTCTGTTTCCAACAAGATTGGAGACCGGCCAGAAAGCGACCGATAAATCTCTTGAGCCGCACTAACACGATATCTAGAGATCAGTTGCGCTAACAGCCAACGAAGGGGGGTAGGAAAAGTAATAATCGCAGGGTCGTTAAACAAATTAAACAGAAAGGGGCGCACTGCACTCAAGCTATCCGGTCCACCCAAGTTAAACAAAACAATAGCACACTTCTTCATATCTTTCCCTTAACTTGTCGCACAAGCGCATCCACATTATCTTCAGGTGTTTTTGGAACAACACCATGACTTAAATTGAATATATATGGAACATCCTTGTAACATTTGAGCAAGTCTCTAACTGCATCAAAACAAGCAGCACCACCCGTAAGAAGTAACACAGGATCAAGTCCACCTTGGATCGCCAAACGCCCCCCAAACAACCTTTTTACAAAGTCAGGGGTGATATTGTGATCTATGTTAATACCATCTACAAAATGTGGCAAGGTTTCTGATAAGAGTGGGTACAACCCAGAGCATCCCTTGGGAAAGTAAATTATTTTTATGTCTGGTCTATGGTTTTTAAGATCTTCCGCTATCGTAAGAAGAGGAGACAAGCACCATCGCTCAAAATACTGACTCGAGAGTGCACTTGCCCACGTATCAAATATTTGTATTACATCAACACCTGCATCAATCTGTGCCTTAAGAAAGGCTACCGTTGCCTGTGTCAGAACCTCAATAAGAGCGTCCTGAGCACCAACATCCCTAAATGCAATAGATTTAATCATAGAATGGTCCTGAGACTTTCTCCCCTCCACCATATAGGTAGAGACGGTCCATGGTGCACCAGAAAAACCAATAAGAGGGAGGTTTTGAAATGTAGGTTTTTGTTTTAATTGAGATATACTCTCAAAAACAGGAGAAAGAGTCTCACACAATACCGAACTTGTTACTTTCTGAATTTTATCTCGATCGAGTGGTCCAAGAATAGGTCCATTTCTCTCAACAAAGTGTACGCTTTGTCCAAGAGCGTAAGGGATGATCAAAATATCAGAAAACAAAATACCCGCATCCATGTGAAAGGTCTCTACAGGTTGGCACGTGATATCGCAGACCAGGTGTGGTGTGAGACAAAGATCTATGAAAGAGGGAATTTTCTCTCTAATAGCTCTATATGACCCCATATATCGACCTGCCTGGCGCATAAGCCAGATCGGGGGAGTTGTTAAGCATTCTAGATTTAAGGTAGATAATAAATTCATTAGTTCTTGTTCTATATCCCTGTGGATTTTGTTAGCACAATTTTGTCAACAGAGTCTATCAATATTTAGAGAAAAAAACACCAGTATAGTCAACGGGGAAAGTAATTTATACACAGGATGTATGTAAGTTTTTTTTTGTTATAACTTGTTAGTATAATTATGGGGATTTTTTGATAAATAAGAATAAAATACTACACATACTCGTTGTGTTATTTTTTTACACATTCTGTCAACCATCTATTTACCAACTTTATGTTGGAGAATCCTTCCATCTGTTGTGAAGCCAAAGCCATTGAGCAGGATCTTTCTTAATCCAGGATTCTATATGTTCGTACATGTCCTGCATAAGCAAAATACTTGCTTTATTGATATTTTTTTCTTCAGGTTTCTTGAGAGGATCATGAAATGTAAGCTCAAAAAAAGTTTTTTTTCCGACACGTGATATTTGGACAGGAATGATGGGAACATCGTGCTTAATGGCTAGACGCGCTAGAGAAACAGGTGCTTTGACCGATCTGTTAAAAAAAGGAATCAACACCCCATCTTGAGCCCGTTGATCTACCAGCGCCCCAACACACTCTTTTTTTTCTACTGCACGGAGTAATTCTTTTGCCCCTCGTGCGGTCCTGGGAATGATTTTTGTGGTTTCATTCTCTCGCGTTTTTAGGATAAATTTTTCTATTTTAGGGTTTTCATGAACACGCGCGAGCAGGTTTATCTTAACCCCCTGTTGCACAAAAGGAGCGCGAGAGATTTCCCAGTTTCCTAGATGAGCACCTAAAAAAAATGCTCCATGTTTCACTCCATAGTTCAGTTTTTCTTTATTTTTTATGAGAACACGGCTTTCATCTTTTAATATTTTATCTACGTGGCAAATTTCTGCAACTACATGACCTAGGTTTTCCCAGCAATCCTTCATAATTTTTCCCCTCTCTTTATCCGGTAGTTCTGGAAAGGCTTCTGTTAAGTTTTTTATTCCAATTTTATTTACAGAGGTAAGAGGACCTAGTGTTTTTGCCAGTATGCCACAAAACCTTACACTACCATCGATTGGAAATCGGTTAACGGTTTTGTAGAAAGTTTTTATGGAGAGATAGAAGAGTGTTTTTTGTAGTGTCATACTTCAATCCTTTTATGAATCATAGCGTAGAGTGCTTGTGGAAGTTCAAGAGACATTTTAAGGATGTGAATATTACGGCGTGATTCCGGTGTAAGGCGCACCCAATCTTTCTCCGTTGTGACAAGAGGGGCCTTTTTTTTTATGGAGGCATACCTTAGTTTTTGTAGTTCTTTTGCTGTAAAATGATGATGATCTGGAAAAGAAACAGTTTGTACTATTTGTATACCCGTTTTTCTCAGGGCCCCAAAGAATTTTTTAGGATGAGAGATTCCTGAAAACGCTATGCATTTTTTAATATTTTTCGGAGGAGAAAAAATAGGTTGTGTATGAAAAATAGGACCGGAATATGATTTGAGATTTTCTGTTAATTTCTGTATGGGGGTACCGATAATCATCACCGCTGTTGCACGGCTCAAACCCGATTTTATAGACTCTCTTAGAGGGCCAGAGGGAAAAACTGTACCGTTTCCAAAACCTATTGTTCCATCAACCACAACAAGGGAAATATCTTTTTTTAGTCCTGGATTTTGAAACCCATCATCCATTAAGAGAATAGTTGATCCTGCTTTAATTGCATGTTGAGCACTTTGAACACGATCTACACCAACCCAAACAGTCCCGTGCTGTGAGAGCAGACATGGCTCATCTCCGACATCTTGTGCGTTGTCCTCTGCTAGGACGCGGTGTGATATCTTGTGTATTCCACCATATCCTCTTGATAAAATATGTACATTGTTTCCTAGTTCGCTTAAGTATCGTGCAAGGGCAATAGTTGTCGGTGTTTTTCCTCCACCGCCTATATTGAGGTTTCCAATACAAATTACGGGGACAGAGGCAGGGGTACCCGCTTTGTTTAGGTGATGCTGAACGATAGCGTTGTAGCACCATCCGAGGGGTTTTAGTATCGTAGATATATATCCCCCATTTTGCCAAAATTTAGGTGGAGTGAAGGGCATGTTTTACAATTCTCTCTATTATTTTCATATAATTATTTTTAGTATTCATTTGTTGATGAGCAATTTCTTGTGCTTGATGCTGTAGATGGCTGACTTTTGTGTAATCCCCTAGAAGAATTTTTATCGTCTTTTCAAGTGTATCTTTTGTGACAAGAAGGCAGCCCTTTTTGTGTAGAAAATCCTCGTATATTTCTTTGTTATTTTCAACAAAAGGACCAGAGATGATCGCGCAGCTACAAGTTGCAGGCTCCATAATGTTGTGCCCACCATAATCTTTAATACTTCCTCCCATAATTACAATATTGGATATGGAAAAAAATGTTCCAAGCTCACCAAATGTGTCTGCTATATATATGTCTGTTTTTTCTGTTATTTTATTATTTTTAGAGCGCTGTTCCCAAGTGTATTTCTTTCCTGCCGTACTTATAATTTCTTCGGCACGTTCAGGCTTTCTGGGAACCAATATAAGCAATAAGTCTTTTTGTGTTTTTTTAAGGTTTGTGAATGCACTCAACACAATGCCTTCTTCACCTGGGTGTGTGTTTGCTGCAAGAAAAAAGGGGCGACCATTTATTTGGGATATAAGTGCATCTTTGCTTGTTTTATCTACAATAGGTAGCGGGGTATATGCTTTTAAGTTTCCGACAAAATATGTAGGGCATCTTAAGAGAGAGGAGAATTTTTCAACATCATGAGGTGTGCTAACATAGATCTCCTTGAAAACACTTAAAATATATCGTGCAATCCATGAAAAGTAAGACCAGACCTTGTACGATTTGTGAGAGAGGCGTCCGTTCAGTAAGTAGGCGGGAATATTTCTTTTTTGGATTGCTGTAAAAAATCCTGGCCAAAACTCAGACTCTATCCAAAAAATGCATCGAGGGTTCCAGTGGTCTAAGAATCGATTGACATATTTTGGGTGATCGAAGGGAAGGTAGTGCATCAAGACTTGAGGTGGAAGTTTTGACTGAACTGCTTGTATGGCGCCAACCGTTTGATGTGTTAGAACGATATGAGTATGTGGAAATTTTTCAGAAATTTCCTTCACAACAGGTAAAAGAGCTGAGCATTCTCCAATGCTGGCTCCATGACACCAAACAACAGGATTCTTCGGGGGTGGGTTGTTATATATCGCTTTGCGAGCACATGTGTTTTTCTTATTGTGTTCTCGAAAAAACAACCATGGCAGTATTAGTGTAAAGAAGGCATAGTACACAATCATACCAACACCTGGCTTCTAGCGATCTGATCAATTGTATCCATTTCCTCAGAAACGGACTTGATGAATGTTTGAATGTCTTTCTTTTTTTTGGGTGGTTGAATTGGTTTTCCCACAATAAATACTCCTTTGTTAAAGGGGCGTGGAATGATAAAGGTGTCCCATGATTTTAGTGTTTTCTTGTATTTGACAGAGTATGTGACGGGAAGTAGTGGACACTGTGAGAGCAGGGCTGTTATAGCTGTCCCTTTGGAGATGCGGTGCCGAGGCCCTTGAGGTCCATCTGGTGTAATACCAATTGCTTCGTTTTTTTTAAGCACCCTCAACATATTGCGTAACGCCACAGATCCCCTTTTGTGTGTCGATCCTGTAATGGTTTTAATATGAAAAAAATCCACTACTTTTTTGATAAGACGCCCATCTTTATGAGCAGAGATCAACATGTAAAATGGGGTATTATAGGTCCAAAAACAAGGCATCATCAACATCTGTCCATGCCAAAATGCAACAAGGATTGGGGAATTATTTGTGATGTTTTTGTCTAACTTTTCACACCCGATATAAATCCAACTTGAGGTCCAAAACACAAATCGAATGTACAAAAAAGCAATGAATCCTAAAATCAACTGTATTGATGAATTTTCAAGTACTGTCCTCAACATGTATTTTGCTCTGTTTTTGGTTAAGTTGATGATATAACCCTTTTGTTTTTATCAGGGTTTCGTGAGAACCAGATTCAATAATTTTTCCATGGTTCATTACATATATTTTGTCTGCATTTTGTGTGGTTGAAAGGCGGTGTGCAATAATAAGACATGTTTTTCCCTGACTCAGCTTATCTAGAGACTCTTTTATTATTTTTTCCGATTTGGTGTCAAGCGCGGAAGTGGCTTCATCTAGAAGTAAAATTGGGGCATTTTTTAAAAAGGCACGTGCAAGAGAAATGCGTTGGCGTTGCCCACCAGAAAGCTTAAGTCCAGACTCCCCAACGATGGTATCGTAACCCTCTGGAAGGGATGAGATAAACTCATGAGCTGCTGCATTTTTTGAGGCGTCCTCAACGTCTTTCTGAGATGCATTAGGTTGGCCAAATAAAATATTTTCACGAATGGTCATATTGAAGAGAATAACTTCTTGGCTCACAAATCCAATGACATCTCTGAGAGAAGTAAGTGTAATATCCTTGATATTGTGTCCATCAATCGAAATATATCCCGTGTTTGGTTCAAAAAAGCGTAACAGAAGATTAAAGAGTGTTGATTTCCCCCCCCACTGGGCCCTATAAGTGCCACTTTTTTTCCAGGAAGTGCTTCAATTGTTACGTTCTCTAGAACCGGAGGCGTGCTGTTTGTGTATGAAAATGAAATATTATTAAAAGAAACTCGCGCTTCTTTTAAAGTGAGAGCAATAGATGTGGGGGAGGATTGTATTTTTGGAGGAATATCGATAATGTAAAATATTTGTGCTGTGGCAGAGAGCCCTTCCTGAAGATTTGAATGCAGCTTTGCGAGACGTTTTGCAGGCTCATACATCATGATAAGGGCTGTGATAAATGAGAAAAAGGCACCAGCTGTGCTGTGCCCTCCAATGACTTGAACACCACCATATGCAATGACAATGACAATTGCACCACCACCAATGGTTTCCATTATAGGGGAGGAGAGGGATTTTATGCGACCAGATTTTAAAGACAGGGCTAACAATTGTTCTACATATGCTGTGCCATAAGATATTTCTCGGGCTTCCATATTATAGGATTTTATGAGCCGGATTCCCTGTAGAGCTTGTGTGAGAAACGAGGCCCAATTTCCTGTTTTATCTTGAGTGTTTTTTGAGACGAGGCGCATTTTTCTTCCAACTTTTACCAGGGGAAAAAGGGCTATGGGAAACACAACGAGAGCAATGAGAGAGAGTGTTGTATCCTGATAAAACATAACACAAACGAGAAAAAAGACTGTGAATATATCTTTTCCAAGACTTTTCAGGGTGTTTTCAATCATATGACGGATCAGTGTAATATTGTATGTGCAAAGGGAGACCAAGCTGCCTGTCGGTTGTGTGTAAAAAAACGCTACATCTGAGCGCACAATATTTTCAAAAAGGCTTTTTTGTATGTCAGAGATCACAGACTGACCTACAAAGTTCATCAATACCTCTTCACCATAGGTTGCAATACCTTTGACAACAAATGCTATAAATACGATTGCAACAACCCATTTGAGTTGTAGGAGGTTTTCATTTTTAAAAACGTCGTCAATGACAGGCTCCATCATTTTTGCAAGGATGGCAGTTGTGAGTGCGCACAAAATCATAAATATAAAAGAGAGGGCAATATGGGATGTGTATGGTTTTATGTAGGAGCGCCAAAGACGCGTTAAGATGCTTGTACCCGCATCATCTTGAGCCAAAGACTTGAAGGGTTCGGTAATCATTAATTATTTTTTACGAAACCGATCCATAGATACAACATTGTTTTTATTTTTTTCTTTGTTGTCCGGTGGGGATTTAGGGTTTTCTGGATTAAATCCAAGACCAAAATTACAGGATGGATCTGATATGTTAATGAGGCTACTAAAGGGGATGGTTAGTTCCTCCTCTTGCTCGTTAAAACTGAGAATAATTGAGAAATCATGCTTGTGTACTTTTAACTCCCAAAATTGATACTGCAAAATGATAGTCATTTCAGATGGGTATTCTTCACGTAAATATGTTGGCATTATAACGCCAGAATACTGTGTAGAAAACGTTATATATATTGCATGAGGATCCTTAATTCCATGCTCATTTACTTCTTCAAGAACACGCTTTGCAACGTTCATTAATTCTTTTTCTATGAGTGTCTCATAATCTAAATACGCCATATTGTACTACCGTTTTTAAACACCTAAAGTTTTTTGGGGACCTTCTGTTGCCCGGTGTCCCCAAACCGCGCTTGCTTGTTTTATTAAGCAGCGAGAAGTGCTTCCCTTCGAATAGAACGACGGTTGCGATTGGCAACAAGAGTGTTGCCATTGGCACCCCGGCGCGCTGGACGACGAGAATTATTTGTGTTTGCACTTATAAAAAGAGCCCGATAACGGTGGTGCAATGCCGAACGAAAGGTACCCCTTTAACACGTACGTCGATCCTATTTCACCCCCCCGCTAATTTATTGGTGGAGGCGCCGGGTACCGCCCCCGGGTCCGCAACGCTTATTCTGAATACTGTTTATCGTCATAGCTAACAATCTAGCATTTACATCATACATATGTTTAAGGTAAAAAATCAAACGATTTTGATAGACAAAACCATGTTTTTAGGACATGGGGAATATTTTTTCTTTTTTAGATTGTATTTTTCTTGTATTTCTGCTTAAGTTTTTAATATTCTTATGGAAGATGATTTTTTTGATAGATTTTTTGATATTGATCTAACTATCTCAAAAAAGTTTGTTGCCAAGCATTTATTTGGTGTTTCTAAAGAATGGTGTTTAATTTTTGATGAGGTAGTTTTTTTTATGTTGACAGGTAAAGTTAAGTTTTTTAATGAAACAAAAGGTTTTGGGTTTATCACATGTGATAATGATGGAAAAGAGATTTTTTTTCACATTTCTGCAGTTAAGGATGCACGTGTTGCCAAAGAAGGTGATCGTGCGGAGTTTGAGATCACTTTAGACCCACGTTCTCACAAAGAGCGGGCAGAGGGTGTTGTTATTCTTTAATCTAGAAATTATTTTTTAGTTATCTGCAACCTTCCTACGCCGGGTTTTAAAGACTATATTTACAAAGAAGATACTTTGTGCAAGAGTTCCTTCTTTCCCCTATCTATAAAATAACGTTTTGTAGATAGGGGGCGAAGGTTGCCTGTATTAAGAGAATGGAGTACGCACGGATAAACCTATATCCCCTTCCAGGGTGCTCTGTTGATAGAAAACCAACACTTTGCATGCAGCCATTGGTTTTTTTTGTATGAATCCCTAGTACGCAGAGCTCAATCCGATTATTTTTTAAAGATTGGCCACAAGTCGCAATTTTCATCCACTCTGTATGCGAGGAAAGTATAGTAGCGCATACAGAGTGACAAGCGTTTTAAAAGAAAATGTCTTGTCCTGTTGTTGAACACGCGATCTATTTTTCTTATTAATCGTTCTAGATATCGATCACGGTTAAGGTGCATAAGAGATCTATAAGTGTTTGATATTTCTTGTAAAATAGTTGCGTTGGATAGATCAATCCCCAAAAAAGGTAGATTGTTCGTTAATCACAGGCTTGAATGATTTGACCAATACATAGCCACGTTCCGCTGTTTGAAGGGTGGTTCCGTCCGGATCATCGAGTTTTTTACGCAGTCGGTAGATATGTGTTTCCAAAGTGTGCGTTGTAATGTCGAGGTGGTAGTTCCAAATTTTCTCTAGTAGTTGCTTTCGCGTAATCGGCGTAGGCTGTGTGCCTAGCACACAAAGAATTTCTGATTCTTTTTCTGTTAAATAGAATATAGATCCTGATATATGTTGCAGTTGTCTCAAAGCTGGGAAAAATACAAAGTCTTTTATGTAAAACTTCACTATTCCCTCCTCGTTAAGGCAGGATAAAAGCGCATCATATCTAAATGGTTTGAGCAGACCGCGAGCGTATGGCGGATATGTAGAGTGATTTTTGACGAGACATATGATTTGCTCCGCGATGTGGTGGGCTTTTTGTATTTGTCTGTCTGTCGGGACATCAAGGATAGCATATTTGGCATACAGATTTCCCGGTCTTGCGACCGTCGTATGAACAGAAAATTTTTTTGATAATAATGTTATAAGAGCATGTTGTAATATTGAATCCGTGCTCATGAGGATAATTGTTTTCATGAGAGATAAGGGGTGAATATGTGCACAATTTCCGCATACATATCTTTTTTAAACGATATTGCGTGGTTTACAATATCCATAAAATTAGCCCACCGCCACTTTTTAAACTCTACTGGGGGCGTGTTGATTGTAATATCGGCGTCTGTGCCCAAAAATTTTAGCAGGAACCATTTTTGTTTTTGCCCTGTGTATTTCCCACAGAAAAACATTTTTTTATAGTCAGGAGGAAAATCATAAGAAAGCCAGTTTTGTGTTTCTGCTATGTATTTTGTGCTCGTGATACCTGTTTCTTCGACCAGTTCACGCACTGCTGCAGTGCCGGGTGATTCTCCATGATTGATGCCACCTTGGGGCATCTGCCATGCATCCTCTGATTGATCGTAACGTGCCCCCAGAAAGACTTGACTATGCTTATTTATTAATACAATACCAACACCTAAGCGATACATACCTTACGCAGCCTCATGTGAGAGAAGAGTGGAAGGAAACATGTCTGTATTTTCTTGAAAGAAAATATTTAATATCTCTAGCATAGGAGAATGTCTGTTCGCCCTCAGGAAAGGTGGGTGTTGAATAGTGAGATAAGACAAAACTGTGCTTCGCCCTGTCGCTCGATAGTATGTTTCCATTGTTTCCGTGACCGGAGTCTGACCTTGTGTAGCAGAGAAATGTCTGCTGAAGTTACGTGTTTGTATGCGGATACATGATGAAAGAATATTATGTACTGCTGTGTGATTTGTATCATCTGCAATTTTGAGAAATGGCGCACCCCCTTCTTTCATGGCGGTGTGCGGGGCGTATTGTCTGGTTAGTGCGCAAAAAATGTAATGTTGCACTTGTTCTAAGGCATTGTGCGGATGTTTTGCGTGGGGTTCAAAGGACGATATAGGTGATTCCACATCTTTTCTGTCTGATATCTTCAAAGGGAGACCGAGACAAAACTTATTCTTTTTTAATAATGTATGTTCCATGCCGTTCTGTAGAATGTCTGCATCTGGAGACAAGACACAGACAGTATGCTGGTATGTAGATTGACGAGCACTGTTGAGTAAATTTTTTTGCACTTTCCTATCTGTGGTGTACAAGAGAAACGTGGGTGATTTTAATTGTATTGTCGGAAGTTGTATGTATGATTCAAATGCACAATGCGCCCTTTTGACAAACACTACTATCGATGGTTTATTGTCTTCTAATTTTAGGCGGTATTTTGTGCGATCTACCTGCAATGCAGGAGCTAGATCTAGATAATGGGAAAAAATGTGACTAACAAAAAAAGAAATCGACAAAAAACCTCCACTATTCTGTAGTGAGTCTCTAAGAAGTGCTTTATTTCCTTTGTGCATTGATTAGCTCTATGGCCTTTATCACCGCAGGATCTTCTAAGCATACACGATTGTCTTTTTGATCGCAAAAGGCTTCCGGAGGTGATGGAACAATATGATCTGGTATAAGACCTTTGTTATGTAGCGTGGTATTGTCAGATAGGCGGTATTCGCCGGTTGTTATTTTAAGAGATGCACTGGAGCGTTCTAATGGAAACAATGTTTGCACAGAGGATTTTCCATAAGTTTTACCTCCAATAAGTATGGCGCGTTTATGTCTTTGTAAAGCCCCTGAAAATACTTCTGCGGCGGAAGCAGTGAAATGGTTGACTAAAATAATTATGGGTCCGATTTGCGCTACTTGATCATGGGGACTTGATATATAGTGGCGGTTTTTTTGTGTTGACTTTGTTGTAAGGATTGCGACTTCTTTTGCATCTAAAAAACCATTTGCAAATGTAATAGCCTCCTCAAAAAGACCGCCCTTATTATCTCTTAAATCCAATATTAATCCATGTATATTTTTTTGCTTCCCTAAGTGGGCTAGAATTTTGTTCGCAGATCCCATTTGATTAAAATTATAAATTCTGAGATACAAAATGTTTTCAGGTAAAATTTTTTCTATAAATGCGGGTATAATGATTTGCTCTTTTTTTATCTCAAGTGTATGTGTTTTTCCATTGTCGCATACTGTTAATCGAATGTTTTGTTGCGATGGATCATTGAGCAAGAAATACATATCATCAATGGCTTGTCCATGGGTAGAAATGTTGTCTATGTGTGTGATAATAGTATTTTTTTTCAGCCCATTTTTTTGTGCGGGAGATTCAGGGAAAACGTTTAGAATCATCGGAAGATTTTCTTGGTTGAGCGCGATTTCAATACCAATGCCGTTGAAGGCCCCTTGCATATGTTGGGAAAAGATCTGTGTGTCACTTGTATCCAGGTAGCCTGAATATATATCTACAGTAGAAAGCATGCCTCGGATCGCACCTTCTATTAATGCTTTTTCTGAAACTGGGTACAGGCTTTCTTGCTGAATTTTCTGCATAGAATCTCGAAATATATTGAGTTGTCGATATGTTTCTGGTGTAGAATATATGGGCACTGAAAACACAAAAAATATTATATAAAAGAGAGCATACATTATCACTGAATGAGACTTTCTATCCATCCTTGTGGATTGATGGGGTCATTTTCGGCTCTTAATTCCATATAAATAGGTGCATTTTTCTTGTTTGGAACAAGGCCTATAGGTTCTCCGGCTTCTACATGTTTACCAACCTCTGCATCCAGACGTTCCAAACCCGCTAAGAGCGTATAATAGTTATTGTGGTGTTTGATAATGACAAGGTTTTGATAGCGTCTAAATGGACCTGAAAAGAGTATTTCTCCATCAATGGGAGATAATACCAGGGCCTGTGGTCTGGATGTAAAAACGATACCTTTTCCATTTGGATTGTTCGGGGAAGGGTGACCATACATAGATACAACAGGCCCCTGTACAGGTAGAAACTCATATTTTCCATGACGATCAAGAGAAATTTTCTTCCCAGGCTCGGGCTTTTTCACGGACATTTTTCGGATCAGCTCATGAATGTTCGCTGATTCTTTTGCCAGTTTGTTGGCACGCGCCTCAATTTTACGCTGCTTTTCCGCTTCCATCTTGAGAAGAGAACGCCTTCGTTTAAGCAATTTGTCAATTTCGTCATATCGTTTTTTCAAAATTTGTGTTGCACTTTTTATCTTTGCCCGCTCTAGATCTATTTCCTTGTGGATTTGTGAGAGTTCTTCCAATTCTACCTTTAATTTTTTGTTATGGTGTACAAGAGTATTAGTTAGCGACCGCAGCATCATAGAGGCATGAATAATACCATTAATGGATGTATCCGTACTGACCAGAACTTCGGGACCGCGTCGCGCGAGGTTCTGTACAGCACAAATAATTTTTTGCAATTGGCTGTAACGTAACTCTAGCGCTTTTGTGATCGCATTGTTGCGCACGGATAAGGTCTCCAGCTTTTTTTCTGTGCGCTGTAATTCGATTTCTTTTTGACGTGCGCCTTTGGAAAAAGCAACCAACTTTTGACGCAGGCTTTGGCATGCTTTGTCGTGTGGGAATTTCATGTCTTCTACGCGAGCATCCAAGGAAAAAAGAAGCAAAAAACAGATATGGAAAACTAAGCGCATAATAAAGATTGGCCAGACATGTCTTGAGGTTTGTCCAAGTGTAACAAATCTAAAATTGTTGGTGCAATATCTGCAAGAGTTCCTGTTTTTTTTAAAGAGATCGACTCTCTACATGCCACTAAAAATGGAACAGGATTGCAAGTATGCGCAGTATGCGGTTGCTGTGTTTCTTGATCAAACATTTTTTCCACATTACCGTGATCGGCTGTGATAATAAGAACACCATCTTTTTCTAGGATAGTGTCATAAAGTTGTTTTAAGCATGTATCAATGATTTCTAGCGCTTGAATTGTGGCCTTCATATTGCCCGTATGACCGACCATGTCTGGGTTTGCATAGTTCACCAAAGCAAACCCATACTCTTTTTCGCGAATTGCTACACACAAAGCTTTTGTTACATCATACGCTGCCATTTCTGGCTTCAAGTCATATGTTTTGACTTTGGGTGACGGCAGCAAGATACGATCTTCGAGGGAAAAGCTTTCTTCAACTCCACCATTGAAAAAAAATGTTACATGAGCGTATTTTTCTGTCTCCGCAATACGCAATTGTGGCACCCCATGATCCGCTATGACTGAACCGAGTGTTTTATTCGGAGCAACATCCGAAAACAGTACGTTGATGTGAGGAGATAAAAAGTCTGCATAGGATTTCATGCCTGTGCAAGGGGGGGGCACATAGTTTGCAGGTCGGGGAAAACTATTGAAGTCCGGTAAAAGAAGTGCAGACAAAATCTGACGCATCCTATCTGCCCTAAAGTTAAATGCAATCAATTCATCATGTGGAGCCATACCGTGATAGGTCTCAGATACCATTGGCGTAATGAATTCATCGGTTTGATTAGCACCATAACAGTGTTGAATCGCAGAAACAGGGTACTTAAATCTTGTTCCCTGACCCAGTATCATGGCGTTAAAGGCTTGCTCTGTCCGGTCCCACCTTTTGTCTCTATCCATAGCATAATATCGCCCCATCAGTGTTGCAATCTTTACATGTGGTAGTGCTGATAGTGTGCATATGCCGTCTTCCAAAAACTCCACCGCACTTTTGGGCGGTGTATCTCGTCCGTCTAGCCATAAATGCAATTTTATGGGTGCGGGAGCTAGAATTTTGCACAGCGCCCACATGTGGTCGCTGTGACTATGCACACCACCGGGGGAGAACAGCCCCATCAGGTGGTATGCTGTCTGAGAGCGATGCGTTTTTTTTAAGGAGACAAGGGCAGGAAGATTTTTGAGCGTATCATTAGATATGGATTGATGAATGCGTGGTAGATCCTGCAAGACAACACGTCCTGCTCCAATTGTCGTATGACCTACTTCGGAATTTCCCATTTGACTAGACGGGAGGCCTACCGAGTCACCGGATGCCTTGAGCATAGAGTAGGGATATTTCTTTTTCCAAGCACACCAGTTTGGAAGGCGGGCCTTAAGAACAGCATTGTTTGTACCATCTTGTGATTCACCCCAACCATCTAGTACACATAATACAATCGGTTTACGGGACATGGGCTATATTCCACAAATAGAGCGCGAAGCAGTGTTGCCTCACTCATAAGGTTGACATTAAATATTATAATGTTGTCGCGTTTTTCTCAAGATATACTGCGACACCTTCAGCCGTTGCGGTCATGCCGCTTGCACCCTCACACCAACCTGCTGGGCACACCTCACCATGTTTTTGATGAAAGTTTAGGGCATCTACCATGCGCAAGGCTTCGTCTATGTTTCTACCAAGTGGTAAATCATTCACCACTTGATGTCGCACTAGTCCATCTTCATCAATTAAAAATGCTCCACGAAGTGCGACAGCGTCATTCATTAGAACGTCGTAATCTCGTGCTATGGATTTTGTAAGATCTGCAACAAGAGGGAACTGTATATCGCCAATACCCCCTTTTTGGACTGGGGTCTTCTTCCACGCGAGATGAGAGAATTGTGAATCAACACTAATGCCTATCACTGCAACTTGACGTTTTTTAAATTCGTCAAGACGGTTTCCAAATGCAATAATCTCAGAGGGGCAAACAAAAGTAAAATCCAAAGGGTAGAAAAAAATAAATCCTTTTTTGCCTTTTATGTGGTTTTTAAAATTGAAATTTTCCTCAATATTATTGTTTGGCATGACGGCTGGGGCTGTAAAGTCAGGGGCAGTTTTTCCAACAAGAATACTCAATTTTTTTCTCCTACAATTAAAATTCTTCCCATATTTTACATGAAATGACATTAAAAATAAAACACAAAAAGTATTTCATTTGATATTTACAGTATGTTTTGACAGAATACGAAGCGCTAGGTTTTCAGGTGGTGATTAATGGAAGACGGACAAATAACAGTTAAGGGTGCGCGTTCACACAATTTAAAAAACATTTCTTGTGCCATTCCTCAGAATAAGCTTGTTGTGATAACAGGTCTCAGTGGCTCAGGAAAATCCTCCCTTGCTTTTGATACCTTATATGCAGAAGGTCAGCGTCGTTATATCGAGAGCTTATCAGCCTATGCGCGCCAATTTTTGCAGCTTATGCAAAAGCCAGATGTTGATTCTATTGATGGCCTATCCCCTGCAATCGCTATCGAACAAAAAACAACCTCAAAGAACCCGAGATCAACGGTGGGAACACTTACAGAAATTTATGACTATTGTCGAGTTCTGTTTGCCCGTATTGGCGTCCCTTTTTCACCAGAAACGGGCCAGCCTATCGAAAGCCAATCCATCTCTGTAATGGTGGATAAAATCATGACGCTTGAAGTCGGGACAAAGATTTATCTGATGGCACCCATTGTTCGTGGTCGTAAGGGAGAGTACCGACAAGACATTGAGAATCTTATTGCCAAAGGATATCAGCGCTTTAAAATTGATGGAGCATTTTACGAAGCAGAGGTCATTCCTGCGTTGAATCCCAAGGTGCGGCATACGATTGATGTTGTGGTAGATCGTTTGGTGGTCAAGTTAGGTATAGAGGGACGCATCGCTGATACGCTGGATACTTGCTTAAAGCTCTCAGATGGTTTAGCTCTCTGTCAAATGCGCGACACCCAAGAAGTCCTTGTGTTTTCAGAAAGATTTTCGTGCCCTGTGTCTGGCTTCTGTCTACCTGAAATAGAGCCTAGGCTTTTTTCTTTTAATAGCCCATATGGTGCATGCCCCGCGTGCGATGGTCTTGGGCAGGAGATGCTCTTTTCAGAAAAAAAAGTTGTACCTAATCCAGAGCTATCTGTTCTAGAGGGCGCTATAAAACCGTGGTATGGACCGTTTTCGGACTACTATCTCCAAACCCTTGTAAGTGTTTTAGAGCATTATAAAATTTCACCGGAAACCCCCTTTAAGAACATAGACGAAAAAGTGAAAGATGTTTTGCTTCATGGTTCCAACGGTAAAATTGTATCGATTCATTACAAAGACGATGTGCGCCATTGGGAAGTAAAAAAAGCTTACGAGGGGGTAATACCAAATATACAGCGCCGGTGGAGTGAAACAGAGAGTGAGCGTGTGCGGGAGAGCTTGAGTCGTTACCAAGAGCGGTCTCCTTGTAAAAGTTGTCACGGGTTTCGATTAAAGCCAGAAGCGCTATGTGTAAAAATTAATCAAATGCATATTGCGGCTGTGTGCGATCTATCGATCGACCGGGCCATTGAGTGGTTTCAAAAAGTTCCTGATGTTTTAACCAATCAACAGAATGAAATTGCTGCACGTCTGTTAAAAGAAATTAAGACACGTCTCCAGTTTTTAAAGAGTGTAGGACTTGACTATCTTGCGCTATCACGTATGGCAGGCACGCTATCTGGGGGAGAAAGCCAGCGCATCCGTCTTGCATCACAGATTGGCTCGGGCCTCACAGGTGTACTATATGTTTTGGATGAGCCGTCTATAGGGTTACACCAACGAGATAACGATCATTTATTGACATCCCTCAAGCATCTTCGAGACCTTGGGAATAGCGTTATTGTGGTGGAGCACGACAAAGATGCCATTTTGTCTGCAGACTATGTAATTGATATGGGCCCCGGGGCAGGTATTAATGGCGGACAAATTATTGCAGCAGGCACACCACAGGATCTTATGTCTTCCGAAGGGAGCGTGACCGGTGATTACCTATCCGGGCGTCGAGAAATTTCTATGCCTGGGACGCGTCGTTCATTTGACAAGAAACGTGTTGTGTGTCTCGAAGGGGCTGCAGCCAATAACTTACAAAACGTGGATGCCGTTTTTCCATTGGGGCGGTTTGTTTGTGTGACAGGGGTGTCGGGAGGGGGAAAGTCATCTCTTGTTGTAGATACTCTCTACCACGCTCTTAAGTCCTATTTGGGTGAAGCGCATGAACCGGCACTGTACAAAACACTTAAGGGTGTGGAGCAGATTGATAAGGTAATTTATATCGATCAGTCGCCTATTGGTAGAACCCCTAGATCGAATCCTGCAACATATACGGGGGTGTTGACCCCAATTCGTGAATGGTTTTCTCGAGTACCAGAGGCAAAAGCGCGTGGTTACACGCCAAGCAGGTTTTCGTTTAACATGAAGGGTGGCCGATGCGAGGCGTGTCGTGGTGATGGCGTTATTAAAGTAGAGATGCATTTTTTGCCTGATGTTTATGTGACATGTGATCAATGCAATGGGAGACGGTATAATCGCGAAACATGTGAAGTAAAATTTAAGGACAAAAATATAGCGGATGTGTTGGATATGACGATCGATGAGGCGGCTGCTTTTTTTGAGGCAACATCGCTTATTCGCACCAAGCTTGAGACATTGCAGAAGGTGGGCCTTGGATACATAAAGATCGGGCAGCAAGCCACAACATTATCAGGTGGCGAGGTGCAGCGTATTAAGCTTTCTAAAGAGCTTACTAAAAGGGCAACAGGTAAAACAGTGTATATTTTAGACGAGCCTACAACGGGATTGCATTTTGAGGATATTAAGCGTTTGCTCAAGGTCTTACACACGCTTGTTGATTATGGTAATACGGTTATTGTGATCGAACACAATCTAGATGTGATTAAAACGGCAGACTGGTTGATTGATATTGGTCCTGAAGGGGGAGCTTGTGGTGGTGAAATTATTGCAACTGGCACGCCTGAGGAGGTTGCAAAAGCAAAAAAAAGCTATACAGGAAAGTGTTTGCTTCCTTACGTGAATAGCATTACCCCTTCTGTTGCCAACATTGAATCAACCTAGCAATATATTTTTTCTGATAAAATCTTTGCTCAACTCAATAACAAAATTAACAATCTAGAACAGGGATTGCTGTTCGACTCGGTGATGATATCGGAGAATATCTTGTGGGACCACTGACTCTCGCGCCTGTTTTTTTTAAGGGGCATCAGATTCTCGAGAGAATGATTTTCTGCATTGCGTGTTGCGTATGGCCGCGCATATTAGTCAATATAAAAGGTGCCAGATTCGCTGTGTGCGCAGTGATGAAAGTTTGATGAACAGATTGTATGATGGCACAGGAAGAAAAGTTGGACCAATGAAAAACCGGGAGAACTCAATTGGCTTATACTATTTAATTCCTGCTGTTCAATAGCTATTTATTGCTCTATCATCACACTATGATAGATAGTGTAGATTTTGGTTTTAAGCGTGTTGATGCTGATGAAAAGACGTCTCGTGTGCAGGATGTGTTTGACCAAGTCGCAGCGCGCTATGATTTGATGAATGACTTGATGAGTGGCGGATTGCACCGATTGTGGAAGGATAAATTTGTTTCTCTTATTCGTTTTCAGCCCAATCAGCATTACTTAGATGGGGCGGGTGGCACAGGAGATATTGCCTTGCGTATCTGGCATCATTTACAATACCATGATCTTGGTGGAATCATCACTGTCTTCGATCTTAATGCAGCGATGCTAGAAGCAGGGAGAACTGTGGCTTTAGATCGAGGGATTTGTGACCAGCTCCAATGGGTTCAAAGCAATGCGGAATCTCTCCCATTTAAGGGTAATAGTCAGGATATTTATACAATGACTTTTGGTCTCAGAAATGTGACGCATCGTGCAAAAGCGTTACGAGATGCCTATCGTGTTTTAAAATCCGGTGGCCAATTTTTGTGCATGGAATTTGGTCCAGTTGATAATCCGTTTCTAAAGCCTCTTTATAATTTTTATTCTCTTCGCATTATTCCAAAAATTGGGAAATATGTGGCGCGTGATGAGGCGGCATATCAATATTTTGTTGAAAGTATTCAACAATTCCCAAAGCCTGAGGTGTTAAAAGCAATGATTTTAGATGCAGGGTTTCAACATGTGACATACAAAAAATTGTCTTTAGGTATTGTCACTATTTACATGGGGTGGAAGCCATGAAATCCGTTCAATTAAAACGACTTGCACATGGGTATGATCTGTCGCTTCCTTTTTATGCAACAGCAGGCTCAGCGGGTGCGGACTTGGAAGCAGCGGTTGAAGAAGATGTTGTGCTGGAGCCCGGTGCCCGTTTTTTGGTTCCTAGCGGTTTTTCTATTAAAGGACCAGATAATTATGAGATACAAATTCGCCCACGATCTGGATTAGCGCTGATACATGGGGTGACGGTACTTAATGCGCCAGGCACTGTGGATTCGGATTATCGTGGAGAGATAAAAATTTTGCTTATCAATCATGGTGCTGATGCTTTTGTTATTTCTCGAGGGCTGCGCGTTGCACAGTTAGTGGTAGCGCCTATTATGCAGCTATCTTGGGAAGAGGTGAACACTCTATCTGATCCTAATACAGGTCGGCAGGGACGGGGATTTGGATCAACGGACACACTCTAACATTGTTCGCATATCTTTTTCTGAGGTGCCTGTACTGCTGAACACTACATCAGTTTTGAGTTGATTGTTAAACCATGTTTCTTGGCGCTTGGCATATTGACGCGTTTTAATTACAATTTTTTTCATCATTTCGTCATATGTGCTTTTACCTTCTAAATGACAGGAAATTTCTTTATATCCAATGGTTTTTAAAATACCCGACTCATGCAGAGGCACTGGAAATGACTTGACTTCATCTATAGCGCCGTGATTGAGCATCCAAAGAGTGCGCTGATGAATGCGCTGATGGAGAATATGACGTGCAGGCTTTAAATAAATTACTGTTGTATTGGCATCTAGGAAGGAGGTCTGATGCATTTTTTTCCAGTGGGATAAGGGTTTCTGTGTGTGAGTGACAACTTCCAGCGCACGCATCACACGCATAGGGTTATTTGGATCAATCGTGATGTCTGGGTCTCGCGCTTTCAGGATTTTATACAGTTCTTTCAGACCCCTTTCATCCAGTGTTCGTTGTACAGACTGTCGCACACATTGGGGGATAGGGGGGATAGGTGCAATGCCATTGATCAGTGTTTTGATATATAGACCACTGCCGCCTACAAGAATAGGAATTTTGTTTTTTTTATAAAGATCGCGGCACATGTCTGCTGCTTTTTTACACCACGATACCACGTCCTCTTGCGACAATGGTGCAAGATATCCATACAAATGGTGGGGAATTCGTTTGAGAGCCGACATGTCAGGGTGTGCCGATAAAATAGGCAAGACTGAGTAAACTTGCATGCTATCTGCATTGACAATTTCCCCGTTTATTTTTTCGGCAAGCACAAGGGCAAGATTTGATTTCCCGCTCGCTGTTGGACCAACAATACTATATATTTTCATAGACTGACCCACGTTTATATATGGAGGTAGTGAAGCATAAAAACATTCAAAATGCCAAGGAATAAAAGACACTAAATATTATTGTTTCCATGAGGAGGGAGCTGGTCGTGGACGATATTCTAGTATCGTGAGCGAAGCGATATTATATAATGCACAGGTAATGAGTGCGTGTATGGATTGAGAGCGTCATATTTAGCAAGCCAAGAACCAAAAATTTCTACCCCAATTAGAGCGCAGCATATTTTGCGTACACATATATTGTGCGTACACATAATGACTGATGTGAACTAACGACCAGGAGATGTTATCTGTCTAGAGCAAGCACGACGTATAGCTTTAGGATTGCTTACGGAACAAGTGTACCAGAGGTACACTACACTATATGTGTGGCGCACAAGCATGTTTTGACACTGATCGTGGAGACAGTGGATGGGATACAGATCATCGCAGAGCGCTTTCCTGTTCTTTTTGGATGTGGTTGGAGGATATATGATTTCTTCGGCAGTAGATGTGAGGATGGTGACACTAAAAACGATCGCTCTATCGCAACAAAAACAGGTGGGATTAGATTGCTGTACTGTGCAGAGATGCGTCGGATGCTTGCAACAGATATCACGACTATGTGACTGAGATGGAGAGAGATAGAGTGGATGGTTCACTAAAACGCGTTCTTCACAGTAGTTTACCCACTTCTTAGGTGCGCCACGGGGGAGTTGTGGTGATGAAGCCAAAATCTAGCCATTTGATGTACTGGGGGGACTGTCTACAGGAGATATATAATTGGGAGGAGGCTATACCTTTGTTGCGCTCGTCTCACTGGCGAACCCTAGGTCGTCAAAATTTAACGCGACAACGTCACCAGTGTTTTGAGACACAGAGAATGCACTCAATGTTGCACGCATCATGTTTCCAGCAGAAGGGGGACGAAAATTTTTATACAGGGGACCAAAAAATGACACAGACAACATATGTCTGGGTGATGAAAAGAAGTAGTGGGGGAATTCCTTGTGATTGATGATCTGTGAGTACTGTGCACTCAAATCGGTTCCAGGCGGATATAAGAGGCGTTGGATGGTTTCAAAAGATGGGGAAGGAGAGATGAGCACGTAAAGTAGGCTGTATATATCGCCTGGTCTTTGGTGAGTCAGCGCACTGCTGCACTGGCATTCTGGTGCAATTTTCTACTTCGTAGATCCAATCAAAGCTGTGCGTGACATCGGTTAAGAGCCGCAAGACACGAATTTAAGGCGTGTTTGAAGAATAGAACGAACGCCGCGCTTGTGGTGAAGTTGGAAGAGAGGAGGACTGCAAGAAATCCATATGCCTTAGAATCAAGAAAAAAAGAAAATTGCACCGGTTCTTTTATAGCATTGTCGCAGTATCTGTTGCTTAATTTTCAGTATATAATAAGAGCATGGGCGCTATCCTATGCCTCCAGTTTGTTGCAGACCGCAATAGAGTCTCTCGATAGGCAGTCGGACCTCTTGTTGGTAGTAGTGCAAAATATGCGTCTGCGCGCCGTCCTTTTCTTTCTCTAATGTTAAAGTTGAGTTTTCCTCGGATCATCACCTCCCTTAGGCAGGAGGCAGCGCATATTTCTTTAAATTTCATCCGGTGTTTTGACTGATAGCGATAATGCGTGCATAGTCTTTAATTCCTGCGATAAAACTTTATAGACGAGTTTGTGCCGAGCTAGTGGAAGTACGCCTTGGAATTTGTGAGAGACAATGGTGATGCGATAATGACTGTTTCCTGTATTTGGCGATCCAGGGTGACCATCATGCTGACTAGATTCGTTAATGATTTCTAGTATTTTGGGAGCTAGTGCTTTTTTTATTTTTTCTTCAAGCATATTATGCATTACTTTTTTCTTGAATTTACCCTAATCAATATTGTAATAAAGGTATATGGCAAGGAAATCTGTAAAATTCTCTTTTATTGCACCCCAAAAGACTAATGTGCGCTCACCTATCTGTGCATATCCTGATTGCACTCAGCAGGGTATGCATAGAGCACCGAAAAATAGATATGACATACGAGATTATATCTACCTTTGCCTAGAGCATGTCAAGGAATATAATGCGAACTGGAACTACTACAAAGGACAATCTGAAAAAGTCATGACTGCGGAGATGAATGCAGATGCGACTTGGCGTCGTCCTAGTAGACCGTTTTCTGACAGTGCAGAGAATCACAAAGCTTACACATCGTCTGTGAAGGGAAATCCGTTTCATATTTTTGGCCCGGGCACCCGGATGCAAGAGATAATTTTGCCAGAAAATGTCAAAAAATCGTTGAGTTTTTTTTCTCTATCCTGGCCGATCGATGATGTGTTGCTCAAAAATCGTTACAAAATCCTTGTAAAAAAATATCATCCAGATGTAAACCCAGGGAATGCTGCGGCTGAAGAGAAATTTAAGCAGCTAAGTATTGCGTACAAAGTGTTACTGGCTTATTATCCAAAAAAATAATTTTGGATTCAAGAAATGAAATTCTATGATACATTAACAGTATATTGTACACGCCGGTTATTAACCATTGGTCTTTTAGGGTTCTCTAGTGGATTGCCATTGCTACTGACTCTGTCTACGTTAACTTGGTGGCTGGCACAAAAAGGAATTGACAAAAAAACTATTGGACTCTTTACACTCGTGGGCATGCCGTACGCGTGGAAATTTGTCTGGGCGCCCATTGTTGACCGTACCCCTATTCCTTTTTTGACAAACTTACTGGGGCGTCGTCGAAGTTGGCTTTTGTTCTCGCAGATTATGCTTGCTGCTTGTATATTTATGATGGGGTGCTCAAATCCTATACACGATCTTGAAACGCTAGCCCTATGGTCTATCTTAGTCGCATTTTGGTCTGCTACACAGGATATAGTGATTGATGCATATCGTATTGAATCGTTGTCGGCTGAAGAATACGGGGCAGGGGCGGCAATTGAGGTGAATGGATACCGCTTGGGGATGATGGTTGCAGGCGCTGGCGCCTTAGCACTTTCAGATTTTTATGCGTGGCCTGTTGTATATGGCCTGATGGCAGCCTGTATGGGTGTGGGCATACTTACAGTGTTATTGCTGTGTCAAGAACAAGAGCATGTAACTGTATCACGAAACTTTAACTTCTCGGATTGGATTACAAATTCTGTTGTTGGACCGTTTAAAGATTTTATGAGTCGACCTGGATGGGTGTATGTTTTGTTGTTTGTGATGTTGTACAAAATTGGAGACAATCTGATCGGCCCGATGGCAACTGTTTTTTATAAGGAGCTTGGATTTACGGGCCTGGAGGTTGGCGCAGCTAGCAAGTTCTTTGGTATATGGATGGTGATCTTGGGAAGCGCTATGTTTGGGAGCGTGGTCTATAGGTGGGGCATTATGAAATCCCTTTTTATTGCGGGTCTGATACATATGGTGTCTAACGTTATGTTTTTTGCACTAGCGGAGGTTGGCCATGATGTAACATTATTATATCTGACAGTTGCGATGGAGAATATTTCCAATGGTATGATGATTGCAGCTTTTGTAACGTATCTATCTGCGTTGTGCAATATCTCATATACAGCGACGCAGTATGCGCTTCTGTCTTCTTTCATGGCACAAACCAGAGCCATTGGCCAGGCGCTGTCTGGCTGGCTTGCAGACAGTCTTTCATGGCCCGGGTTTTTTGGGGTGACTATTTTATCGGCTGTGCCTGCACTGTTACTTATTTTGTTCATGATGAAGAGGTATCCATTGAAGATCGAAAAAAAACCCTTTTCCCTATAAAAAACTTCTTAATGTTTAAGGGGTTTGACTTTTAGGTCTTTCGTCTTTTACACTGGTGAAAAGAATGCATAGAGATTTTAGGAGGCTTATTTCATGCGCTATCTATTTATACTTTTTGGGATATTCTTTTTTTCTACCCCTTCAGGTGCTTTTTTAAACGCGCTTCGAGACCATGTGCACCATAAAGTAATTGGAGGATGTAGTGTCAATGCACACGATCTTGCCAAGGGCTTGAGTGGTGATAAGGCGAAAAATATACAAAAATGTGCTTTAAGCGCTGTGAGAGCGCTCCATGATCATAGTGCTCGTCTTCATAAAAGCTTGAATGATTTAACAAAAAAATATCCTGAATCTGGCGCAGTTTTGGAAAAAATTGCAGCAGACGAAACAATAGGCTTTAAACCGGATATGGTATTGCATAGCGCCTTAAGTAGCCTGAACGAAAATCAGCTTAAAGTGTTGGCGCATCTTCTTTCAAAACATAATTTGAGCGAAAAACAGTGGGAAGAAGCAATCAAGGTTTTAGAAAAACATTTGTCTTCCGAGGGAGGTCATTATCACAGTGGGGCGCTCCATACGGGACAGACTGCCCATCATAGCAAAAGCGGGCATCACGTAGTCCATAAGTCTGCCGAGGAAGAATGGGATGAAGAGGAAGAGGAAGAGGAAGAGGAAGATGCAGGGAAAGTAAGTGAAGGAGAGGAAGAGGAAGAGGAAGAGGAAGAGGAAGATGCAGGGAAAGTAAGTGAAGGAGAGGAAGAGGAAGAGGAAGAGGAAGAGGATACTCATCATTCAGCGCACGATACGCATCATTCGTCTGACTATGAATCGCACTCAAAAGAACATTCAACTATGAGAAGCGCGTCAAAAAAGGAGAAAACCTCTGGAGGGTACAAACCTCCAGAACGGCTTTCAAGACTTACGCACTCAAAAGAACATTCAACTATGAGAAGCGCGTCAAAAAAGGAAAAAACCTCTGGAGGGTACAAACCTCCAGAACGGCTTTCAAGACTGAATCGTGCAAAATTAATACCTACTATGCCCACGGTGTCTCCCAGTGACTTTGCGCCGCCGCCTGCAGATGATAGAAGCTCAATACAGGATGCGGCAAAACAGTGGTCCAAGACAGCGAAGAAAAAAGCTAAAGCACGGGGTGTTGTAGAGACGCTTAAAAGCACTTCAAAAAAAAGAAAACAACAACATCATCACGACAGATACGATGACGAATCTTTGCCTCCCCCACCTCCGCCATCGGCAGGTGCAGCACATCATCACGGCAGTAGCGACGACAGCTACGACGACGAATCTTTTCCACCGCCACCTCCGCCATCAGCAGGTGCATCACATCATCACGGCAGTAGTCATGGTGGGGGCGGCGCTCCACCTCCTCCACCTCCACCGCCACCTCCGCCATCAGCCGGTGCATCACATCATCACGGCAGTAGTCATGGGGGCGGCGCTCCACCTCCTCCACCTCCACCGCCACCTCCGCCATCAGCCGGTGCATCACATCATCACGGCAGTAGTCATGGGGGCGGCGCTCCACCTCCTCCACCTCCACCGCCACCTCCGCCATCAGCAGGTGCATCACATCATCACGGCAGTAGTCATGGGGGCGGCGCTCCACCTCCTCCACCTCCACCGCCACCTCCGCCATCAGCAGGTGCATCACATCATCACGGCAGTAGTCATGGGGGCGGCGCTCCACCTCCTCCGACCGAATCTTCTGGATCACACCACGCAACCGGCGGCTCAAAAAGTAGTTCTGATTCTCGTGGTGATCTTTTGTCAGCCTTGAAAAAAGATAATCAATCAGGATTAAAGCCAGCTGGGCAGAGAAAATTATCTGCAAAGAAGTCATCATCCGATCGTTCCGATAATCTACGGAGCGTACTCTCAGACAAGATCGACGCACGTAGGGGTCCGATTAAGCATGACGATGACGATGATGCTGAAGACACGGATGACGAAGAGTGGAGTTAGCCCTGGGGTTTCACTCTCTTTGAGAAGGCTTGGATATTGTGTTCAATATAAAAAGGGGGAGCTTGCATCTCCCTTTTTTATAGAGGATATTCTATTCAAGATGCTATATTTTACCCTTTGTGCAATTTTTCTCTGAGCAATAGGGGGGGGTTTTGACCATATTATGGAAAACTGAATTTCTTCAGTAGTTCTATGTGCATTGAGCACAGATTCTATGCCGCTCATGTGGTGTGATCACGCAATATGGAACTATACAATAGTCATTGAGGGAAGTTTAATGTAAAGAAAATAGAACAAAGGAACCAGGGCCGTGCTTCTGGGTGAGGTACATATAGTCATTTTGACAAAATGTCTAATAGAGACCATCAGAATTTTTGAAATGCTTTGAGTTTTTTCTGTGCGCGTCATTGTCCCCGTGTTACGCGATTTATTGCTCCTTCCTGTTAGAAATTGCTATTACACTGTAAGTATGTGCTTGTGGCTATGTGCTTGAAGAGCGTTAACTAAGGTCTTAGTGTGTGTCGGTTGGTGTTGTGGTTTGTACGCAAGATAATATCCTGTTCACTCTCCTCCTCGTGTGCATTGCTCATTTTTTTAATGTCCTTGATTAAGAGCGATAGATCTAACGCACTATTGGATGATTAGACTTCCTGTGCTGTTCTTATTGTTTAATGTGCGGCATGAAAATTTTTGTGTACTCACAACTCGGTCTTACTACTGTTTTTAACGTTTTATGCTACAATTCTTTTCTTGAGCATTGTGCAAGGACCAGCTGAATCATTTGAGTGCCTATGCGGCTTGTTATGCAACACTTGCAGTCTCAGAAGATCCAACCCCATCACCTTAATCGTGCCGTATTTTGGACTATATAGATTTCTAATAATTTGTAATTTGTCTTGTTCCAGGGTTTGTGGCTCGCGGACTCCTTACCCCTCCTGTACCTATGGGATTATTAGCCTGAGCCGTGGAGTTGACCGCAATAGATGCAGATGTAAT
Organism: Alphaproteobacteria bacterium; assembly: GCA_965178295.1. Lineage (GTDB taxonomy): Bacteria > Pseudomonadota > Alphaproteobacteria > UBA7879 > UBA7879 > CBCXTT01. Next base: position 236,438 of record CBCXTT010000002.1, on the reverse strand, counting down.
GGTTTGATTGACCATCTGAAGCTTTTGTACGTACTGGGCTAGTTGCTGATTACTCATATTTTTAAATAAGTTTTCCTGTGATTCTAAGAACGCACGCAGATTAGCAATTTGTTCATGTACAACGTTAACAGAAGGATACTGCGTTGTAAGATGGGCAATTGTTGATGTGCCTGTAAGTTGTGACCAGGCATTATTAAGATTCATATAAATATGTTCACCGCTCTCGTAGCTGCGAATAAAGGGAAGTGTTTGCTCCAAGCTATTGAGGGAGTTGCTGACAGACTGTGATTCAATTGTAGCATTCTCAATATGATTTTGTTGGCCACCGACATTACGGATTAAATTTGACAAGTTTCCCAAGTCCCCCCCTTTTCCGCCTGTTCCAGATCCACCAGTAGCCTCAAGGCCGCTCAATAGACCAGATGTAACACCACCACCCCCCCCACTCGTAGCATTGCTGACGCCTCTAGCACCAGTACTGCTGCCTGTAATGCAGCCTGTGAGATGCAATACAGCAACGATGGTAAAAAAAAGAACTTCTAGAATTTTCATAGTATTTAGGCCCTTTTATTATACAAGACCTATATAATTTAGCAAAAAAATTTCGTTCTGCAAAGCGCCTAAACGTTGAAAAAAAGGAGAGAATAGATGAATTTTCAGTACTAGACCTTGCCTCAGATGCTGTCTAGATGGTCCGAAACTATCTTTTCTTGTGGGGAGGTTGAGGCGAGATAAGTATTGCTCGTTTTCCATTACTAACACACATTCAAGAGATGATCTTAGTATTGATCTCACACAGTTTTGCATTCCGGAGCATGAAAAAATTTTTTATCACAGCTTTTTGTATGATGATCAGCATACAAAGCTTTATCGTGTTTAGGAAACTTTCCAATCATTGCCGTTCTCCTCTGTATAGAGCCAGAAGTGAATTTCTACTAGGCATTAGCAGGCTATATTTATTTTTGTGCTGTTAGTGTGTGGTGATGCTGCACGCTGGAAATGATGGGGAGAATGAATTGCGTTCTACCTGGAGTCGTTTAATCCTCTAAGAGTGCTGCACCACTCTCTTCGATCGGACGGGACCGAGAAATATGGCGCACTATTTTTTTAGTCCCCTTATACTGATTGTGGTAGCATAATCTATGCCTTTGATTTATGAGGCTGTATTGTGAATGACCAATCCTTCTGGTCAGTTTCTGGCACTTCAATCGATATTCTCAATATTGTTTTGAATTACTTATGATGGTAACGTTCTCACGCGTGGCTGACGAAGAACTGAGACTACCTGGTCCAGCATTTCTATGATAAAACGCTATGATACTTCGAGTATGGCAACAACCTTTCGGTCATCTCCATAATTATACCATCCATTGTAAGTCAACAAAATCACCAATACGTAAAAAATGAAACGGTCTAAAATTTTATTTCTTTTTCAATACATCAATTTTATGCTGTAAGATATCTATCTTTTTCTGCATAGCGTGACGTTCATGCATTAGAGAAATTTCAAGTAATATTTTTTCACAAGAATCTAACTCTTGCTTTATTAACACAGGATCTAGCTCTGAGACAAGTGAGAAAGTGTCCACGATAATATGCACAAAATTATGATTAATATCTGCAATACCTGCGGTAATAAAAAAACGCTGACTCACTATATTGATAACACCACTTTTGAGCCCTACAGTCATGGTACTGTGATCTGCCAACACTCCTAACGCTCCAGAGATACCAGGCAATACAACCTCAGACACTTTAGTTAGATCTTGGCGCATGGTGGGGGCGATCAAAGAAATATCAAAAGTTTTCATGAAATCACGTTGCATCTTTCTTCATTTTTTCTGCTTTTTCTATGACATCCTCAATGCCACCAACCATATAAAATGCTGCTTCCGGCAAGTCATCATACTCTCCTTCTGCAATACCTTTAAAACTTTTAATCGTCTCTTCTAGGGGCACAAAAACACCTGGAATGCCTGTAAAGACTTCTGCAACATGAAAGGGTTGCGACAAGAACCGTTGTATTTTTCGCGCACGGGCAACAACTATTTTATCCGCCTCCGATAGCTCATCCATACCCAAGATCGCAATAATATCTTGCAATGACCTATGCGCCTGCAATATCTCTTGCACACTACGTGCTACACTATAGTGCTCTGCACCTAAAATATGAGGGGATAAAATACGTGACGTTGAGTCCAGAGGATCTACAGCTGGGTAAATTCCTAACTCTGCAATTTGGCGGCTGAGAACTGTTGTGGCATCTAAGTGAAAGAAAGATGTCGCTGGTGCCGGGTCTGTCAAATCATCTGCTGGTACATATATCGCCTGCACACTTGTGATGGAACCCTCACGTGTTGAGGTAATTCGCTCTTGAAGCGCCCCCATTTCTGTTGCAAGCGTTGGTTGGTAGCCCACAGCAGATGGCATACGTCCTAAAAGTGCTGATACCTCGGAGCCCGCTTGTGTAAAGCGAAAAATATTGTCAATGAAGAACAAAACATCCTGCCCCTCTTTATCACGAAAATACTCTGCCATCGTTAGACCCGTTAACGCTACACGCGCACGAGCGCCGGGCGGCTCGTTCATCTGGCCATATACGAGGGCCGCTTTAGATCCCTTCCCCATAGTATTAATCACACCTGAGTCTATCATTTCATGATACAGATCATTTCCTTCACGCGTACGCTCCCCTACACCTGCAAAAACCGAATACCCACCGTGCGCCTTCGCAATATTATTAATCAACTCCATAATCAATACCGTTTTACCAACGCCTGCTCCACCAAAAAGACCAATCTTCCCGCCGCGCAAATAAGGTGCAAGCAGATCCACTACTTTAATGCCCGTCACCAGTGCAGCAGTTATTGTAGACTGATCTACAAACTTGGGTGGATCGCGATGAATCGATGCCCGCTCTTTTGTTGCAATGGGTCCGCGCATGTCTACAGGATCTCCTACGACATTGACAATGCGCCCCAGTACTGCATTTCCAACTGGCACAGAAATAGGTGCGCCCGTATCGACTACAGGCAGGCCACGTTTTAAACCATCTGTAGAATGCATAGCAATGGTGCGGACCTTGTAATCACCCAAGTGTATGCTCACCTCCAGCACTACTTCTACTCCATCATGATCCACTTTCAGTGCAGTTAAGATAGGCGGCACATCTTGGGAAAAACGCACATCAACCACCGCTCCAATGATGCGAACAATTTTTCCGATATTCTGTGTTGCCATTTTACACCCCTTCCTAAACAGACGTTGCTCCCGCCACAATTTCAATAAGCTCGCTCGTAATTTGAGATTGTCGAGTGCGATTATATATCAGTTGCAGGTTCTGTATCATGTCACCTGCATTGCGTGTTGCATTATCCATTGCCACCATACGCGCTCCTTCTTCGCACGCTTTGCTTGAGCTCACTGCATAATAAAGCTGTGCAACCAGATTATGCTGTGCCATTTGATCAAGCCATTCACTCTCTAAAGGCTCAATAGTGTACGCTCTCTTCAAATCACACTTTTGGTAGGCTGTGATCCCAGTTGTAAAAGGTATGAGTGGAAACTCGTCAACCTCAAAAGACATAGCTGTTTTAAACTTTGCGTAAACCACAGAACACGTTGAAAAAGCCCCGCACATATACTTTTCATATAAATAAGAACCTATGGATGTTGTGTGAAAATAGCCATCACGGACATCATTTTCAAACTTTCCAATGATATCCTCTTGAAGCCTGCTATTCAAAGCCTCTGCTGCCCTTCGGCCAATAAAGCAAAATTTTGTAGAGTGAAGTGCCCTCTCGGCTGCAGCCTTTTCCATATGTTGTGTTATCAGCATATTGTAGTTCCCACACAATCCTCTATCTCCGGAAATGACGATAGAGAGATGTGGCCCCTTTTGAACATTGAGATCTTGCCACATAAGCGGCATGATTGTATCGGATCCAATAAAGTCTTTAATGCGCAGAGCGTTCTGACTCATAGTTGCTGTATATGGCTCCGCGTTGCACAGGGCAATTTTTGCCTGCCTCAATTTGGCATTTGCAACCATTTTCATAGCTGATGTAATCTTTTGCACAGAGCGCAGGCTGGCAAGCCTTGTTTTAATGGCCTTTAGGTCTGGCATGTCTGCCTCTGTTTGCGCAGAACGTTTTTGAATTTTTCGATAAGTCTTCCAATTTTTTGCTCAAGGCGCTCTGTGAGTATTGCTTCCTCCTGAAGCGCACCTAGAACATTCACGCCATCCGACCGCGCGAAAATAACAAGTCCTGCACAAAAAATCTGTACATCTTTTACATCAATTTCATCTAAATAGCCTCGCACACCTGCAAAAATAACTAATACTTGCTCTGGGACGGATAGAGGGCTGTATTGGGGCTGTTTGAGCAATTCACACAAGCGTTCTCCCCGATCAAGTAACTGTTTTGTTGCGTCATCAAGATCCGAGGAAAACTGAGAAAACGCTGCCATTTCACGGTATTGAGCAAGCTCAAGCTTGATGCTACCCGATACTTGCTTCATTGCCTTTACTTGCGCTGCCGATCCCACACGACTTACAGAAAGCCCAACATTTACTGCGGGGCGTTGACCTTTATAAAACAAGTCGGTTTCCAAAAATATTTGCCCATCTGTAATAGAGATGACATTGGTTGGAATATAAGCAGATACATCGCCCGACTGTGTTTCAATAATCGGTAAAGCCGTCAAAGATCCACCCCCTTCTGCATCGCTCAATTTTGCTGCACGCTCTAGCAAACGAGAATGCAAATAAAACACGTCTCCTGGATAGGCTTCGCGCCCCGGTGGGCGACGCAACAAAAGAGACATCTGACGATACGCAACAGCTTGTTTTGACAAATCATCATACACAACAAGGGCATGCATCCCATTATCGCGAAAATATTCACCCATTACACACCCTGTATAGGGCGCTAAAAATTGGAAGGACGCAGCATCGGCTGCGGTGGCAGATACAACGATAGTATATTCCAGTGCGCCCCTCTCCTCTAGAGTGCGAACAATCTGTGCAACCGTCGAGTTTTTTTGACCAATGGCTACATAAATACAATACAGTTTTTGGCCGTCATTGTTTGAATCAAATGCCTTCTTTTGGTTTAAAATGGCATCCAAAGCAACAGCGGTTTTCCCTGTTTGTCTATCACCAATAATAAGTTCACGTTGACCGCGTCCAATGGGCACCAAGCAGTCAATGGCCTTAATCCCTGTTTGCATAGGCTCATAAACAGATTGTCTCGCAATAATGCTGGGTGCGCTTGTCTCCACATCACCCATATTTTTTGTTTTTATACATCCTTTGCCATCAATAGGAGTTCCGAGCGGATCCACAACGCGTCCCAAAAGTTCGGGCCCTACCGGAACCTGAACCATATGACCCGTGGGGTACACTGTATCTCCTTCTGCAACTTCATGGCTCTCGCCAAAAATAACAACTCCCACACTATCCTCATCCAGGTTAAGTGCCATGCCCTTTGTTCCATTTTCGAATGAGATCATTTCACCTGCGCGTACCTCATCAAGGCCATAAATTCTGGCAATTCCATCACCTATACTCACCACTTGACCCGCTTGCTCAAGATTAGTTTTGCGATGATAGTCTTGAATCCTTTTCTCTAAAATCGTTGTGATTTCAGCTGCTGTTAACGCCATGGTCTAGGCCTTTCATTTGTCGCTCAAGCACATAAAAATCGTGTCGTAAAGAGGCATCAAAAATATAATTTCCCATTCTCAACACAAAGCCCCCCAACACTTTTTGAGATATATTATTTTCAATCTCTACTTGTCCCCCAAAGTGCTGTTTCAGTACTTCCGAGAAGCCTTTTTTTTGTACTGCATCCAAAGCAATCATAGTCGTTACAGATGCTGTAAGATGCCCCTGTTTCTTTGCAATCAATGCTCGCAGATCCCAAGCTAATGCAGGCAATACATTCATCTGACCCATATCTGAAAGCGCATTCAAGAGTGCTCTGAAAAACGATAGATCATCATCAGGCAAAAAGGATGCCGCTACAACAGATTTCTCATTTTCTTCAATGAGTGGGTTATTAAAAATATCGACGAATGCATCGCAGATACAGAATAAAGAACACCAAACATCAAGCTGGACTGCTATCCGACTGGCATCATGGGATGTAAACACTTGCCGGCTTAAGCTTTCAGCAATCATCGCGATAATCGCGCTCTCTTTCGTGGTGCTTTTCATTTTGGCTTTTTTCATTATACTCCACCCACCTGCTTTTCTACCATGCTTTTTACTGCTCAGGCAATAGATCCGCAGGGTATTTCCTATACACTATATTTTTTGACACTATAATCAAATAAAATGTTATATAACATTTATGGACGACACATCTATAATTTTTGTGAAGGGTTTTTTAGTAGGGTTTTCTGTGGCAGCGCCCATTGGACCTGTTGGAATTTTATGTATACGACAAAGTATTACTCACGGTTTTTGGGGGGGCGTTACAACAGGCTTGGGCGCGTCAATAGCTGATATACTCTACACTATTGGTACAGGATTGTTTGCGACAACCATCTATAAATTTGTCCAGGCATACGATGATTGGATCAATTTGTGTGCCTGCTTTTTCCTGCTCTATCTTGCGTTTAAAATTTATAAAATCTCTGGCCCAGATTCTTCTGTTGAAGCAGGATCAACAGATTTATGGTCCTCATTTCTAAATGTTCTCATTTTAAGCTTTTTAAGCCCCATGACTACAATACTTTTTATTTCTATGTTTAAAAGCTATAATGTTTTTAATCAGTCGTTAACATATGTTGATTTACGAGATTTAGCCTTAGGTGTTGGGCTTGGCGCAACAACTTGGTGGGTCATTCTTTCAAGCGTCATTACAAGACTATATCGTCTTACGCCGAACATATCTCTTCCTAAACACGGCATCGCTAAACACTTTGCCCATGTCATCTGGAACGAAAGCCGGACTACTGGTATTGTTTCTATTGTTTCCCTTATAAATGTTGCCTCTGCAATAGCTCTTTCCATCTATGGCATCAAATCTTTGATTAAAGTAATGTAAACATCTAAAAAAATTGACTCTAAATCATATTAGGATTCAGCGAATCTATTTCTTTGATATTATGTGGTATCAATACCCCCTCCGTTCATCTGTAGCATCAGGATGTCAAATGCCATAGGTTGGAGGGCTGAAGCACTTTTATTTTTCCCCCGCCACGCATTTCTAGAATAGAAAATGATCGCTCAACGCTACCGTTTGGCATCAGCCTAAAAAACCCATCCATGCCCTTAAAACCCCCGGGAATAACAAGCTTTCTACTGTCAAAATCACCTTGCGCACTCAGCGCAATGATAAGTGATAAAGCATCGTAAGCTATGGACGACAAACGAGATGGGGGAGTCCCATATTGTTTTTGGTAATTTTGCATAAAGGTTTGGCGATGCTTTGAATGCGGGCCCGCATACCACCCACCCTTGTAACTCGGATCCTTGATAATCATGGAATCCTCCCATGCGTCCGATCCTAAAAGCTGAAAATCTACATCAGGAAGAGAGAAACGCATTTGCCCAACGATAGAAATGCCTACCACACCACCTTCTGGGACCCAAACATTCTCATATTTTTTATTTTTTATTTTTTGAAAAATACTTTGCTGCGCCTTATGATCTTTAGAATATGTATAGAGCGCAATAGGCCAATTTTGTTCTACAACAAGCTTTGTGATGTATTCCCCAAAATCACTCGGTGACAAAATAAGCGCTGTTTCACCCGGGTGTGTTTTGTGCACATAGTTTAGAAGCTGAATTGCTTGTTGTGCGGGGCTGTAACCAAGAGTGTAAAAATGCTCTCGCATAAAATCTGTATTGTTAGAAAATGATAAAATAGGAACAGGGCATGCATAATACCTTAGATTTTTTATTTCAGTCGTAAATATGGGCCCAAGCACAACTTCTGCTCCATATTCTAGAAGTTGGCGCAATCCCATAATGGCTTCCTCGGCATCCCCTTTTGTATCTTCGATAAACAGTTCAATATTGTCTGCCTGATTGTCAAAAACACTGAGTATGATTGCATTCAGAAGAGACTCGCCTGTCTTCTTGTACGGCCCACTCAAGGGGAGTAAAACGCCTACACGCAAGGGCGTAGAATGACTAAAAATCCCTTGAGTTTTCTCAGCACTTGCCCTAGGTATGGAAAGAGCGGTCGTTGCACACCATGCTACCAGGAGAACCATCCATGCCTTCCGGGAACAAAAAACTTTCATTAGACCTCCTCGATCAAATATCGTTTTGTCACAAGACTCATATAACACCAGGGCTCTATCTCGTGGCAACCCCCATTGGGAATTTGGCAGACATAAGTTTGCGCGCCCTACATGTTTTGCATAACGTGGATGAATTATTGTGTGAAGACACCCGCGAAACGGCCAAACTTTCTACAGCATATGGTTTGCAAACCAAGCGCACATCTTATCATGACCATAATGCACAAAAGGTACGACCAAAAATTTTAGAGCGCTTACAGGACGGGAGGAAAATTGCGCTTGTAAGTGATGCAGGTACCCCTCTCATTTCTGATCCGGGGGGGAAATTAGTTCAAGAGTGCTACGCTCATCACATACCTGTAACAGCTATACCAGGTTCTAGTGCATGCATTACAGCGTATATACTGTCAGGAATCGAAGCTAATAGTTTTTATTTCTCAGGATTTTTACCTAAAAAATCTGGTGTGCGACAGAAAATTTTTGATGCGTTGCGTCACATACCAGGCGCTCTAATTTTGTATGAAACACATCATCGCTTACCGGACGTTATAGAAGACGCATACGCTATTTTAGGCAATCGCCCTCTTGCAATCGCCCGAGAACTTACAAAAAAGTTTGAAGCAATACACCGGACAAGCTTAAAAGATTTTGATCATAATACTCTAACGCAGAAGGGAGAATGTGTCCTTGTTATTGGGCCACCACAAGAACACAGACATACAGCAAAAAATTTAACAGAAAAAAATTTAGACGCAATATTCTCTTTACTGCTTCCACACACGCCTATAAAACAATGTGTTGCTGCGCTCCTACCTTTGACAGCAATGCGTAAGAAAGACCTATATGATTATGCGCTCTCTTTTAAAAATCGTATGTAACAACAAAAAAAGGGGTTGCTTACCATAGATACTCTCCCGATATACTCCGCATTTGCTTGCCGTGCAGCATGACATGTCTCCAGATCCTTGCAACAACCACGTTTTATGGGCGGGTGAAGAGGTGGCGCCACACAAAATAAATATCGCGGCCCCTAAAGGACATCATAGATTTTACAGTACAGATCCCCTGAGTCTATCACCAAACACAATTTTACGAGTAATTCAGAAAGTCCAAATACTTATTTTGAAGACACTGTTCCTGTTGTCAACGATAGGCTGATGCGCTTGGAATTGTCGACCGAACACAATATACAATGTCATTATACAATTGTTTCTGGACGTTAATCGTTGCGCAAATGATGATCGTTCTGAATGCACGTGATGCCAGGCTATGAAGAGAATAACGATAACAACTGGGATATGGAGCACAATAGAAAAATATGCTCCAAATATTTTTGGAGGCCGGGACCGGAATCGAACCGACGTACAAGGAGTTGCAGTCCTCTGCATAACCGCTCTGCCACCCGGCCATCCTCTTATTCTTAAATACTATCCGCCCCTCACGGTCAAGTTTTAAGTTTTTGTTAAAACAATATTGTAGTAAAATGAAGGGGGAGAATTGAGGTGAGAAAAGTAATGAGTGATAATAAAGCATTCCAAGTATCGGCTGCTGAATGTGCAGCGTTAATCAATCATTCAGATAATCACTGTATTCTTGATGTGCGTGAGCCTTGGGAGGTGGCGTTAGCGGCTCTACCCGGTGCCATTCATATACCCCTGAGAGAAATTCACGAGAAAATGCACATGCTGCCGAGAGATAAAGAAGTGATTGTTTACTGCCATCATGGCGTTCGCAGTCTAAGAATTGCTCAGCTGCTTCGGGAAAATCGCTATTGCGCACACAGCCTAAAAGGGGGTATTAACGCTTATGCTCTAGAAATTGATCCATCAATTCCCACTTACTAAAGAGTGGATATTGCACTACTTTTTCAATCAACGTGATTATTGAAGCATATATTGTGCGTTAGCAACGATTGATTCTTTTGTAATAGCGCTCTAGAATGATTATGTGTTGCATTAATGTAAAGAGAGTGAGGGGAGAAGTGCATGAAATATAGTTTAGTGATCTGTGGCGCGTTATTTTTGTGCAATGTTGTGAGCGCGTTCACGTTAGATGAAGCTGTAAAACGTGCCTATGAAAATAGCATAGAAATTGATATTGCCGTATCTGGACAAAAAAAATCTGAAGAAGGCTTGTCACAGGCAGAGAGAGGGTGGTTTCCAGTCTTGAGTGTGGAGCTTGGAACACACACAACATTCACATCGACAAAATCATCTGTGCCTCCAAGTGGAGCGCCACATCAGCAAAGTCGTACAAATAGCGGTATAATAAAAATGTCACAAAACCTGTTCAATGGTGGCGCCACTCTGGCAAGCATTAAGGGGGCCGAAAGCGTGAAAGAGCGTGCGTTGTACAACACAGAGTCCAGCCGCATGTTCTTTTTGGTCGCCGCTGTTCAGACATATGTTGAGCTTGTCGCGGCACGTCTTCTAAAGAATGCGGCTGAATCAAATGCGAAAGTCTATGAAACCGAACTCCATGCTGCCCGGTCACGATTTGATGTAGGGGAAGATACAATTGCATCAGTAGAGGCGATTCGCGCAGAATATGAAGGGGCAAAAGCTCACCTTATTGAGCGAAAAATGCAAGTTAAAAATGCTGAGTCACAGTATATTCGTATTATTGGTGCAATGCCTCCAGAAAATCTGGAAACCCCCAAAGAACCTGTCGACCTCCCGCACACAGAAGAGGAATTGGTTCGTATCACACTGACGCATAACTTTGATATAAAAACAGCTGATGCAGTCGTCACCGCTGCTGAAGCGGGTGCTGATGATGCGTTGTCAAGTTTGATGCCCAGCGTTGATTTTAATGCAAGCTATGGTCGTCAAGGCACAGATGCCATAGGCGCGCTTGGAGCAGGCTCTCATACAACTCAACGTCAAAATACTGGCGTTTTAGGTCTTACTCTAAGCATCCCACTGGATGTGCGTGGATCGATACAAGCAGGCGTTCGAGCCAAGAAATACGATGCCGCTACGGCTAAGCTTCAGGCAGTGCAAAAACGACGTTCAACAATCCAAGATATTTTAAAAGTGTGGTACACTTACCAGGAGCAGGTTGCAAAAATTCCCCAGTTCGAAGCCCAACACAAATCTACTGATCTGGCGTTTAAGAATGTTCAAGCCGAATATCGCTTGGGCAGCAAAACATATCTAGATGTCATTACAGCCGGACAAAAGAGACTGGATGCCACAAACAAGCTGATTGTTGCTGCTGCAACCAAAGTTGTATCGAGCTTTGAATTGCTTGCAAAAATGGGGGTGTTATCTTCATCAAGGTTTGGTATAACAGATCCGGCCTACAACCCAACGACAGTTGGAAGCGTTTGGGGTGCGTCTAATGATACCTTTGAGGTACTCAATCAATCAAAAGATGTGATCGTGGATCAATACAGGGAGTTGTAAGGACAGGAATAGATGGGCGCTGAAAACGAGCAAGACATGTCCATGGAAGCAATTTTAGCCTCCATTCGGCAGATCATGGCAGCCGATAATGATCCGCAAACCGCTGGTGCTGCGGTGAACAAAGAAGCCACTGGGTCAGGGGGCAATCAGAAACCAGATAGCATTCATATGCATTCATCTGCAAGTGACACCACACTCTTGTCAGCAGATACTATTGATGCGCCATCTGCTCGTTCTATGTCGGGTACATGCTCAGAGAGTGCAATGCCCAATGTCGATAATAATAATCATGACATTTTAGAGCTCACACAAGAGATCCAAAAAGATGGGTCGATTGTCGCTTTATCCTCACAAGGAGAAGGTGCTGACGATGGGGATGATGAAGCTGGTGGCCGCACAGAAGATTATGATGCCGCTTTAGAGGAGCTTGTTACGCTGCTCAAGAAAGACGCGCCTATAACCAGGGTAAGCGCAGAGTCGAGTGAGATGCCCTCTACCTCAGGTACAAAGTGTATGAATTCTTCAGGTGAGCAATCTGCCCTAGAAGATGAGAATCACGGTAATGCGCAACGCTCCAGTATCATCTCACACACGGTTGCAAAAGCTATAGATCAATCTCTTTCTACTCTCAATCAGCTTGAATCAGAAACGGAAAACAATCAAATCTTACACCCACCGGATACAAGAACCTCAGCCAATGCAACGCTTGAAGACATGATGATACTTGCTGCTCAGCCAATGCTTAAAGAGTGGATTGCAACACACTTGCCGAAAATAGTTCATGACATTATACAAAAAGAAATACGTCAGATTATTGAGAAAAAGTTTCGTTGATTTTGATGCTAAATTCCACTAGATATAGAGTTTTTATGATACTGAACGGATGATTGCATGTTTAGGAGATTGTTATGTTAGAAACAAAACCTATTTTTTCTGAAATCGAGGCCCAATATAGAAAGAAATGGCACTGCACCACACATTTATCCAGCACAGATTCAGCGCCTTATAGTATTATTATGCCGCCTGCGAATGTCACAGGATCTCTGCACCTAGGGCATGCACTCACTTTTACCATACAAGACATTTTAATTCGCTATCACAGAATGTTGGGACAAGATGTCCTATGGCAGCCTGGAACAGACCATGCAGGCATTGCAACCCAGTGTGTCGTTGAACGCCAGTTAAATGACAACAATATCTTTAGACATGAATTGGGCCGAGAAGAATTTATCAACCATGTCTGGGCGTGGAAAGAAAAATCCGGAAGCAATATCGTGCGCCAACTGAAACAATTAGGTGCTAGCGCCTTATGGTCACGAGAGCGATTCACAATGGATGCAGCAGCAAATAGCGTTGTGCGTGATGTATTTGTCAAGCTCTATCAAGAAAAGATAATATACAAAGACAAACGACTCATAAATTGGGATTCTAAATTTCAAACAGCTATTTCCGATTTGGAGGTTGTACAAAAAGAAGAGCTCGGACATATGTGGCATTTAAAATACCCTGTGGCAGATAGTACCACAGAGCACATTATTGTTGCCACAACACGGCCTGAAACCTTTTTTGGTGATACTGCGGTTGCTGTTCATCCACACGATGAAAGATACAAACATATGGTTGGACAAGAAATTCTGCTTCCTATCATAGGTCGCCGCATACCTATCATTGCCGATACGTATACAGACCCTGAAAAAGGTAGCGGTGCCGTTAAGATAACGCCCGCTCATGATTTCAATGACTTTGAGGTAGGGAAACGACACGATCTACCTGTCATTAATATTCTTACTAGAGAGCTCAGGCTTAATGAGAATGATGCTGTGCCCCTGGACTTTAGAGGACTGACACTTAATGAGGCACGACAAAAAGTATTAGAATCATTTGAACGCTTAGATCTTTTAGAAAAAACTGAAGTCATCTCACATGTCGTGCCATACGGTGAAAAATCTGACATTGTCATTGAGCCATACCTAACAGAGCAGTGGTTTTTAGATGCTAAAATACTGGCAAAACCTGCCATTGAAGCCATTGAATCTGGTGAGACAAAATTTGTCCCCGACAATTGGAAAACTACTTATTTTGAGTGGATGCGCAACATACAGCCTTGGTGCATTTCGCGACAAATATGGTGGGGGCATCAGGTTCCAGCCTGGTACGGGCCAGATGGCCACATATTTGTTGCTCACGATGAAGTAGATGCGGCACAACAGGCGCATACACATTACGGCACCTCGACGCCTCTTGTGCAGGATGAAGATGTTCTAGATACATGGTTTTCGTCAGCCCTCTGGCCACTGACGTCTCTTGGATGGCCTGAGCGCACATCTGAAATGGAAAAATTCTACCCGACATCCGTTCTTGTTACTGGATTTGACATTATTTTCTTCTGGGTGGCGCGGATGATGATGATGGGCTTGCATTTCACTAAACAAGTACCGTTTAAAACAGTATATGTGCATGCTCTGGTATGCGATCAAAACGGTCAAAAAATGTCTAAGTCTAAGGGAAATGTAATCGACCCACTTGCCCTTATTGAGCAATACGGAGCGGATGCCTTGAGATTTTCTTTAGCACAGCTTGCAACCATTGGCCGAGATATTCGCGCATCAGAAGACAAAATAACAGGTGGTCGTAATTTTATTACAAAATTATGGAATGCATCACGGTATGCCATCATGGCTGGCGCTTCTTGGCAGGACACTTTTGATCCCAATACATGTAAGGTGGTCGCGAATCAATGGATGGCCTCCCAACTTACCGATCTTATTCACGATGTCTCCAACAGTCTCAATACGTACCGATTCAATGAGGCTGCATCAAAACTGTACCATTTCACATGGGGTGCGTTTTGTGATTGGTATCTTGAAATTACAAAACCGTTGCTCTCCAGCACAGAGCGGGAGATCGTCACAGAAACAAAACGCACCATATCTTGGGCGTTAGGTACATTATATCATCTGCTTCACCCTATTATTCCTTATACAACAGAAGCGCTCTGGGAAGTGCTGGGTGGAAAAACAGCTCTGATCACAGGTAAGTGGCCGGATACAACTCTTACTCAAAATTTCAATAATGCAGAAAAAGAGATCAGCTGGCTTATTGCGTTTGTCTCTGCTGTTCGATCATTGCGTGCAGAAATGCACTTACCATCCGCGGTAAAGCTGGATATATATATTGGGACTACGGATATACCAACCAAAGAACGACTTAAGCGACACACAGATATCATTTGCAAGCTTGGGTGCATTCAAAACATCAAAGCCGCAACTACACCAGGGCAAAACATGTTACAAATGATTGTGGAGAAAGATATTTTCTTTATTCCTATTGATGGCATTATTGATCTTTCTGTGGAGCAAGCTCGCCTCAAGAAAAAAATTGATCAATGTACGCGCGCTATAGAGCATACATCAAAACGTCTCAATAACGGAGAGTTTATAGCCAAAGCGCCTTTTTTAGTGATTGAGAAAGCACGTGATCAACTGGCTTGCGATAGAGAGACCTTACAAAAGAACAAAGATGCTCTTAATCGACTTCAGGTAATGGTCTCAACATGATGCGCCCCACACAACAGCATCATTCTCCCTAGAGTCCTGCACTATGTGCCTTTGTGCAGCACAAAAGCCTCGGGGGGGGCACTAAGGATATGATTGTTTTACAAAACAATACCCCTATTGTGCTTTTTTCTCATGATCCTCCTCTATTGACTTGTGTAGTCCCTGATAGCTCCACTCCGCTACAGCCGAGGCGGGGCGGGCGGCAGCGCATTGTGTGATTATGCCCATGGATAGTGACGTCTGTAGATCTTCATTTCATTATCCGTTTGAACAGGATGTGTTATATGTGCACTAGAGAGATATAACAAACCATTATCATATATAAAAAGCATGCCTTTCATTGGCTTATGACGCTCACAGCATCTTGTGTATTCTCTTGCGCACCAATTTTTCTCAGCAAACATCAACAGATATCCTCGTATATACGCCCCCCATAACGCAACGCTGCGAAAAATTTGATATCAGTCACAGAGAGCGGACCAAGTTTATTTCGGATAGTACTTAGAATAAGTGTGTTGCGCGCAGAAGGTCGCGCATAAATTTGTAACAAGTTTTAGAGAATTTGGCGTTTTACATCAGTGCATTAGGTACTCTTAAAGGCTAAAATTCCCTGTAGCTTTTTGGCGTACCTCCTCGCATCGATGATACAAAAAGATGTACATTGTGCCGCATTAAATTTAAGTACGTTGCCCCTGGCTCATGTGTGTCTGACAAGGCATCAGAATACAGAACTCCTCCCACGAAAGCGCCCGTTTCTTCAGCAATCTGATGGATCATTTTAGGGTTGGAAATATTTTCAACAAATATCATCTTAATATTGTGAGCCTGAATCATTTGAATAAGGCGAACAATATCTTGAACAGACGGTTCTGCTTCTGTGCTAATACCGACAGGTGCCAAGAAATTAATGCCATAACGCGCACCAAAATATCCAAATGCATCATGCGCTGTAATGATTGTCCGTGCTTCAGGGGGGATTTCTTCTATTTGTTGTATAATTTCTTGATTTAAATCTTCAAGTTCCTTCAAGTAAGCGACTGCATTGCTTGCATAGATATCACGACGCTCTGGGTCTATTGTTGACAATGCCTTTTGTATATTTTGAATATATCGCTTAACGTACATAACGTCATGCCAGGCGTGCGGATCCTCAACCACACCTTCATCAGGATCATTTAAGAGTCTTGGTATAATGCCCTCTGTCGCAACCACTATCTTGCCCTTGCAGCCTGACGTCTCTATTAAGCGCGACAGCCAACCTTCAAAACCGAATCCATTTGTAAAAATTATATCTGCTGCGCTTACGATTCTGACATCCTGTGGTGTTGGCTCATATATATGTGCATCGCTATTAGGTCCAACAATCGACACAACTACATGCTCACGCCCTACTTGTTTCACAAAATCCGCTAAAATGCTAAATGTTGCAACTGCTCTAAGAGGAGAAGAAAGGGGTGCTATCGATGCATTAATTGATGCGGACACCAAAAAAAAAGCGCATAGAAGTATATGCTTCTTCATAGTTTACCCCATTTAATGAAGGCGCCATAGCGACCAAAAACGACAGAGATGACATAAAAAACACCTACAACTAAAACAATGGCTGGCCCCGTAGGTAAGTTAAAGAAATAGGCGAGCAACAAGCCAAAATAACTAGAAATGAAGGCGCCCACCATAGCACACAAAATCATGTTTGCAATTCGCTGAGCCCAAAAGCGTGACGCAATTGCCGGCAACATCATAATGCCCAGGGCCAGCAAAGTGCCAAGTGCCTGAAATCCCGAGACAAGATTTGTCACAACAAGCACTAAAAATAAAATATGATAAACAGACCCACGGCCCCTAATATTAGAAAAATATTCTGGATCAAAGCACTCCATCAAAAGTGGGCGATAGATGATGGCTAGAACAAGCAATGTAAAAGCAGAAATACTTCCTATCAATATAAGTGCAGACTTGTTTACCGCAAGTGCACTCCCAAATAAAACATGCATAAGGTCTACAGCATTATGTCGCATTGAGATTATCAACACTCCTGATGCTACCGCTATAATAAAAAATCCAGCAAATGATGCATCCTCCTTAAGTGCTGTACGTCTCGAAACAATGCCAGATAATATAGCGACCAATAATCCTGATATAGTGCCTCCTATACCCATTGCGAGCAGAGAAAGACCGGCAATAATATATCCTATAGCTGCGCCAGGTAAAATAGAATGGGATAATGCATCTCCCATTAGACTCATGCGTCTTAAGATCAGAAACACTCCAACCGGAGCGCTTGCGCAAGACAGGCACAAGCAACTCACTAATGCACGCTTCATGAACAAATAATGAAAGGGCTCAAAAAAAATCTCCACTAAATCTCCAATAGATTCTGAAAAGCTAATTCCATATTTTCATGGGTTAGAACTTGGTCTGTTTTTCCCCACCCAACAATTTTTCGGCCAACGAGCACAACGTCCGGAAAATATTGCCGCACTAAATTCAACTCATGAAGCACCACAATTATTGTCTTGCCTTGTGTGTGCCACTTTAAGATAAGTTGTACAAGCTTCTTGCGTGTTTTTGAGTCAATACCCACAAAAGGCTCATCTAAAATAATAATTGGTTTTTCTTGTAGCATAAGTCGCGCAAAGAGCATACGCTGAAACTGCCCTCCAGACAAATCTGCTGCAAATCTCTTTTCTAGTCCTGTCAAACCCGCGTCTTGAATGACTTGAGCGATTTTCTTGTGCGCTTCAGATGAAAATGCCCTAAATGCCCCGATCTGACTACAAAGTCCCATTCCAATAACTTCTCTAAGTGTCATTGGAAATGTTGCATCTAAAGACGATTTTTGAGGAAGATATGCTGGAATAAGTTTTTTACCATCTTGAAATTTTATGTACCCACTTTTGATTGGAACCTGGCCCATAATCGCACGAACAAATGTTGTTTTTCCACCCCCATTTGGACCAATCACGGCTGTTAAGGATCCTGGCTTTATGGAGCCACATGCTTGAGAGAGCGCGACATGTTTTCTATAGACTATAGTTACATTGTCCCAAACAATGGTTGACGGTTTGCTCAAAGCGCCCACCATACGGCTAATACCAGTAATATTATGAGAAGCAAAACAGCGCCCAATCGCGCCCAAATATTCCAAAAAAAAGGTGACATCTACTTTTTATCTCAATCATACAAACTTCAAAACATTTTACACACGTATACACTGAAAGTGTATGAAAAAATGTTAGTGCATCTTTTTTAAATTTCGAGATGAAGGGAAAATGCGTACTGTATATTCCTGGTATCTCTCAAGAATGCATCGGCATTGGTCTCTTCGGCCTCATGCCTGTTGTCATACGATAATTTGTTCACGATGACTGGGGCCACCCACAGTAGCGTCAACCTTGGGTTATTGCAAGCCTAAACATCGGTGGCCTGCACTCTTGTAAGTATATGCGCTTGCATGTGGCAGGATAGCTATAGGCAGCTATTTTGACCAAACCCCCATTATTTTTTGGATGAAAATTTTTCGAATGCGTTCTGCCTACAAAAGGGCAGCTTTATTATCTTGTTATCTGTCTGTCCTACGCCGTCCTTCCCTACTAGGGCCGTTTTTTCTACGTCGCAGTGCGCTCTTCTCTATGGCGCGCAATCACCAACCACCCCAGGGGGGAAGCAAGGGGCATAACGATCATAGATAGAGGCATTACTCGAACAGACAACAATAGGGCGCATCGCAAGATTTGCGCACATGCTGTGAGCCGCAATTGCTAAAATATGCGTAATGATTACATCAACCATTATATTGCCTAGAGTGTTTATCTTTCCTTTTTCCATCTGTGAGCGTCACAAGATATAATTCTTTGAGCGAATCGTATGTGAATTGGATGACAGGTATAATATCTTAGTGTCTAGCGAAAGAGTGTCTATTGGTGAGCTATGCCGTTCAGTAACGTTGTATGGCGGATGACGCGGTGCTTGTCTGAACTAGATATATGGGCGAAGGGCGCACAACATGTCTCTTGATATTGTTCTGATGTGAATATTGCTATAGAGGCAAATCTCCGATATTCTTTGGATGCATTATCGGAGATGTACTGTATATTGTATTATTGGTTATTGAAATCGGAACCGAGGCGTTGGTCGTGGTCGGATCAAGTTAAGGAAGGCGTTGGTGAATGGGATGGTGTGCGCAATTACCAGGCTCAGGGAAATATGCGGAAAATGACGGTGGGGGACCAAGCTTTTTTTTATCACTCTTTGAGTGACAAGCGCATTGTGGGGGTGCTGAAGATTGTGCGTGAGGCTTATCCAGACCCAATAGAGCCTAAATTTTGTCTAGTAGCTGTTGAGCCGATTGTCCCGATGCCGCAGCCTGTTACCTTGGCGTCTATAAAAGCCGCTCCAGACTTGAAGGATATTGCTTTGGTGCGCCAGTCGCGCCTTTCTGTGATGCCTATTGACACAGAGGCCTGGAAATTGTTATGCCATATGGGTGGTTTAAATACTGAGGATGTATGACTGTTAAAGTGCGTTTTGCCCCAAGCCCTACAGGGTATTTGCATGTAGGAAACTTGAGGACTGCCCTTATAAACTGGCTTTTTGCCCAACATGAAGGCGGCACATTTCTTTTACGCTTTGATGATACGGACACAGTGCGGAATGAAACTGTATATGTGGATAGAATCTATGCGGATTTAGCCTGGCTGGGGATTACCATTGATGAAGAGGCGCAGCAATCTAAAAGATTAGAGAGATACGCGGCTCAAGTAGCATATTTACAATCTATTGGGCGGCTCTATCCGTGTTATGAAACACCGGAAGAACTCGCCTTCAAGCGCAAACAAAAATTAGACCAGGGTAAGCCACCGCTGTATGATCGGGCGGCATTGCAACTGGATGCTGAGGCTCGCAAAGCATTTGAAGCGGAAGGGAGGGAGCCGCATTGGCGCTTCAAGCTTGAAGAAAAACCGATTGAATGGCATGACCTGGTGCGTGGTGCAGTACAGTTTAATGGAGCGCATTTAAGCGATCCTGTGTTAGTGCGCTCTGATGGAAGCCCGATATATACACTGGCATCAGTTGTAGATGATATAGATATGCAGATTACTCATATTGTGCGCGGTGAGGATCACGTTGCAAATACAGCAATACAGATTCAGCTCATAGATGCTCTGGGCTGCAGACCTAAAGATTTTTCATTTGCACATTTGACCTTAGTGACCGATGCACAAGGTGATGGCCTTTCTAAACGATTGGGTAGCCTGAGTGTAGGCGCATTACAAGATGCTGGTGTTACGGCTGAAGCATTATGCGATGTATTAGCGCGATTGGGAACGTCTGATCCTCTTACGCCTTTTACAGATATGGCACCTTTAATTAAGGAGTTTAGTTTTAGAAAGTTCGCACGCGCGACCCCCAAGTTTTCGTGGCCAGTGCTTAAGACGCTCAATGCTCAAGTATTGCGCAACATGCCATTCTCAGAGGTAAAAAAATATTTTCCCGAAGGTCGTAATATTACAGAGAATTTTTGGACTAATGTACGGACGAATCTTACAAATTTTCAGGACGTATCTTTGTGGTGGGATATATGCTATGGAGAAGTAGCGCTTAATATGGAACAAGAAGATATTGCGTTTATTCGAGCTGCTTGTGAGCATATCGCTCAGTGGAAGGGTGATGATATGGCGGACTGGTTTCAGACATTTAAAGAAGAGAGTACCTGCACGGGAAAAGAATTTTTTATGCCCTTGCGCCGTGTCTTGACAGGTGCTGCACATGGCCCAGAGTTGCAAAAGATTTTACAACTTATGGGTCGACAAAATATTCAGTCTCGTTTTGAAAAAGTACTCTCAGCGTAGAGAGAGGGGGGGTTGTGTTTTATGATGTACTAACTTCAGGATGTTGTGCATCGTCAATTCTTATCTTATGTGCCTTCTTCTGTATCGCTCCATTATCTTGAGACGGATTCAGTGGATGCATTCTGCGCGCGGCTCCTGCATCTTGCATGGCATTTATTCTGTTAAAGGTGAAATCACTATGCAATATACGCAATATTGTACGCAATACCATGCTATGGAAATACCATGCAGTATGTTCGAGAACTAACCGCTACTTGCAATTGAGAAGATGTGATTTTTGGAATTTAAATTGTTTAAGCTTGATGGTTCCTTCTTCCACCCCCCTGTTGTCGGTGCACTCAAACCTGCGTTTATAATAAGAGTGCACTCTATCTCAGTGCCCATAGATTGATCCACTATCTGCTCCGGATAGTGTAATTTCAGGAATTTTTTGGATCTAATGAGCATCTAAATATTCCATCATAGTCAATATCGCCGCAACGGTTATCGATATGAAGACTGCTGACCAAAATCGGACAACTTTGTGTGGTGTTTTCCACTTGTACAGCAGTTGCTATTCTGTAGTAATTTAGTGTGAAACACTGTGTAACAAAATCTGAAAAACCCCTGTGCTCTGTGTGCAGTAAAAAGACTTTTTTGGACGATAGTAATCCAGGTCCTTATGGTAACTCTACGACGCTTGGATGTAGACTCTCACCTGTGTGACGTGGACAAAAATATTTCTACCCTGATTGCCTGACAGGGAATATATTTATTACTCAGTGCTGTGTACGCCTATTATTGCGTGCGCTTTATACATGAGTGTTAGTTGCATATTCACCTAAACGATTTGTCCAGAAAGATTAATGCTATAATCACTCATATCTAGAGCTCCTTTTGATATGATGATGCTTTTTTCTATATCTCTACTTTTTGCACTTTCCACGCTATTGCATGGCACTATTATTGTCCACAGTCTTATCAAGCTCGTATTTGCAATGCAGTATTGACACTGTGATTATAGAGAGTAATGGATATATTGCGTATATTGTCTTTTGTACTATGTTTGATGTCATGTTTTTGATTCGATGCTTTATGTGACCAGCCATTTCTGGCAATCCCAACTGATTTTCGATCACACCTCTGGAAGTTGCTGCAGTGTTCACACAGATTGCCCCTGACGCTCACTGTGCATGCTGCATTCCTCATGCCTAATGGCTAATCTTTTTGATTGTGAGTGTGCTGTGTATACCTATGCATAGAGCACATCAGCCGCCCTCGAACGTTGGAAGGATCTCTTATCCGCATCTCTAGGTCAGGATTGGAGGCCGAATCTCTACTGCTGAAGAGCATTTCCTCTGTGTTTCCACTACTTCTATGAGTCTGAGACAATTCAATCTACACCTTTATGTAATCAGCACAGAATTGCAACGTTAAGGCCGCGCTATATACAGAATTTTAACAGATCAATCTATGAAATTTATGTATCTTTGTCCAAGGGAAGTTCCAACATGTGCAGTGCGATAGAAGCTTTTTTGTGCTGTGCGTGACGACGCATTCGTCTCATCACTTCTTAGTGCACAGTTCAGACGTGCCGTGGATATAAATTTTTGCACACCAGAAACGGACGCACGTGAATACTATCTCATACCTGAGCCATAAGTCAGGAAATTTCTCTACTAATTTTCTGCATATTTTTACTGCAGAGACCACATTTGGTGCACACGTAGAGCGCCGTTATTACTAGAGGCGGCTTGTGTAAGTATAAAAACACGATTTTCAAGAGCATTCATACAATCTTGTATTTGTGCGCTATCTTGCATAGTTGCGCTATCTTGCATAGTTGCGCTATCTTGCATAGTAATGTTTTTTCGCTGGTTTCTTGTCTGTTCTTTTTCTTCAAAGTGGCACGGAAGAAACACTATTTTATATTAATTAATGCAGAGCTTCTCTTGCTTCAGGATTACCAAAGTATCATCAGCGTTAGAAGCTGAAAGAGTCTCAGATTCTGAACTCTGTTGCAGGGTTAAAAGAGATGTGAGAGGAAGGGAGAGCGCGTAGAGTGCAACTTAACTAATACTCGTGTTCAGAACAATAGTGATAAAAAAAGACAAGATTTTTAGTAGTGTATTTTACCCCTCTAGTCGTATCACGCATTGAGGCTAGAATGTGTACTAGCGTTTCTTTTATCATTTTTTCTACACCACTAATTGTCACCTTTTTGTGCAGCACTGAAGAGTAGGCCGGATATGCATCTTCTCCAATGGATCTCCCAAGAAAGCAGTTATGATTTTTATTACTGTATATTTTATATATTACTATCTCTTCTGATTGATTTGGCGACTTTTCGTCACACTTGCCATATAAGAGAGGAACCGCCAATTTTCTCTGGGATCGGCTTCGTGGTATACCTGTATAAGTGCGGGGTGGGATGAAGAGATAATCGCATATGACGCATATGTAGTCTGACTGTTGTTGGAATTTTTGGACCTCTATCTAGAGTAGCATGTTGGGCGTACCAGAGTCATGTTTTCCCGACAGATGACCTCAAACCGCTACATTTTTTAGCTCTCTATGCCGCATGGAATTTCTTGTGTAGGGGGGAGGATGCGTGTATGACGTATATGAGAGCGCTCAATAGCACAAATTTGTGGATACTACACACCCTGTAGCGGGTTTGGATGCGTACTTTTGGAAGTGTTTGGGTAGACGCGCACCCTATACTCTCAAGAAGGGTGAGAAATCCTAGGCATTGTATCATCAATGTTGTAGAAAATGGTAATCCCGTCATCTGATCTCTCTGTGAGATGACGTCTCCTGCTCAACGTAGTGCTTCCATCGCTTGTGCAGCCCTCGGAGAGACGCAGTTTTCTTACAATATGTGCCCCATACTGATCCCATATCTTCCTCTATGCCACCACTTCTGTCATTTTTACTACGCTTATCATTTGACTGTTGGAGAGGATTTGTGCCTGGACAATATCCATTTTGTTGATGTTGAGGTATTGTTCGTGCACTCACACTGTCGCACGGCTTTGATCCATAACTGAGCGCAGATAGTCAATGTGGGATTGAGCTTCCAAAGAGCAGAAATCGTAATAACAGCGAGCATAGCTGCTGCATAATCCCAATCTCCCATCAGCTTTGTGTAACAATAGGAGGGTGATTTCGGGGTGTTTCCAAACATATTTTTCATATATTCAATATTTCTATATAATATAGTACTTGTGAATAAATTAGCAACCATTTTTTACATCAAAATTAACCAATAAGAAACGCTGAGGAGGCAGAATTTGCAAAGTAAGAAGTTTCTGTCTATACTAACTCCTATTTTGAAATATGTTTTTGAGAAAAGCTTCATGCAACTTTTTATGAAGCGTTAAGGAGGTTTGATGAAAAAAGCAAAAGTTATTCTAGCGAGTATAGCAGGCACTTCTTTGGAGTTTTATGATTTTATGCTTTACGCGGTTTGTTCAGAACGTATTGGAAAGGCCTTTTTCCCTGCGGAGGGCGAATATGCGTTTATGGCAGGTTGGATGGCGTTTGCGCTAGCTTTTATTGCACGACCTTTTGGCGGCAGTGTGTTTGGATACATAGGGGATGTTTTTGGTCGTAAGAAAGCCCTTGTTCTGACGGTAAGTTGCATGGGATTGCCGACGTTTGTTATTGGCGTGTTGCCAACTTATGCACACATTGGCATCGTTGCGCCTATAGTTTTAGTTATTTGTCGCCTGATGCAGGGACTGTGCACAGGAGGAGAATATAACGGGTCTGCTATTTATACGCTTGAACATGTAGGGAAGAGCTATCCAGGTATGGCTGGTGGGCTTATTACAGGCGCCAGTGTAATTGGGGCTTTGGCAGCAACAGCGGTTGGTGTTGTGATTACGTTTGATTGGATGCCCGAGTGGTCGTGGCGCGTTGCTTTTATGCTAGGTGCACTCATCAGTCTCGTGGGGCTGTACATACGTTTGTATATGGATGAATCCCCAGCTTTCACAAAGATACACGAGAAAAAAGAAACTATTCGTTCTCCTTTAACAGATGCCTTGTTTCGTCACAAACATGCTGTGCTGACGACAATGTGTATTGGCGTGTTGAATGGTACTCTCTCGTACACTATGTATAAATTTATTGCGATCTACCTGGTGAACTATTTTAATGTATCCGAGCATTACGTTTTAGAGTTTACGATGATTGGGATCGTGACCTTCATTTTTTGTGCGCCTGCTTGGGGGTTTGTTCTTGATAAAATAGGCGGTCAAAACATGATGAGATTGTCTTGTATCTATGCGTTCCTATTTGCTGTGCCCCTGTTTTATTTGTTGCAAAATTTTATGACTTTGGGGTTTATTATTGCCCAAATTCTTTTGGGTACATGCGTTGCAAGCATCGCGGGCCCGGAGCATGCTTTTGTGCAGCGCTTGTTTCCAGCGAAAGATCGATATAGTGGAGTGGCGTTTAGCTTTTCCTTAGGTATGGGTATTGGAGCGAGTCTATCTCCTTTGGTTATGAAATATGCTGTTGGTGCTCTGGAGTCATATTATGCCCCGTCGTTGGTCATTATGTCTGTAGCGCTTCTTTGTTTTTCAACATTGGTAACTTATAAAGGTCCGTATTACGATTTATAGATGCGTATTTGTGTCGCAGGTATTTTTTTTGCATGCATGACCGCTTGTTCGGACTATGGGTATACGCCCTTTGAGACCCTCAAATATAGTGCAGAAGACACCCATTTTTCTTACGTAGAACCAGACGCACCCAAGTCTGGTACTGTGGTGGTGGGTGTGGTTGGTACTGTTGATACTCTGAACCCGCTGAACTTTGTTGGGAGGGCGGATCGCTATCTTTCGCTGTCCTTGGGCAAACTCATGAGCCAATCCATGGACGAGCCTTTGTCCCTTTATCCGCAAATTGCAGAAGACCTAAGTATCAAAGACAACTGTGTAACTTTTTCCATTAATCCTAAAGCACATTGGGAAGATGGCACACCTGTAACAGCTGTGGATGTTAAAGAAGCGTTTGTATGTTGGGGCAGAGAGGGGACACCTTTGCAGAAAAATATCTTTACACAAATACAGTCTGTGCACATAACAGATGCACACCGCATCGCTTTTCAGTTGAAAGAAGGTAGTACCTACAAACCGCAGCTTATTGCATTTTTAGCAATGATGCCTGTTATTAAGAATATTGATGGAGACATTCGCTCGTGCGGCCCCTATAAACTTGATGAATACAAACTTGGAGACTATGTAAAATTCTCTCGAGTACAGGATTATTGGGCAAAAGATTTATTTGTGCATAAAGGAAGGTTTAACTTTGATACTGTCATTGTGAAGTATTACAAGAACGCGCTGGCGCTTGTTGAGGCGTTGCGCAAAGGTATAGTGGATGTTTGCTTTGATCTTTCACCAGAAAGTATTCGGTACTTGGACAGACTATCCTCTCAGACACATTTACTTATGCAAGATCAGACGCGTCCAGTTGGCATGAAAGGGCTTATTTTTAATACGCGACATACATTTTTTCATGATGTAAAAGTTCGAGAAGCCCTTTACCTAATTTTTGATTTTCACTGGTTTAACCAAATTTCTTTTAGCGGCCGAGCGGTTCAAATAAAAAGCTTTTTTGAAAATACATCGTACGCCTCTTCAGAGGTGCTGCCGTGGGAGGAATCTGATCAATTATGGAATACGCGTCTTAAAAGTGCGCGGAGATTGTTGAGGGAAGCAGGATGGAAAATGCGGGACGGGGTATTGTACAATCAACGATTTAACGCTAATTTTACATTCCGCATTATGATGCCAAACAAAACATATACTAAGGTGGTTCAAGAGTTTGTGCGGCGCTTGCGTGCTGTTGGCATCACTAGCAGTATTCATGTGCTGCCCGAAGTAGAATTTGCACAAAAGAAAAATGATTTTAATTTTGATATGGCATTCCATCAATGGCCCGGTCATCGATTTCCAAACTATAGTCTTCAAAGCCATTTTTTAAGCAAATTTGCTCACAAACAAGGAAGCAAGAATTATACGGGAGTGGTGAATGATCAAGTGGATAAGCTTATTGAGGTAATCAGTAGAACATATAATTTAGAAAAGTTGAAGCATAGTGGACAGGCCCTGGATCATATGTTGCGTAAGGAAATTTTAGTGATTCCATTTTATTATGCCAAACAACATATAATTGCGTCGTCTAAAAAATTTGGGTATCCTAAGGGCGGTACTGTGGGGGCTTTTATCTCCTCATGGTGGGCGGACGACGATGAGAGAGAGGCGCACCATGTCACAAAAAGCCCAACATCATAATTATCATTTGGTTGAACCGAGTGCTTGGCCGTTTGTAACCGCGTTAGCATTATTTGTTGTGGCGATCGGGATGGTGCTATATGTGCACGACTATGAAAAAATTGTTTTTTGGATAGGTATTGCTTTCTTGGTGCTTGTTTCTGCCGGTTGGTGGAGAGATGTTATTAGAGAATCTCTAGAGCATCATCATACATGCGTTGTGCAAAAGGGGCTTCGGCTGGGCATGGCCTTTTTTATCGTGTCAGAAGTTATGTTGTTTTTTGCTTTTTTCTGGTCTTTTTTTGATGCAAGCTTCAGTCCTGCAGAAGCTATTGGAAGCATGTGGCCACCTAAGAATATTCAGCCTATTGATCCGTTTCATCTGCCCTATCTTAATACGCTATTGCTCCTTTTATCCGCGACTAGTCTAACATGGGCCCACGCAGCTGTAAAGCATGGTCGTCAGAACAAGGCCGTCTTACAAGGATTATTTGTAACTATATGTTTGGGGCTTGTATTTACCTGTATTCAGGCGCTTGAATATCTGAACGCGACGTTTACGCTTAAAGATGGTATATATGGCTCTAATTTTTATATGTTAACAGGTTTGCATGGAGCACATGTCCTGTTTGGGACGCTATTTTTAGTTGTTTGTTTTTTTAGGGCACTGAAAAAACGATTTACTATCGATCATTGTGTTGGACTTGATGCGGCTGCCTGGTACTGGCATTTTTTGGATGTTATCTGGCTATTTGTTTTTGTTTTTGTCTATTGGTGGGGCTCTTGATATTTGGAGCATAGAACCTAGTGGCGCGTGTTGGCAGACTTACATATTTTTGGTATGTTATAGCAGCTTTCTGTGGTGCTGGTCTTCTGTCATCTCTTGCTTGTTGGCAGGCTCAACGGTTGATTTGGAAAAAAAGTATTATTGCTGCAATGCACTGCAGTACAAAGGAGCCCCTTATGTCTGTTGAGGAGATGTTAAAGAATAGGCCTGCAGAAAATTCGTTCCGTCGTGTGCATATTGCTGGACAATGGGTTAGAGGTACGAATCTTTTTGTGTCTGGAAAGATACATCATAGACGTCCCGGCTATTATCTGTTTCGTATTGTCACTCTGGAAAACGGTGAGAATTTACTGGTTAATATTGGTTGGGTGGAAAAAACAGATATGACTCAACAGAATGTTTGTGGAGCGGATTTTGTAGGTCGGGTCCGTGTACCAGATGAAAAACGCTGGTTTATGCCCGCGCATCAGTCCACAAAGCGAGAATGGGCCTATGTTGATATACAGGATATGGCGCAGACGCTAGGTATATATATTCTGCCTATTTATGTGGATTATATGCGTCCAGATACTGGAACCCCACCCCACCCCATGCCAGACATTATTCCTGTTTCAAACAATCATTTGGGCTATGTGGTGACATGGGCTTGTTTAGCACTTGTTTGGCTCTCAATATTTGTTATACTCGCTATGCGCAAACGGCGAGAATATGAGAATGATCACAACCACTAGACGAATTTTTTTTCATTTAAAAAGTTTACCAGTGCAAATTATCATGCTACTTTTCACAGCGTATGTTTGTGTAGACTGGATGCCGTCAGGTATGATTTCTTTCTTTTTTGCGCTGAGCTTGAGCCTTAAAGAAATCCTGATTTTTATTTTACCTTTTCTGATCTTTATGTTTCTTTTTCTTGCTATATCGCGTATGCATGGTGGTATTTTTTTGTTTGTCCTATGTTTATTGCTATGCATTTGCGGGTCTAATTTTGTCTCTGCGATGATTTCGTATGGCGTCAGTCAAATGACCTTACCACACTTTCCTTTGGCGCTTTGTATGGATTCTAGCAATCAAGTCACTACGCCCCTCTGGGACTTTTTTTTGCCGAAGTTTTTGGCAAATGACACGGCTCTTTTTACAGGACTGATTTTGGGTGCGTTAAGTGGCTATTTGCCACGCTTGTTTTTGCAGCGTTTTCAAGAGGGGGCAACAGTCATGATTAATGTCTTTCTCTATCGTTTTTTTGTGCCCCTTGTTCCTGTGTTTATTTTTGGGTTTGTTTTGAAGTTTTCTGCTGAAGGTCTTATGGACACGCTGCTACAACAATGTGGATCTGTTTTAATTCTTATTTGCCTGCTGCAACTGTCTTATACCACTCTACTTTATGCGGGTGCATCGAAATTCCGTTTTCATGCTTTTGTTGCGTCTGTGCGCAATATGTTTCCAGCGTTAGTGGCAGCGGGTACTACAATGTCAAGTGCGGCCGCTTTACCACTTACTATTTCAGGGGTGCGTCTCAATACAAAGCATGATCCTAGTATAGATGCAGTAGTTCCAATGACGACCAACATTCACCTAGTGGGCGATAGCTTGGGCGTCCCCTTGCTTGCAATGGCTATTATGCTTGGCTTTGGTGGAACAATGCCAACTTTGATGGAATATCTCGTATTTGCAGGGTATTTTGTGCTCATTAAGTTTTCAATTGCCGGTGTACCAGGTGGTGGAATTATTGTGATGCTGCCGCTTTTGGAGCAGTGTTTTCAGTTTTCACCAGAGATGGGGGCGTTGATTACAACCCTTTATATTTTGGCTGATCCGGTTAATACGGCCTTTAATGTTTTTGGAAACGGGGCATTTGCTATGTTGTTTTCTCGAGGCTGGGCATTCTTAGCGAAGAAACACCATGTGGACTCTTCGTATTAAGCATACTTTCATAAATAGAGACAGATTCTAAAACGCGATATATGTATGAACGCGTTTCTTTGAAGGGGATTGTTTCAATCCAATCCAATATATGCACATTTTTTCGTGGATCTCCATAGTGTTTAATCCATTTTTTCACATTACTAAGACCGGCATTATAGCTTGCAAGGGAGAGAATAATATCCCCTTCAAAAGTCTTGAGTAAGTCCGCCATGTGGGTGCTTCCAATCTGTACATTCATATGTGAAGCGTTATGGAGACAGCCTTTTGTAAAGGGTATCTTCCATCTTTGTGCAACATTTTTGGCGACTTCTGGCATCAGTTGCATCAAACCCTGTGCACCGGCAGGACTGGTTCCATATTGATCAAATCCGCTCTCCTGGCGAATAACAGCATGTATAACGGCTAGATCGACGGGTATTTTTTTGGGGATCTGGTGTAATGTTAATGTTGGGAATGTAATATCCAGTGGGATCATACCCTTGCGTCCTGCAACTTTTGTTGTGAGTACTATAAACTCTGGCGCATATTGTGCCGCCATTTTAACTGCAAACTCCTGATCTTGTGGTGATTTTGATGCATGCGCCATGTGGAGTAAAAAAGGTTTTATATGGCGACTCAATTCCCACTTTTTTAGTACAGAGAAAAGATTGATATACTCATCCCATAAGTGATTTAAGTTTTTTGCAGATATGCCTTCTTTTAGCGTAATGGAAATCTTCCCGTAAAGCTCTTGTTGCGCTAGCTGACCGTAAAACGTAATGTAAAAATTACTCGCTCTTTTCAGCCAGTCCTTATACGCTTGAATATTTCCCATTTTTTTTTGTGCTTGAGCGACCCAGTAACATCCCTTGGCCTGGCTTATGGGTGTTGTCGCTATATAATAGACGTTTTGAAAATGAGTGTTTGCACGCTCTGGATCGTCTAAAAATCTTAAGGCAATCCAGCCAGAACACCATTCTAAGTCCACTGCTTTTGGGTCTTTTTCTACATGATGCTGTATGATATGATAGGCCTCTTTGTACTGTTTTTTTTTCAGCAAGTAGCGATATAGTGTGCGCCGAATTTGCAGCCAGGCAGCAGGATTCGCTGTATCTGCTTTTTCTGTGATTGCTTTGTGCATTAATGCAAGCGCGCTATCATATTTTTTATGTCTAAGGCGCCATTTAATGCGGTGAAATAGTAGAAGAGGATGGTGTTGATATCGCGAGGGAACTTTTTTGATGAGGATATCAATGTTGCTTTCACGCTGTATTAATCCAATCAGAGCGAGTGCTAAATTTTGAATCTCTGCACTTAGGTAGCTTTTAAGGCCATATATGCCTTTGCTATTGCTGCTCCATCCAAGTGTTTCAAGCCGATGCATTAAATCTTTCGTATTTAAGTACTTCTTATATTTCTGGTAGAAGAATTTCTGTTGTTTTTGTGTCATCTGTTGCTTGCGCCAGGCGTGTTTAATTTGTATTACTGCTTCCACTTCTTTTCCAGATTGTAGCAATGCATGTGCATAGTGGATGTTGCCGACACTTGTAATTGGTGTATACTGCATGAACCAGCGAATAATTGTGCTAGAAGAAGTTGTGCTGGCGATACTTTCTTCGGCTCGCTGTTGCAACACCTTTATCTTGGGCCAAGATGGATGTGTATGAATAAAAAACATAATTTTATCAAAATCATTATGTTTTGTAGTTTCTTGATATTGATACCAGGCAAGAAAATCGCCAACAATCTTACAATTTTTAGGAATTTTTTGAGGCATGTGTGTGTTGTTCAGTGTGTGTTTCAGCGCTTGAATGCATGTACTTGGTATGTCCTCCGCCCTTGTGCTGTATGCGCATGCTATGAAATAAAACAGAATGAGGTATGCAAGGCGTATCATCAGCTCTTAAACTTTACATCGTGACCATGTGACTCTTTTCTAGTATACGTGTAAAACATGCCGACGCGTCTAAAAAGTTTGCTTGACAGATTTTTTTAAGGAAGATCAAATGAAAGAAGGGAGGCATAATAACGTGATCAAGCGATTTATCATTATTTTTCTCTGGCCCACTTTTCTGTGTGCTATTGATGTGCGTGTTGGATACGTTGACCATAAACCGTTTTCTTTTCTTTCTTCAGACATTCCCTCTGGATTTGCAATTGACATATGGGACGAAATTGCGCAGGACAATCAATTGTCCTATACCCTTACATCTCTTGGTTCTAATATTTCCTCAGCTCTGGAGTCTCTTGAAAACGGTCACATTGATCTCGTTCTTGGCCCTGTTTCTGCTACACGAGATAGGCTGTCACGCTTGGACTTTACGCGCCCTTTTTTTATTGAGCAAATAGGTGTGGCGTTTCATGAGATTCATTTAGGTTTTTTAGATGCATTACACATATTTATGAAAAAATTGGGTGAGGTCGGTTTCTTTATTATTGCTATTTTCTTTATTGTTGCTGCGCATGTGTATTGGTTTTTTTACAGATGGCATGCTCCTGAAATCAGCACAAGGTATTTTCGAGGTATTGGCGACAGTATGTGGTTTATGTTTGCGCGCCTTATTCAAATCAAAGTTTTATACAGACCAGAAGGGCCCCAAGCGCGAGTTTTTATGGCTTTTTGGCTTATTGTATCACTCGTTTTTGTATCGGGTTTTTTTGGTATGATTACAAGTGCTTTATCTTCTACCTTGTATAGCTACAATAATCAGACAATTTCAAACATTGAGGATTTACAGGATATGGTCTCGGGGGTTGTACGGGGTTCAGAGAATGCTGTAATAGCGAAGCGATCAACTGCAAAAGTGATCTCTTACGAAACATTAGATGCGGCTATAGAGGCGCTTCACACTCAGGAGGTGGATGTTGTAATCGATGACTACGTATCTCTTGCGCAAGAAGTGCAAGAGCATAAAAATTTCGCCCTTAAAGTCTCTGATATACGGCTTGCGATTGACGAAGTCTCTTTTTCCTTGCCAAAGGGGAGTCCGTATAAAGAGAAAATAAACCATAGTCTTTTGAGGCTGCAGGAAAAGGGTTTTGCAGAGGCTATTTGTCATCGCTATATTCCTTCTTCGGCTGTTTATTGTGTACCTTGATTTCCATGTCCAAAGATTGCATATATATTTTTTTTTTGGGAAATACAGAGATGGGATACTCGTAAAGTTCATGAGCGGCCCTCATGGGAGATGGGCTGTCCAGAGGTGAAGCGCTTATAATATACCGCTCGTCTCTTTTACTAACAAGCCGCATACGATAATATAGAGAGTCTCACAGGAAGTGGGCACACAACACTCTGATTTGGTTACGTGCTCCACGGAGCTTATGCAGCGCATTGCCTATAAATTTTTTGCTGTACTTTTGTGTACAAAGTTAACCTTGGTCGCTGCAATCCTTATGACGCAGCCTCTGCTAGATCGTCATAAGTGTTAAGGGAGCAGCATGTACTTCTTTCTGTGCGTTAAAATCTGCTTCTATATGTGCCGAAGGCTTGGAATGTCTCATAGATAAGAGCGCTTCCCAATGGGATGCGAGCGTTTACGCATAGCTAAAAACCCAAGAGACCGCTCTGCATAGAGGTTTGACTCATATATTGAGCACCATTTCAGATATACGACCCATAGATATTGATCAGATCTTTTATAGGATAGTAGATTTAATGTGCAAGCTATCTGTTTGATCGTTTACCGATACCGGCTCGATAAAGCATCCAACCAAGTATTCCAATGACCACGAGAGACATGCTATCCACATAGGGGGTTATGCACGTTGGAACAAAACGAAATATGGTTGTGCTTTGTAGTGCTGCAAAAGGGACTGCCAAGAATATGCCGATCAAGGCTTCACCTGCGATAGCGCCTGAAGCAAAGAGAACGCCTGCACTATAGGCGGATTGCGCTTGTTTTGATGGGAGCGTATCACGCTTACGCATAGCTAAAAAACTCAAGAGACCGCCAATAAATAATGGGATAGACATATCTAGAGGAAGATATATACCTAATGCAACAGCTAAAGCTGGTGTACCTTGTTGTCCAAACTTTTCCATTATTTTATTAAATATAATCACAGCGCATGATATAAGTCCGCCCAGAGAAATCATGCCATAAGGCAGCGCTTGAGCAACCATACCTTTTGCAACAGTTGCAATCAGTACGGCTTGTGGGGCGGCTAGATTCTTTGTTGGATCCATGCCCTCCCGTGGGAAAATGCCGCCCATACCATAGGCCTCAAACAAAACTTTAAGCACAGGTGTGATGACAATTGCACTGACGATCACTCCAATAAACAGACCTGTTTGTTGCTTCCAGGGCGTGGCTCCTAGAATGTAGCCAGATTTTAAATCCTGAAGATTATCACAGCTTACAGCGCCAATGCTAGCAACAATGGCGGTGATGAGAATAACAACTGCCGTGACACCGAGGGCTGCTTCTGCATTTTCTTGGAAATTAACCTCGCTACCAATAATTGCCATCAAAATAATCGCAATAAGCAGGACGGAGGCAATTAAAATACCGGAGAGGGGAGTTGCAGAATTTCCCACTAATCCAGATAAATATCCAGAGATAGAGGCAGTTAAAAAACCAATAATAAAAGTGCCAATAATGCTCGCACTTATTGCAAGCGCATATGTGATTGAAGATATAGGGAGGCCTTGTTCTAAGAGTACGTGATGGATTAAGAACGCAACCGGAATAAAGAGGGCTACTGTGCCTATCAAAACGTATTTCATGGGAATATCTTGATCTGTGCGCATAATTTTTGATTCTTTACCCGCATTCTTGAAAGCAGAAAATGCATGCATAATGCCCGTTTTAATAGGCGCTAGAACAGAAAATAGGGCGGCAAGACCTCCCACAAGCATAGCCCCTACACCCATGTAGCGTAGAGGGATTTTTATCATCAGCGCGGCGTCATGTGCATTAGCAGCTTCTGCTGGTATACCGATGATTGTGCTGTAGGTGGGAATAGTGATGCCATACATGATGAGGGCCCCCGTCGCGAGACCTAACCCAACACGAATACCAACAATATACCCAGCACCAATCATGGCGGCTGATAGTCCGCTTCCAAAACCAAAAACCGTATTTTTTACAACAAACCAACGGCTCACACTATCCGTTAAGATCTGTAGGCCAGACTGGCAAAACTGAATGATTGCCGAAAAAATACCAGATTTGACAAGGATACCAATATCTGCTCCGTGATTATCACCCGCTGCTAGTACATGGGCTGTTGCGACACCTTCGGGATAGGTAAGTTTTTTTTCAACGATCAATGCACGTCTAAGGGGTATAGAGAACAATATACCAATAAAGCCACCAACAAGTGTGATGGAGGCTGTTTCAAAGTATGAAAAATTTTTCCAGTACCCAATCATGATGAGAGCGGGTAAAGTAAAAATAGAAGCGGCTGCCATCACTTCACCTGCGGAAGCCATCGTTTGCACCATATTATTCTCTAAGATATTAGATTCACGGAAAAGGCGCAGAATGGCCATAGAGGCAACGGCGGCAGGGATACATGCTGTAATGGTTTGCCCAATTTTAAGGCCTAGGTATGCATTAGATGCGCCCAAAAGTATGGCGAGCAGAGAACCTAGAACAATCGCTTTAATAGTAAGTTCTGGATATCTCGTGCTACCTGGTATATAAGGCTTATGCTCTTCCTGCTTTTTTTCTGTCACAACTTTCCCCTCTGATTAGAAAAATATACATTTGAACACGGTAGCGTAAAAACACGTCCTAAGTAAATAGTTATCTTCATCTCTTGAGGATGGTAGGGATTAATTTTCTTGTTTTCCAGCACGAATAATACTACTCTCTAACGGAGATTTTTGGTTGAGGACAAATGCTAAGTTTTCAAGAAATTATTTTAACACTACAGCGTTATTGGGCGGAACAAGGGTGCGCTATTTTGCAGCCCTATGACCTTGAAGTGGGTGCAGGCACTTTTCATCCTGCAACGACGCTTCGCTCCCTGGGGCCCAAGCCATGGAAATGTTCCTATGTACAACCATCTAGGCGACCAACAGACGGTCGCTATGGAAACAATCCAAACCGCACACAACATTACTATCAGTTTCAGGTGATTATTAAGCCATCACCTGAGAATGCGCAGGAACTATACCTGGGGAGTCTGGCCGCTCTTGGTCTTGAAGCTCCGGAACATGACATTTGTTTTGTCGAAGATGATTGGGAAAGCCCCACTTTAGGGGCCTCCGGTCTTGGTTGGGAAGTATGGTGCAATGGTGCCGAAGTTAGTCAGTATACATATTTTCAGCAAGTTGGCGGCATCCCATGTGATCCCGTGTCCCTGGAGCTCACATATGGTCTTGAACGCTTGGCGATTTTTGTACAAGATTGTGACAGCTTTTTTAATTTGAACTGGAACGGGTATGAAGGGGAGGAGAAAATTACCTATGGCGATGTGTTCCTCAAGAATGAACAACAGTTTTCATCCTACAATTTTGAGCATGCCAATATTGCACATCTTCTCAAACAGTTTGAAATGGCAGAAGACGCGTGCGGCGTGCTTATAGAAAAAGATTTGCCACTTGCGGCCTATGATCATTGTATCAAGGCGAGCCACCTTTTTAATTTATTGGATGCACGTGGGGCAATCAGTGTGTGTGACCGGGCGGCATATATTGGTCGCATTCGCCATTTAGCAAAAAGCTCCTGTGCGCTTTGGAAGGATCACGAGGATCGAGATGGCTGAGTTTTTTATGGAGATATTGTCTGAGGAAATGCCCGCACGTATGCAACCTGGAGCAAGGGCTCAGCTTAAAGAAAGGCTTGTCTCGGCTTTGGATTCATATAATCTACCGTATGATGGCATGAATATTTATACGACGCCGCGGCGGCTCATTGCACATGTTGTAGGTTTGCCAACAATGCAGCCCAAGAAATATATAGAACTCAAAGGACCAAGTGTTAAGGCATCTGATGCAGCGATTCAGGGTTTTTTATCGTCAACGGCCCTGACCATGGATGACCTAAAGACGCGAGAGCTTCCAAAAAAGGGGACATTTTTTTTCGCTCCCAGTGTCCAGGGTGGTATTGCTACTAGCGCTTTGCTCTCAGAGGTATTGTTTGGGTTGATGCGCTCTTTTAAGTGGCCTAAATCCATGCGCTGGGGGGCGTCGAGTTTTAAATGGGTACGCCCTCTGAAATCACTGCTGGCTGTTTTTGATGGAGAAATCATTCCACTTGATGCGCCGCATCCCCATGTTACTGTGGGTGATATAACAATGGGGCATCGTTTTCTGGCACCAAAATCCTTTGCCGTACGGACTTTTGACGCCTATAAAACACAACTCGCCTCTGCATATGTGATAATTGATCAAGATGCACGTCGGAATGATGTGAGGATCCAGTTGGAAGCGCATGCGGCGTCTGCAAATCTTGACGTTGTTCTTGATGAACAATTGTTGGAAGAGGTGGTAGGGCTAGTTGAGTGGCCCGTGATATTCAGGGGGCATTTTTCACAAGAATACTTGTCTTTTCCAGCTGAGATTCTGGTGACGAGTATGCGGACACATCAAAAGTGTTTTGCAACAAAAAAGAATGGCCGACTTGCACCCTATTTTTTCTTCGTCTCTAATATGGTAGCGCTGGATGGCGGGGAACAAATTATCCGGGGAAATGAAAAAACACTTACCGCACGCCTTGCCGACGCCTCATTTTTTTGGAAGCAAGATCAAAAGCGCACCCTTGACACTTGGAGTGCATGTTTAGAACAACAAGCCTTTCATGCTCAGTTAGGAACGATGCTAGAAAAGGTCACGCGCTTGGAAAGGCTGGTTCAAAATATAGCTCCAGAACTTGAAGATGCGGAAGAAGCCGCTCGTTTATGCAAGGCAGATCTTGCAACGGCCATGGTTGGAGAGTTTCCAGAATTGCAAGGTATCACAGGATGCTATTATGCAATTGCACAGGGGAAATCTGACAATGTGGCTCTTGCAATTCGCGAACATTATTTTCCTAAAGGACCGAGCGATGTTTGTCCAAACGCACCGTCAAGCCGGGTGTTGGCGCTTGCCGATAAATTGGATACGTTGATTGCATTTTTCAGTGTTGGGATCATGCCTACTAGTTCTAAAGATCCTTTTGCCTTGCGTCGTTCGGCCTTAGGGTGTCTACGTTTGCTGATTGAGAATAAATGGTCTCTTGATATAAAGCAAACCATGAATTTTGCCTATGATCAGCTTAATGTGCCTGGAAAACAAGAGAAGGCTAAGACGTTAGCGTTTCTGTGGAAATTTTTACAAGATCGTTTTCATGTGTATATGAAAGATAAAGGCTACCGTTATGACCATATATTGAGTGTATTAAATCACTCAGAAATGGTGGACTTTTATGTTATGACCAACGCACTTTCTGTGCTAAAAAATTCTTTGAAACCGCAGAAGGCGTGGGTGTGTTGACAGCATACAAACGGGTTTCTAATATCTTGAACCAGATAGAAAAAAAGCAGAATGTGTGTTTTGATGGTACGGGTATGTGCGATAATGCATTGCGTGACAGTGCCGAAAAAGATTTAGCCGTGCAACTCTCTGGACCTGTTTATATGGCATGCACACTTTCTGGACAGCTCTCTAAACTCGTGCAGATCAGTGTGTGTATTAATCGCTTTTTAGATGAAAGTGTCGTGATAGTTGATGATATAAAAGTTGCGCAGACACGCTTACATCTCTTGGGGCGTGTGCGGTCTTTGTTTCACCAAGTGCTTGATTTTTGGTGCGCTAGAAGGCTAGGCACTCCTGTTTCTACAATAAGTTGGGAGATGGATGAGGATTTCTTTATAGGGAGATGGCTCTAGAGCAACAATCGCTTGCAGTGCTTTTTGAGCGATCTCGGTGATGTTGTGATGCATTTTCTCGGGCACATGATGCTTGATCATGAGGGATCCGCGCGCGGGTAAAATCAAGCGCTGTGCGTACATGCGTTTTTCCAAAAATTCTGGTCCAGAAGCTCTTTTCATCATCGGTTCCAGCCTTATATGCTAGCAACGCTGGAAGTGTAATCTTGCCTTCGTAAAAATCATCCCCTGCATTTTTCCCTAGGGAATTTTTTGTTCCAAAATAGTCTAGAAAATCATCTGAAAGTTGAAAAATACACCCCAAATGATGACCATATGTACTAAAAGCTTGTTGTTCCTCTTTCTTAGCACCACCAATAATCGCTCCCACATGAAGAGCAGATTCAAATAAAGCCGCCTGTTTTTTGAAGAAATAATTGCCCAATAGTTATCTTCTTTTGTTGCGAACTCATCCGCTGTAAGTTGGAGGATTTCCCCCTCTGTAATACGTGTTGAGGCGTTAGAAAGAACACGTAGAATATCTCGGTCTCCATCTTGGATAATGAGCCCAAAGGCTTGTGTAAAACAAGAAATCTCCAACGAGAATGGGCGGTTTGTTTCCCCATATGATGTTTGCGGTTTTTTGACCACGACGCTTCTGGCTATCGTCCACAACATCATCATGCAATAAAGTAGCAGTATGAATAAATTCGATACATGCAGCAAGAGAGATATGCCGTGTTCCTTTGTATTGATAGTGATGCGCAGCCGCCATTGTCAGCATAGGGCGAAGGCGCTTTCCCCCGCTTTGGATAAGTCTGCCCGTAATTGTGCCTATAAGTGGTGCGCGTGCATCCATTTGATGTTGCATGAGGACATCCATTGCTTGTAAATCCTGTGCGAGCATGGACTGAAGATTTTCAAGCACAGGCAGGGTTTTTATGTATAGACACTTCCTTGCAGACATCCTTTTCCTTTAGTGTATTTACCGATATAGTAAGAACACCCTCTGATCATAGGGGAAAATGCAGAAAAATCTATCAAAAAGTAGGACGTATGAATGATGTATCAAATTTTTTAGGTGGGGAAGTTACGGTGCAACAACCCATAGATGGGTATCGTGCGGGGAGTGATACGGTGTTTTTAGCAGCATCAGTCATGGCTCATCCCATGGACCGCATTCTTGATTTGGGGTGCGGTGTTGGAACTCTTGCGCTTCTATTGAAGCATAGATTGGCGTGCTTAGATATTGTGGGTGTTGAGATACAAAACGATCTTTTAGATATAGCGATTCTTAATGCGACTCACAATGACTTGTATATTGCTTTTTTTCAGCATAATGTGGCAGATTCTTATATTAATAGCCCTACTGCACTGGATAGCTTTGATCAGATCGTTACAAATCCCCCCTATTTTTATGATGCAACGCATGCAAAAACACACAGTCGGCGTATAGCACGTTCAATGGTCAATGTGTCTCTAGAGCAGTGGATAAAATTCTGTCAAGTGATGTTAAGGACGCGTGGATATTTAACGTTAATCTATCCTACAGCTATCCTCGATGAAGTGATATTTTTTTTAAAAAAATATCACTTTGGCGGCATAGAAATTTTTCTCCTCTGGCCAAAAAAAGGTGTGTCCTCAAAGCGCACTATTGTGCGAGCGCGCAAGGGGGCAAAGGAACCACTGAAGATAGATCCAGGGTTAGTAGTACACGAGCGTAACGGTGCATACACAGCTGAAGCATATGAGGTGCTCTATAAAGGGTCGGAGCTTGTATTTTAGTTTATGCTGCCGGCTTACCATGCGTTGTAGAATATTCAAAGTGAAATATCTGATCTGGATAGATATGCGCTCTTGCTGAATGCGCTGCTGATGCAGCCTCGGAAAATCCAGTGACAATCAGCTTTAATTTATTTGGATATGTTGCAATATCGCCAATTGCAAAGATGCCTTGTGTGGATGTTGCGCATGTTGTTGGCTCAACAGAAATATTTTTTTTATCTAAGTGGAGGCCCCATTCTGCAATAGGGCCAAGATTCGTAGACAAGCCAAAAAATGGTAGCAGCACATCTGCTTGTAATGTTTTTGTATTTTTGTCTAAATTTTGGATGCAAACCTCTGTTATATTTCCAGCGTTGTCTCCCTTGAGTCCAATATAGTTGATAGGGCACTTCGAGTGTAATTTTTCCTTGTGCGCATAGTTTATGTAGTTTGTCAACGCTATCTGGAGCTGCGCGGAATTTGGAGCGACGGTGTACAACGTGCAAATGATCTGCAACATCCGACAGACTTAAGGCCCAGTCTATTGCCGAATCACCCCCACCCACAATTACAATTTTTTTTCCCGACAGTTTTTCTTTGTTTTTTATATTAATAAAACACACTTTTATTTTTCGTAACACTCTAAGTTTTTTAGGGGCGGACGATTGGGTCCAAAGGCGCCCACACCAGCAGCAATAATAATGGCCTTTGTGTGAATGATAATGTCTTGAGATGTTGTGATTTTCCAACCCTTGTTCGCTGAAGAAATATGTGTGACCTGTTGTCCTAAGTGGAATGTCGGATTGAAGGGCGCTGCTTGTTGTTTTAAATGATCAATTAAGTCTCCCGCTAAAATTTCTGGGAACGCAGGAATATCATAAATAGGTTTTTCAGGGTACAAGGCAGTACACTGGCCACCAACTTCATCCAGAGTATCGATGACATGACAGTTGAGTTTTAGAATGCCACACGCAAAAATTGCAAAAAGCCCTACCGGTCCTGCACCAATTATGGCAATATCTGTGGTATGTTCTTTCATAGGCAGCGCCTTTAGTGAATGCATTACATGTGGGTGTACGGTAAACGACAATGTCTAAAATGTCTAATATTTTTTCTGAGTCGATTGTAGCACAATCCCTGGAGGATACTCGGTCTTTAGCCCATCATTTGGCGCTCGCACTGAGAGTAGGTGATATTGTTTTATTGACAGGAGATTTGGGGGCTGGAAAAACAGCTTTTGCCCGTTTTATAATACAAGCCTTATGTGGATGTAATATGATTGTGCCCTCTCCAACTTTTACGTTGGTTCAGGCATATGAAGGAGAGAATTTCCCCATCTGGCATTTTGATTTTTATCGCCTTGAATCGGCAGATGGCATTTGGGATTTAGGATATACAGATGGACTCAGTGAACGTATATCGCTAATAGAGTGGCCCGATAAAATGGGTGGCTACCAGCCACAAAATGTCATTGAAGTAGCGATCCAAGCCTTAGATGATGTTCATCGCTCTTTCTGTCTAAAAGATAAACGGTGAATCTATAGGAGATATGGTGTATTTAGAGAATCAACGCAGCTTGGAGAAGAAGGGATTTTTAGACAAAGTGGGATGTGCGGATGCTACTCCCTCTTTTTTGGCGGGAGACTGCTCATGTCGAACATATTTTTCCGTGCATGATACCAACGGTCATCCCTATGTCTTGATGGATGCCCCACCCGGGCTTGAAGATGTGCGGCCGTTTATACGCATACAAAAAGTTCTCTCCAAAATTGGCTGTACAGTGCCAATCATTTATCAAGCGGATGAGGAGAATGGGTTTTTGCTATTGGAAGATTGTGGGCGCAATACCTATGAGAATATATTAAATTCTATCAATGAGAGAGATCTTTATACGTTGGCAGTAGATGTGCTGGTGCATATTCATAAAACGTATAAAGAAAACACAGAGCATCTTGTGTCGCTTGAGTGGAAGGATTATCAACGGGAATTGTCTGTATTCATTGATTGGTACTATTTCGAGGTCTTGCAAGAAGACTATTCTCCCACTGCTGCTGAAGAATTTTATTGCCTATGGCATGACGCGCTTTCTGATCTTCCAACAGTACCGCAATCCATTATTTTGCGTGACTATCATGCAGGCAACATAATGTATTTAGAGGATCGTGTGGGTATTGAAAAATGCGGCCTACTCGATTTTCAAGATGCGTGCTTTGGTCCACGTCCTTATGATCTTGTCTCTCTCTTAGAAGATGCACGTCGGGATATCTCACACAATCTTCAATCCGCAATGTATGATCGCTATTGTGACGCGTTTACTGGTTTGAATAAGACTGAATTCTTCGATGTATATACAACACTAGGGGCGCAACGCAGCATTAAAATCCTAGGGATTTTTAAGCGCATGGAAAAACAATCTAAAAAAGATGTATATTTGACCCATATCCCTAGGGTTTGGAGATGGATAGCTCAAGATTTTAAAAATCCGAGACTCGCTCCAATTAAAAAATGGCTTGAGACAAACATACCTATGGCACATCGTCATGTCTAAGAAAATTCAACAAGCAATGGTTCTGGCTGCCGGGGAGGGTGTGCGCATGCGTCCTTTA
Organism: Alphaproteobacteria bacterium; assembly: GCA_965178295.1. Taxonomy (GTDB): domain Bacteria; phylum Pseudomonadota; class Alphaproteobacteria; order UBA7879; family UBA7879; genus CBCXTT01. Next base: position 193,239 of record CBCXTT010000002.1, on the reverse strand, counting down.
ACTTTGGATACCCCAAAACCTTTATTAAAGGTTGGGGACATCAGTATGTTGGATCGCTTGTTAGATCGGCTTGCTGAGTATGGAGTAAAAAAAATCATGGTGAATGCCTGTTATTGGGGGGAGAAAATCCAGGAACACGCTTCTAAAAAACCTCATGTTACAATATCCATGGAAGATAAATGCCTTGATACGGGAGGAGGGATATTAAAAGTACTCGAGTTTTTTAAAGATGAGCCGTTTTTTGTTGTAAACGGCGATGTTGTGTTCAAAACAACTAAAGAATCTGTTTTTTCCCAACTAGACATGGCTTGGGATGAACAGAAATTTGATGCACTTCTGCTGCTGGTGCCCAAAGAAAATGCATGGGGATATGATGGGGCGGGCGATTATCGTTTGCAGAATGACCTGCTTGAGCGCCGTCTACGTTTTCCATCGGCTCCTTATGTTTATAGCGGTGTACAAATTTTTCATCCACGAGCTTTTCAAGGGTTTCATCCAGGTGTTTTTTCTTCCGTTAAAGTTTTTGATGCGGTGCAAAAAAAAAAGCGCTTAGGTGGCGTTGTATTGGATGGGGAATGGTATCACTTTGGAACCCCTGGTGCCTTAGAAAGAGGTCAAACTTTTTTTAGAGAGCAATCATGCCAGTCGTAGGCGTTTGCAATGCAGTTGCACTGGTAGAGATCATAGTGGAAAGAGTAGAACGGTTTATACCTAGAATCTCTGAGGACTATTATATCATTTTACCGACCCAGCGACTGTGCCGTGCACTTGATGTTGCATTGCGTCAGGAGGGTACATCCATGATCATGCCGAAAATAGTGTCTTTTCATGCTCTAGACACACTCTTGCCCCTTTATATGAGAGAGGAGCTTCCAAGCGTGCTTTTGCCGACAACAGGACAACTTTTATTGCAGCCACTTATTGAGGCATTTCAAAAAAAGGAGCGTATTACTTTTGGCGCATTAACAACGCTTTCCTTAAAGCTTTATCACAAGTTTGAGGATTGTCTTCGCTCTGGCGTGCCCTTTGAAAAACTTGCTCTTTTGGACTCCGACATGATGGCGGCGCACCGTCAAAAAACAGTAGCGTTTTTAAATATGATGGCTACACATTGGCCAAAAATTCTAGAAGAACATAAAGTTGTTACACCCGCCCTTTATCAAAAAATTGTTGTTGAGCAACTCCTTGAACACTGGCCGTCAAAGTCTTCCATGCAGGCGATAGCAGCGATAGATGTGAGGCGTGATGTAACACTAGATCCACTCCTATTGCATATTGCCTCTATGAATAATGGCACGCTTTTTTTGCCGGGCTTTTCTTCAAGAATTCCAGAAGATACGCATGCTCTCTCTCCTCAACGAGGCTTTCACGCACTGTTGCAAAAAAACAAGCTAAACATTCAAAGCATAGAGCGCAATACACAACGGGAGGTATCGTTTCAGCAATGTTCTACTTTTAATGAAGAAGCGCATACAATTGCAACGGCGGCGCGCGTTGCGTTGGATGAGCACAACATCGTGCATATTGTAAGTCCATCGCGTGATTTAGCACGACGGGTTTTAGGTGTATTATCTTACTGGGGAATAGACGCGGATGATTCTGGCGGCGAGCCTTTTCTGGAAACACCTTTGGGGCGTTTATGGAAGTTATCTGGTGATTGGATTACTCTCCCAACCTTAGAAGCCACACTGTCACTCCTCAAGCATCCTTGGATATCGTTGTCCCAGAGTTCTCATGGCACACTGAGGGAAATATCGCGAGCCTTTGAACGCAGTTTTCGCACAAAAGACATTGGTACAATTATTCCATGGACGAAGTGGAAGTGCGACGATTCGCGCATAGATGCGTTTCATGATATTGTGCAAAATATGGATCAAGCTGTTGCGAAGGTGCGTCGCACAGTACAAAAAGGCGGCATGCTTCAAGACATAGTGTTGCAGCACCAGTCTTTTATTATTTTTTTGTGCGGCAGTCTCTACCCCAAAGCGAATGAATCTGTGCAACAGGCGAGTAATTTTTTAGACGCTATCCAGGCTGCGCCCAATATATTGATTCCCTCTGGGGAGTATGTAGATCAAATCGTAAAAATTCTTCAGAATTATCAGGTGAGAATACCTAAGAGTACAAACCAAAAAAGGGTGCGTATTTTGGGTGTGCTAGAGGCGCGATTTGTTAAAGCCGATTATCTAATTATTGGAGGCATGAATGAAGACGTTTGGCCTAACATTCCGATCCAGGACCCCTGGATGACCTCAAAGATGGCCGAAAAAATTGGCATGCCAAGTGCAGAGGATGCATTGTGCATTTTTTTATATGATTTTCGTGTTCTGTTAGACAATCCAAATGTTTTGATTACAGATGGTGCATGTGTACATGGTAAGTTGGCTACGCCTTCTCGCTTTGTATCTATGTTTTTAAAAGGAAAGACAGAAGGAAAGCATGCTGCTTTTAAAACGTTTTTAACACAAAGTCCAGTAGACATTCTACCCTGTGCGCCACCAGCACCAACACCTAAAATTTCTATCCGACCCCGTACTTTTTCTGTCACAGATATCGAAACACTTCTTTTCAATCCGTATGCCATTTATGTACAAAAAATTTTAAAACTTCGAAGCCTTAACAGGCTGAATCAGAGCTTTGATGAACGTATTTTTGGTATTTTAGTGCACAAAATATTGCAAATATGGCAACCAACTTTTTATCATACTAGTAATGCAGAGGTACGGCTCAATTTGGGGAAGAAAATTGCTGAAGTATATTTGACGCAATATATCACTACGCCGCTTGAGCAATCCATTGCTCGGCATAGAATTTTCCGTATTCTCAGGTGGTTTTTGATGGTGCAAGAGCGTTTGCAACCAGACTTGGTTAAAAGTTGGGTAGAGGTGCCGGGCTGTATAACATTAGATCTTCCAAATGGGCGAATATCTATCCGTGGGGTTATTGACCGGATAGACCTCTATGTGAATGGTGTTCACGAAATTATCGATTATAAAACAGGTTCTTTGCCTCGTTTGGCGGATGTGGAGAGTGGGCTGTCAAACCAATTATCTTTGGAAGCATTAATAGCATCAGAAGATTTATCTATTCAAGAAATAGGCGCTCTCTCTTATTGGCAAGTCTCTGGTCACAATATTGCAGGACAAAAGAAAACAGTTGTGTCATCAGCAAATGCAATATTAGGGGCCGTACGCTCAGGTCTTGAAAATATTTTCACCACTTTTGATAAGAGTGAAACCGCATATTATGCTCGCCCTTATGGTGGAGGCGGGATGGACGCTAGTGATCACCTGTCGCGACTCCAGGAATGGGTAGATGGATAAATGTTGAAAACAAAAACCATACATCCGCAGTTAAGCGCCAGTAATCCGAAGCGATCTTGTTGGGTTAATGCTTCTGCCGGCACAGGAAAAACAAAAGTGCTTATTGATCGTATCTTGCGCCTGTTATTATCCGGAGTGCCTTTTGATCGCATCTTATGTCTAACGTACACAAACGCTGCTGCACAAGAAATAAAAGAGCGGCTGATCACGCGCTTAAATCAATGGGCAGAAAGATCCACGGATGTATGCTCTGCGGATATTGTTGCACTGGGTGTCTTGCCTCAGGATGTCAAGGTGCAGCCTGAAACTCTACGTGACGCGTGGTGCGCAAGCCCCACAGGAATCGCCATTCAAACACTCCATGGATTTTGTCAGAAATTGCTGCACATGTTCCCTCTCGAAGCAAATATTCCGCCTTATTTCTCGGTAATGGATATAGCGCAGGTGCACCAGAGATTTGAATCTGCCATAAAAGACGTTGCATTAAAAAATCCTGCTCTTTTAGAGGGCGTGTTACAGGTGCGAACATGGAAAGGTATTCTGGAGATTCTGCATGGCTTGTTTGCTGAACGTTATCATTGGATTGAGCGGGGTGGGGGGAGAAAAATACTTGCCTCTTTGTCCAAGGACTTGGGAGTAAATGATGGACAGAAATATTTTATTTCTCCTCACTTGTGTGAGATAGACGCAATTATTACGCAGCTTAATACCGAAGGAGTGCGGGCAAAGAAGACTGCTCAGGCGCTTTCAGCTTGGGCGAGTTCGACTGACCGCCATCAAGATACTCTCTCTGTTCTTACTGAGTGTTTTTTGACGAAATCAGGTACCATTCGGCAGAATTTATATCCCAAAAAATGGCTAATAGACTACGCAGACTGGGCAAATATTTTAGATGCATTGTCAGTGGATGTTCTGCATTATGCAGAAACGGTAAAAAAGAAGCGCATTCAGGATTTTTCGACGCATATCATTACGTTTTTTGATAAAGCGTTTTGTTCCTATATTGCATGGAAGATGCAGAATTCTTTTCTCGATTACGATGATTTGATTTTTAAAACACAGGAACTTTTGCATACCATGCAAGCCTCTGAGTGGGTGCGCTATAAGTTGGATCTGTCTATTGATCATGTGCTTTTGGATGAGGCACAAGATACCAATCCTGCGCAGTGGAAGATTATTCAAAAAATTATACATGATTTTTTTGATGATTGTGAGAGAAAGGCGACACGCACACTGTTTGTAGTAGGGGACACAAAACAGTCTATTTTTAGTTTTCAGGGTGCCGATATTGCCTTTTTTCAGGACATACAGAACACTTTTTTGACGAAGACAGAAGATATTCAATCTTTGACACTAGATACATCTTTTAGAACAACTGAACCCATACTGAATTTTGTGGATGCAGTGTTTGCTCGTTACAAAGTCTTAGATCATGTCCCTGTGCATATCTGTCATCGCATAGGCCAGGGGGGGCGTATTGAAATTTGGCCATTGGTCTCTTCATCAGAGGCGACATCTGCACAACCATGGAAAGTTGCAGATAAGCTCTTGATAGAAAAATCTACAGAAATACAGTTGGCCGATATGATTGCGAATAAAATAGAAAACTGGCTTCAAGACAAAAAGTTTCTTGAGGGGACGAATCGTCTGATTGCCCCTAAAGATATTATGATTCTTGTGCGCAAAAGAGATAGTTTTGTTGGAGCCATAATAAAATCGCTTAAAAATCGATCTATACCTGTTTCCGGAGATGAGAAAATCGCTTTAAGCACACATCTTTTTATTAAGGATATGCAGGCGCTGTCAGACTTTTTATTGCTTCCACAAAATGATATGGCGCTGGCTCTTATTTTAAAATCACCGATCATTGGCATGACAGAAGAGGACCTGTGTGCGCTTGCTGCACACGATCGTCAAGGCAGCTTATGGTGTGCGCTTAAAAATCGAGCTCGAAAAAATGAGGCACCTTTTCATAATGCATATGTGTTGCTGAGGCGCTTATTGAATAAAGTGGATTACCTTACGCCTTATGCATTGTACATGAATCTGCTCTATAAACATAAAAAATGGCAGGCATATTTGGCACGTATGGGGCCAGAAGTCAGTGGCATTATTGAGGAGTTTTTAGCTATATTTCGTGATGAAATACCCCGTGACCTTGATGGATTTTGGCGTCACTTTGAAAAGGCAAAGCACATGATCGTGCGCCCAGTGGAAGAAAATGCGGTGCGTGTTATGACTGTACATGGATCTAAAGGGTTGCAATCTCCCATTGTGATTCTTCCAGATACAACGCAGGTACCGCGTACGCTTTCCCCGTACTTTTGGAGTGAGGCAGGGTTAATTTGTGTCCCCTCCTCATCTGATATGGTGCCAGGGATTGAATCATTGAAAGAAGCAGTGCAACAAGAACAGATGGACGAGTACTATCGTCTTTTGTATGTTGCGATGACGCGTGCAGAAGAATCATTGTATATTGGTGGATGGGCACCCGTGTCGGGTGTCCCAGAGGCATCTTGGTATAGTCTACTGTCAACAACGGCAGAAAATATGCCTCAGTTTTATGACGGCGTGTGGGCCGAGTCAGGTTGTTCTCGCGCTGCAGAGCAAGAAGGTGTTACAAAATCTCGCACATTTAGAATGCCGGATGGCATGGATGCAGCGCCGACTAAAAGAAAGAGATGCAAGAAGAACGATGGGGCCGCTCTGCCTAAATTATATGATCATAATGCCGCTGAGGTTGGGATGCATATCCATTGTCTTCTGGAGCATGCTGCAGATATTCCGATTCAAGATCGGCTGTGTTTTGTGCATAAATTTTCACAGGATCACAACCTTGATCTCGGTGCACGACAGGCGGTGGAAAGCTTGCTGAACAATGAATTGTATCAAAACCTTCTTGCGCTTCCACATCAAACCGAACTACCCATTATCGGTACCTATAATGGGGTGCCCATTAAGTGCCGTATAGACTTTTGCTCCGTCGATAAAATAGGGAAGAAAATTTATGTTTTGGACTATAAGGCAGTGCATTCTGCGAATACAGATGTGGAGTTGAAGAAAATCTATCAGCTACAAATGGCGAGATATAAAGTCCTGTTAACTCAAATATACGCAGCTTATGATATTAAGTGTATGATCGTTGTTTTAGATATTCAATCGGGTAGCGTGCGATTTTTAAATATGTAAAATTTTAGAAGCTTGCACAAACATGTCTGTTACGGTGACACATTTGTATTTCTAGTGATTTTTATTGGCATGCAGAGCTGGGTTTGCGTTGTGTAATGAAAGCATGGCGAGAGGATCTCCGTTCGTGCTGCAGGTTTTTCTCCGCGTTTTATGATGCTGCCTAGGCGTTATTGCCAGTTTCCTGCACCATTATAGCGGATGGAATGGAGATGTGGAGATTTCATGTGCTCTCTTTTGTGAGTGCATCCAGGCAAGAAGCAGCATGTAGAGGAATTGTTTCACTGCACATTCAAAAAACGTATGATTTCTTCTGAAAAATAGCTTATAATCACATCGGCACCAGCCCTCTTGATCGCCACCAAAACTTCAAAAATTGCCTCTTCGGAAAGCCACCCCCTTTCAATGGCAGCAGTCAGCATAGCGCACTCGCCACTTGTGTGGTATGCAACTAGCGGTATGTAGGGAAACTCTCGTTTGACACTTGTGAGAATATCCAAATAGGTATGCGCTGGCTTGACCATTATTAGATCTGCGCCCTCTTCTATATCGAGCATGGCTTCTCGAAGGCACTCGTCTTTGTTTGAAAAATCTGCTTGATGAGTGGAACGAGTGCCCTCTATGATGCCGCAGGCTGTTGCAGCTCTGAAGGCACTATACATATGCGAAGCATATTTAATAGAGTATCCCATTATAGGCACATGGATCATGTGGTGGGCATCGAGTATTTGACGGATGGCGAGAACGGCCCCATCCATCATGCCGCTGGGCGCAACCATGTCAACGCCCGCATCTGCATGTGCGAGTGCTTGCTCTCCAATAAGCTTTAATGTTTTGTCGTTATCAACGTCTTTAACTCCAGCAATTTCTTTCATAATCCCACAGTGGCCTGTGTCTGTGTAGCTGCATAAGCATATATCAGAAATAACAAATAAAGATGGATCTTCTTTTTTAATAGTTTTTATTGCTTTGACGATCAAGCTAGAATTTCCTAAACTTGAACCTCCGCGTTCGTCTTTTTCATTCGTTATGCCGAACAATAAAATATTTTGAACACCATTTGTTTTAAGAGAGGAAATTTTTTCGGGCAAGCGATCAACAGTGTAGCGAAATGCTCCGGGAATAGCTGTAATAGGCACTTTTTTGTCTTTTCCTTCTTGCACAAAAAGAGGAAGGATAAAATCCTCTTTCTGCAAATAGGTTTGACGTATCATATCACGCATCCGTGTATTATGACGCAAGCGGCGCATACGTACATTTAAATCCATTACACATCTTCTCTCTTTGGGCCCTTAGCTCCAGCTTGCAGAATCTCTTAAGACAAATCAAGCACAGAAATATATGACTGCTTAAAAAAAGAAAGAGGCCGATTGCATGAAAGGCAATTAGAGTAGTATGAAAACAGCGCTTGATATGATAAAATGCGGACAGATTATCAAGAACGGGACATGCTTGAAGCGGGAATAGCGCATACTAAACTGAAGCACAAATTCAGGATTCTCTTCTTGCGCATTCCTATAGAGCAGCAATGCAGTGATTCCAATATTGATTAAATGATGGATAGGAAGAGTGGTTTGTGTAGAGATAATTGACTGTGCCGTATACTCTATGGCTATGCCATCTCCAAAAGACGTCCAGATAAAGCAAGCAGTTCTTTTGCGCTAAGAGATGTGAACATGCCGAGAGATGGGAGCGTAATATGCACCCGTTGGTTCTTCCGGAACCCATCTTTTTACTGGTAGATTAACTTTCCTTCTGTTTGCATCGGTTTTACCCAATTTTCAAGTACTGTACTTAAAGAGAGACAGCAGTGTGCATAACATGCCTTTACTGGATGCTTGTGATGATGTGCGCGCGCGACTACGCGCATCTCAGTGAGGTGCGCAATTTTTCCTTGCGGATCATTATTGCCCTGATCAACGAACGTTTCGTGTTGTATGATAAAACACAAAGTGTCCAGTTAGGCGCCACCTATTACCTATACAACCACTAATGCCCAAAACACTCCCTTATTATTGCACCTGTTCTTCTCTTCTGGTCCCTGATATTTGTAGCGGACAGTATATTTGTGATTGTTATTGGCAATAACAGCACACGTTTGAGGATGAAGAAGAATTTTTAGGCTTTTTTGAGCTCTATGTAAACATATGGAAAGAGCACGCAATGTACACAAGAGATGATGGTGTGATCTTGGGTTAGCCATTTTTTATGTTCCCGGACCGCACTGATGGGGTGTTTTTGGAAACTGTGGATCTTGCAAAAGACGCGCAGCACTCTCCCGTTCTCTTGAAAGCATGTATGCACTGTGGAGAATGCATTAGAAGCGGCAGGCGACAGTGTTTGGTAAGAAAGAAAGATAATGATCTGAGTACGGGGCGTTGTGTCGGTTTTTCACGACAGACTTGGAGGTATGGACTATGAGCAACCCGCCGCGCTCTGTATCTCGATGGCTCTCTTTCCTGATGAGCGGCCAATAGGTGTTGTACAAAATATCAATCTGTTGTTTTATGGAGCGCTACTGTTGAGATCTTCCAGGCTTGTGCAGCAAGGCTTTAACATAAAATTGTGATACTGCATCTGGAGCGCAAGACACTGCTACCTTATCTTGTGTTATCTGTGCAAACAATAATAAACGCCTATAGCGGATCATGATTTGGGACAATGCTAATATATTAGCTGATAATTTAGAAGAATTTGAAGATTGTGATTGATCAATATTGTTCTCAAATTGCGCAGACACTGCGAGAAAATTTTTTCTTGTGCCATACAAGATAGTGTGTTGATTATCCCGCTCGATGGAATTTTTGATCAACCCCGTTTCATCGCAGGATGTGTTGTGAGTAAAATGCGCATAGGAGATTTGTTTGCAATCGAGTATTTGTATGATATAAGCCAGAAACTACCTGTTAATGAAATTGATAGCCCTCTGAGAGCAGTGGTAGTCATACTAGCGGATTGGCGGGAGCGCCTGACAATACCTGAATAGCATTATTGGAAAGATAAGAGAAGACAGAACATGCAGCAGCACAACATTCGCAACGTTGCAATTATTGCGCACGTTGACCATGGAAAAACATCCCTCATTGATCAGCTTTTACAACAAAGTGGGACCTTTAAAGCACATAAAAATGTTGACCATCGGGTGATGGATTCCAATGATATTGAGAAAGAGCGCGGTATCACTATTCTTGCCAAAACGACATCTATTGAGTGGAATGGCTATCAACTTAACATTGTGGATACCCCGGGACACGCGGACTTTGGAGGTGAAGTTGAGCGTATTTTGGGTATGGTCGATGGTGTCCTAATTTTAATTGATGCAGCAGAAGGGCCAATGCCACAAACAAAGTTTGTCTTAACAAAGGCATTGGAACAAGGGTTGAAGCCGATTGTGGTAATTAATAAAGTCGATAAATCAGATGCTCGTTGTGATGCGGTTGAAGAAGAGATTTTTGATCTTTTTGTGGCACTAAATGCAACTGATTCCCAGCTTGATTTCCCGCAGATTTATGCTTCTGCAAAGCAGGGGTGGGCATCGAGTAGCCTGGATGGCCCGCGGGACAATATGAAAATTGTTTTTGAGAAAATTGTGGAATATGTTGCTCCCCCTCAGGGCAATGGAGCAGGACCATTTCAGGTTCTTGCAACGATTCTTGAGGCAGACCCGTTTGTTGGGCGTATCTTAACAGGGCGTATAGAGCAGGGTGTGGCCAAACTTAATATGCCAATTAAGGCACTGAATCCTGATGGCTCTTTTAAGGAGCAAGGACGTCTCACTAAGATGTTTATTGCACGAGGGGTTGAAAAAATTGCCCTTGAAGAAGCTGTAACAGGCCAGATTATTGCCTTTGCTGGTTTAAAGGACGCGACAGTAGCGGATACTGTATGCGCTCTTGAGTGTGAGAATGCACTGTTGGCCACTCCTATTGATCCACCCACGCTATCGATGACATTTTCTGTGAATGACTCTCCCTTAGCGGGACGTGAGGGCAATAAATTGACTTCACGTATGATTCGCGATCGCTTAATGGCTGAGATGGAGGGAAATATTTCTATTCGTGTCCAAGAAACAGAGCACAAGGATGCTTATGAAGTATCCGGTCGTGGGGAGCTTCAGCTAGGTGTGTTGATTGAGACCATGCGCCGCGAAGGCTTTGAACTTTCGATCAGTCGCCCGAGGGTTCTTTTTAAGACAGACAGCACAGGGAAACGTCTTGAGCCCGTAGAAATAGTCCAGGTAGATGTGGATGAGCCCTATACAGGCGTTGTAATTGAAAAACTGGGTCTGCGTAAGGCAGAGATGTCAGATATGGCACCTATAGGTGGCAATAAGATTCGCTTAACATTTAGCTGTCCTTCTCGGGGCCTGATTGGGTATCGCAACGAATTTCTAACGGATACGCGTGGCACAGGTATTATGAATCGCTCATTTGCGGGATATGAGCTATATCGGGGCGATATTGATGGACGTCGCATGGGTGTTCTGATTTCTAATAGCCCAGGTAAAACAACAGCTTATTCTTTATGGAATCTCGAAGATCGGGGTATCCTTTTCACTCATTCTGGTGTAGAGGTATATGAAGGTATGGTGATTGGTGAGCATAGTCGTGAGAATGATTTAGATGTGAACCCTATTAAAGGAAAAAAACTTTCAAATGTTCGCGCTTCTGGTAAGGATGAGGGTATTCGTTTGACGCCGCCTAAAGAGTTTACTTTGGAACAGGCTTTGTCCTATATTGAAAATGATGAATTAGTTGAAATTACGCCTGCAACGATTCGCTTGCGGAAGCGATATTTAGATCCCAATGAGCGAAAACGCCACAAGCGTTCGGCAGAATAGGCAGAATGATTGGGGGGGAAACCTTGCAATACATTAAGACGTACTTCTCGCCACGTGTTTTCAGTATGGCGGTGTTGGGTGTGCCCTACGGCATGATGTATTTTCTTGCTGTGCCGACGCTACAGGTGTGGCTTAAGGAAGTAGGTGTTTCAAACACATCTATTGGCTTTTTCGCCTGGGTGAGTTTGCCATATGTCTTAAAGTTTTTATGGGCGCCACTTGTAGGATATATCAAAATTCCTATACTAGGTCATTGGTTTGGACACCGTCGTAGCTGGCTCGTGACAGCTCACTTGGCCTTAATGATACTTCTTTTATTGATTAGTTGGAGCAATCCTGCTCATCAATTGGGATACATTATCTTCTTAACATTTTTACTGACCTTTTTTTCGGGCATACAAGATATCGTGGTTGATGCATATCGCATTGAGATACTATCCAAAGAGCAGGCAGGACCTGGTATTGGTATGTTGATTTCGGGCTATAGGTTTGGGTCGGTCACAGCAACTGCAGGAGCGCTTTATTTGGCAGAATCATATGGCTGGGCAGTATCATATATGTGGATGGCAGCGCTTGTGGTAATGGGAGTAGTAGCAGCGCTTATGAACCCGGAGCCTAACACTCCTGTAGCACTGGAACAGAATTTTCTTAAGGGATATGTTTGGCCACCTCTTCAAGATTTCTTAACAAGGAATGGATGGGCCTGGATTGCTGTATTTGTTGTTGTATTTCGTTTGGGCGATGCGATGATTCACAATATGGTAAATATTTTTTACCTGGAAGTAGGATTCAGTAAGTCAGAAATTGCCCATGTGACAAAAATCTTTGGTATGGCACCTACACTGGTTGGAGGACTGCTTGGCGGGGCATTAGTTGTGCGCTTTTCTCTCTTTCAAGCCTTGTATTTTTGTGGATTATTTCATGCATTGTCGCACTTAACGTTTGTGTGGCAAGCAACGTTAGGATATCAAATTAATTTTTTGTATATTGTTATTTTTCTTGAAAATATAACCAGCGGGCTGACGACAGCTGTATTTTTGGTGTACCTATCCCGGCAAGCAAATCTTATGTATACAGCAACACAGTATGCACTTTTAACCTCATTGTGGTCTTTAGCAACTATTATTGCAGGATGCAGTGGTTGGGTTGTGGATGCCCTTGATCATAAGTGGCCCATTTTTTTTCTCATAGCGTTTTTTGTTTCATTGCCGGGTGTGTTCATGATCAAGCGTATAAGCCGTTACGGGTTAGCTAATCACGGGGCGGGTGCATCTCCTTAAACACTCGGCCAACAAAGGGCGTTCTTTTTCTTCAGTTGTTTGCTACAGTAGAAGTGCAATAAAATTACCCTAAGGGTCGCATCCAATGACGTACAATGAATTAGATGAAGCCTCTCTGTTATATGGCGCAAATGCACGTATCTTGCAATCCCTACATGCGAAGTATTTGGAAGACCCCAACAGTGTGGATACTTCATGGAGTGCTTTTTTTGCATTATACCCGGACGATCTTCAAGATGTGCTTCGCGAAAATGATCGGGCAAGCTGGGCGTTAGATGAGCCCAGCGCTGATGGTGTATGTGAGGGCTTGGAAATAACCTCTGATTCGGCTTTACACGTCAAAGATGCGGTGCGTGTTTTAATGCTCATTCGGGCATATCGTGTGCGTGGGCATTTAGAGGCCGATTTGGATCCCTTGAATCTAGATACACGGGTTAATCACCCAGAACTTGATCCATCTACGTATGGGTTTTCGGAAGAAGATTTAGATCGTCCTATTTTCTTAGATGGAGTGCTGGGCTTTAAGAATGCGACATTGAAGAAAATTTTGGAGGTGTTACGTCAGACTTATTGTCATCACGTTGCTGTTGAATTTATGCATTGTCAAGACCCTGAGCATAAGGCATGGATTCAACAGCACGTTGAAAGTCCTTGTGCAGAGAAAAATGTTACAAATGAGGAGCGCTTAGACGCATTACGTCAACTGATGTATGCGGAGACCTTTGAAGCGTTTTTACACACAAAGTACACAGGCGCAAAAAAATTTGGACTAGATGGCCTGGAAGCCTTCATTCCATGTTTGCAGGAAGCCCTTAGGGTTTCAATACAGTTAGGTGTGCAAGAAGCTATAATGGGCATGGCACACCGTGGTCGCTTAAATGTACTGAAAAATATCATGGGAAAGCCGGCAGAGCTAATATTTTCTGAATTTCAGGGCACTGTGCTTCCTTTGACTGATATTGCTACGGGTGATGTAAAATACCATTTAGGGTACTCATCAGACAGGGTGATTGAAGGACACAAAATGCACTTGTCCCTTATGCCAAACCCATCACATCTTGAGGCCGTTGATCCTGTGGCCTTAGGGAAAGTGCGCGCAAAACAAGATCTGATAAATGATAAGGCGCGCAAGAAAGTAATGGGTGTCTTGGTGCATGGCGATGCTGCGTTTATTGGACAAGGAATTGTGCCAGAATGTTTTTGCTTGTCTGAGCTTGATGGTTATTGTACCGGTGGAACGCTGCATATTGTGACGAACAACCAAATTGGATTTACTACAAATCCTATTTTTTCTAGATCATCACCGTATTGTTCTGATGTTGCAAAAATTGTTCAAGCCCCCATTTTTCATGTAAACGCACATGACATGGATAGCATTTTATTTGTTAGCCGGTTAGCGGCAAGATTTCGACACACTTTCAACAAAGATGTAGTCATTGATATTATTGGGTATCGACGCAATGGTCATAATGAAGGAGACGATCCTTCTTTTACGCAGCCTAAGATGTATAAGGAAATTGAGAGCATGTTGACACCGATGCAACATTATGCCCAAAAACTTATTCAGCAAGGGATTATGACAGAGGCTCGGTTTCAAGGGATGAAAGCAGCGCACAATGCTGCACTGTTGGAAGATTTTGAGGCTGCTGTAAAAGAGCGAATGATGCAGGAAGATTGGCTTGAAGGGCATTGGAAAGGCCTGAAAGCAGCAAGTCCAGATGAAAATCCGAAAAGCAATTTATCTGTTGCGCGACTTAAAGAATTAGGTCTGCGACTTGTGGAAAATGCGCCAGATGATTTTCATATGCACAAGCGATTAGACCGTTTTTTATCTGCTCGAAGAACTGCAATCGAGACGGGCGAAAATATTGATTGGGCAACCGCTGAATCCCTGGCTTATGCAACATTGTTGGTTGGTGGCATATCCATTCGACATACGGGACAAGACTGTCAACGAGGTACATTTTCACAACGTCATGCTGTTTTTACGGATCAGATCAGCGAACGCTCCTTTACACCTCTGAATCATTTGGAAGCAGGACAAGAAAAAATTGAGATTATCAATAGCCCACTAGCAGAATTTTCTGTTTTGGGCTTTGAGTATGGATATAGTTTGACAGATCCAAAATCACTCGTTTTATGGGAAGCACAATTTGGTGATTTTTCTAATGGTGCACAGGTGATTTTTGATCAGTTTCTCTCTTCCGCGGAAGATAAATGGTTGCGCATGTCTGGCCTTGTTGTGTTGTTGCCACATGGATTCGAAGGCCAAGGACCAGAGCACTCATCTGCGCGTCCAGAACGTTTTTTGCAGCTTTGTGCAAAAAATAATATGCAAATTGTAAATTGTACAACGCCCGCTAACTATTTTCATGTGCTGCGTCGTCAGATTCTACGCTCCTTTAGAAAGCCTCTCATTGTTTTTACACCAAAATCTTTATTAAGGCATAAGTTCGCTGTATCGTCCTTAAAGGAGATGGCGCAAGGCAGTGCCTTTAAGGCTGTCATTAGGGAAGATGATGTACATGTAAAGTCCGAGCGAGTAGCACGTGTTATACTATCCACAGGTAAGGTTTTCTATGATCTTTTGTCAGCACGTAACGACGCTCAGCAATATGATACAGCCCTGGCTCGTCTGGAGCAGCTATACCCATTTCCCCACGATCAGTTGGTGGAGATTCTCAAGACATATAAAAACGCAAAAAATATGATTTGGTGTCAGGAGGAGCCCGAAAATATGGGCGCATGGTTTTTTATCAATAGTCGCTTAGAGAAGGTGATGCAGGATGCAGGATTTGAGAGCAAGCGTCCAGTGTACGTTGGTCGGAGTGAAGCCGCCTCTCCAGCTACAGGTTTTGCGCAATTGCATGCACAAGAGCAAAAGGCGCTTGTTGATAAGGCGCTTTCTTTAGATACTATTGCGACAATGTAGAAGGGAAAGAAATAATGGAGATCAAAGTACCAACATTAGGGGAGTCTGTTAGCGAAGCAACGGTTGCGCAATGGCTTCAAAAAGAAGGTGATGTTGTAGCGGTTGATACGCCTTTGGTAGAACTTGAAACAGAGAAAATTACCATTGAAGTATATGCTCCATCTGCGGGCAAAATCACAAAAATATATGTGAGGGCGGGCGATGCTGTTAAAGTAGGTACCTCTTTAGGTGTGCTAGATACTACTGTACAAGATATCGCTGTTCCATTATCTGCTGATCCAACTTCGACGCTTGTGTCGTCAACGCCCATCCCGCGGGCGACGACACCTTGTATAGAGGATGGTCCTATTTTGTCCCCGGCAGAAAAAAAGCTTTCAGATGAAACGGGGCTTGATACACACACTCTTTGTGGAACCGGTAAAGATGGCCGGATCACTAAAGACGATGTATTGTTTGGAATGCGCTCCACTTCTAATGCCGCACCTCGCGAAGAGCGTGTACGGATGACAAGATTACGAAAACGTATTGCACAGCGCCTAAAGGACTCTCAAAATACTGCAGCTATGTTGACGACGTTTAATGAAGTGGACATGAGTGCAGTGGTGGAAATGCGGTCGCAGTACAAAGATGGATTTAAAAAACGATATGGGGTGAAATTAGGATTCATGTCTTTTTTCACGAAAGCCGCTATTCAAGCGTTACGTGAAGTGCCGTCCGTTAATGCCGCAATTGATGGTGAGGATATTGTCTACAAGAATTATTATAATATTTGCATTGCTGTTGGGACGGATCAGGGGCTGGTGGTTCCTGTGGTACGTGCTGCGGATAAAATGGACTTTTCAGATATTGAACGCACGCTTATAGAGATGGCTACAAAAACCCGAAATGGGAACTTAACCGTTGACGATATGAGCGGCGGTACATTTACCATTTCCAATGGGGGTGTATATGGCTCTCTTATGTCCACTCCTATATTGAACCCCCCCCAATCTGGTATTCTTGGACTGCATAAAATTGATAAACGCCCATGTGTTGTCGGAGAAAGTATAGAGATTCGACCGATGATGTATTTGGCTCTAACCTATGATCACCGTGTGATTGACGGAAAGGAAGCCGTGACATTTCTGGTGCGTGTTAAAGAATTGATAGAAAATCCGTCACGGATCTTGCTTAACATTTAATATGAGGGACTGCACTATGGAAAAATTTGATATTGTTGTAATAGGCGGTGGACCCGGTGGTTATGCGGCAGCCATTAAAGGTGCTCAACTTGGTTTTAAGGTAGCCTGTGTTGATAAGCGCCCAACACTGGGGGGGACGTGCTTAAATATAGGATGTATTCCATCAAAGGTCCTATTGAATGCTTCAGAAAAATATGTAGAAGCCCATTATCTAGATAAATTTGGTGTGGTTGTAAGCAATGTATCCCTTGATCTCAAGAAAATGCTGGCCCTTAAAGATCAGGTTGTAGAGGAGCTGACACAGGGGATTTCCTTTTTATTGAAGAAAAATAACGTACACCTTATGCAGGGTCATGCAGAAATTGTGGCACCTAATCAAATCACTGTGAGACATGGTGAAAAAAATATACGATTGAATCGAGAAACATTGTGATTGCAACGGGGGCTGAAAATGCTGGTATTCCCGATGTTGCCGTTGATGAAAAGCGTATAGTGTCGTCGACGGGGGCTTTATCGTTACCTGAAGTTCCTCAAAAAATGGCTGTCATTGGTGGCGGGTATATTGGTCTAGAGTTAGGTTCTGTATGGCAGCGTTTGGGTGCAGATGTAACGATTATTGAATTTGATGAAACGATTGTGTCTATGATGGACCAAGAAGTATGCGTTTCTTTGAAAAAGAGTTTGGAAACTCAGGGGATGACATTTGTTCTGGGGACACAAGTGATAGGGGCTACGGTGAATCAGACAGGGGTCTCATTATCCTTGGCGGATGCAAAAGATGGACAGTCAACTGACACACTAGATGTTGATGTTGCGTTGGTTGCTTCGGGGAGATGCCCGTATAAAGAGGGTTTTGGACTTGAAAATGTTGGTGTCAAATGTAACGCACGTGGCTGTATTGAAGTAGGTGAACATTACACCACAAGTATGATGGGGATTTATGCGATTGGTGATGTTGTGCCTGGGCCTATGCTGGCACATAGAGCAGAAGCAGAGGGCGTTGCGTTAATGGAGCACTTGGCAGGGCAGAACCCTCATGTAAATTATGCGGCAATTCCTAGTGTGATTTATACCATGCCTGAAGTGGCAACAGTTGGGAAAACAGAGCAAGGGCTGATGAAAGAAAATGTACCCTATATTGTAGGGAAATTTCCGTTCAGAGCAAATACGCGTGCAAAAACAACCGGATTAACGGAAGGTTTTGTTAAAATTTTGACCCATGCAAAGACAAATAGGATCTTGGGCGCACATATTGTTGGTGCGAACGCTGGAACCCTTATTACAGAATTTGTTTTGGGCACGGAATATGAAGCGTCTAGTGAAGATATTGTACGCACCTGCCATCCACATCCAACAACAAATGAGGCATTAAAAGAAGCAGCGTTGGGCGCTTTTTCGCAACCGATTCATTTTTAAAAATAGCTATTGATAAAGAAGAGCACCAGTCGTCATGTCGAACACGCAGCATAAGCTTTATATTTTTAGCTATGTTTTTAGATGAGCAGAAGCGCAATCAGAGATGCAGCCGAACAGAATCAAACAACATATGCACTTCTTCGTATGGGCTGCATTGTATTGTGGTGATCCATTAACAGGTATTCTCAGGGCACAACACAAAAGACGGACCACCCTGCTTAGAAGATGTTTGGCGGACGCCGTGTTGATACAAGCAGAAAATTGATAAAATCTTAGGAAATCTCTGGCACTTACAATATAAGAAACCCGCTTAAAGTTGGAAAAAGGAGACAGAAAGCGGTTCCAAGACGTAAGACAATCCTGAGCTCTCAGACTTTTCTGGACTGGACTAGCATTGCATGTATAGTATTATATACTATACATTGCGGTTCCTACCTCACAGGGAAAATTAAACCCCCATGCAATCAGTAGTGATCAGAAAATTTTCTGGTGCCAAAATTTTATCTACATATTGAGTCACAAACACAGATTCAAAAGTCTCAAATGTAAATATGTGCCTTTGATATATGTTGAAAAGAGGGGTATGACCCATTTCTGTGGCGTTTTCAATCGTTGCTAGGAGTGCATTAGGTTTAGTGACATAGGTAATCTATACCAGGATAGTGTGCTCACTCATTTTTCGTAGAATACGGAATGTTTTACCAACCCCAGATTAGCAATGCTATTCAGAGCATTCGCTGGGAATGCGGGAATTGGTGAATGGGCTCTGTGTTTGTTCTATAGGAGCGGAGTGATATCATGCGCTGGGGGGATTTGAATGCCAATTCCTCGTTGCTATCGTACTGTGTGCTCCCGTGGGCCCGTCCTCTGTGCGAGCTTATTTTCTTAGAGTCGAACTTTATAGAGCGCAGGGACACTGGTTGCATACAGTCTTGTCTTCATTTTCATATGACACTGCCACTACTTATGCACAAGTAGGAAGGCTATATATCAGAAACAATACACAAAAATAAATTTGTTCTTCATATGCGATGACAAGCGCTATATATGATGTTAATCATTGCATTTTCAAGTAAAATTTTTATGTGTTTTTACATTTTTTCTCTGCAGAGATTGACCTCTGGCAGTTAGGAGCGTATTAGTGACAAGTGTTATGGAACGAAAAATTATTGCACAAAATCGCCGAGCACGATTTGACTATACAATTAAAGAAATCCTGGAAGTTGGGTTAGTGCTTCAAGGGTCAGAGGTTAAATCATTACGTCAAGGACGCGCACACATTAATGACGCATATGCATCGGATGAAGGTGGTTCAATCTGTCTTGTGAATGCCTATATTGATGAGTGTAGCTCTGCAAAACATTTTAATCATGAGGAGCGTCGCCCAAGAAGTCTGTTAATGCATAAACATGAAATGCACAAGCTGTTAGGCGCTGTGCAGAGAAAAGGCGTTACTCTTGTTCCTATGTGCCTGTACTTTAATGCGCGTGGTCGTGTTAAAATAGAATTAGGTATCGCGACAGGTAAACGACAAATCGATAAGCGAGCAATGATCAAAGAGCGCGAATGGGGGCGAGATAAGGCGCGTGTTATGAAAGAATATGGCCGGAGCTAAGTGTATGCATCTGTGTAGGCAATATCCTTAACGCAAAAATTACACCTGATATTAAAATTCCAACCCATATGAGGGGAGGGTAAATGTTGTTACTTACCTGATATAAGTATGTTGTGATCATTGGCGTGACGCCTGAAAAGAGCATAGATCCGATTGTATGTCCTAGGCCAAGCGCCCTACATCGGCACGCTGTGGGAAAAGCATCCAGTAGTATAAGATACCCTGGTGTAGAAAAGAGCGCTAAAGAGAGACTGATAAGAAAAAAGATATAGGGGGTGATGATTCGCAATTCAAGTGAGAGTCCAAAGAGGGTGAGTGTAGCAAACATCATATAGACACCATATATTTGCACACGAGTGGGGCCAATTTTATCTGCAAGGAGCCCTACGAGTGGGGATAATAAGACAAATAATAGCAAACTATTTGGTATGAGGGCTGTTGCATGTTCGATTGACATTATCCCTAAAATATTACTGATAAAAGGGACAGAAAAAATCATAAAAAAATGATAGCACCCGCCAACTGCCCCGCATATCAATATGGCTGAAAATATAGGTTTTTTTAAATTTTTTAATATATCTTTCAAAGGAATCCCCCTTTCTTTTGCTGCAAGAAAATCAGGTGTCTCTGGTAAGAACTGACGCGTGGCGAAGAGAATAAGCGCAAGCCCTCCGGACGCTAAAAACAGCCAACGCCAGGCGTCGTCAGGCATGCCATCTTTTAATATATAAGTGGACGCACTTGAGGCAAGAAAAATGCCTACATAACTGGAAGATCCACTAAAGCTGTTGGCTAAGCAGGGAAATTGTCCGCGTATGTGCTCAAAAATATATACACGATTGATATCCACTTCTCCACCTAGAAAAAATCCTTGAGAAAAACGACAAACAATGAGGCCAAAAACTGCAAAGTATCCCCAAGTATCATAGCCCGGCAGCAGACCGATTATGGCAGTGGGAGCCGCAATGCCAAGCATATTGATCTTAAGGGCTTGGGAGCGTCCATAGTGGTCACTCATGTGCCCAAAGAAGAAAGCGCCCAGAGGTTTTGAGATAGATCCTAAAGCATAGATTCCAAAAGTTTCAAGTAGTGCGATCTTCCCTGTGTTTTTTGGAAAGAATCGCATGGCAATACTGGTTGTGAGAAAACCATATAAGGCGTAGTCATAATATTCGATCAGGTTGCCTATCAGAGATGATAAGAGCAATCGTTTTTTCATTGCCAAACTCTTTCCTCTTGTGCAATCTAGAGCGTGTTAAAAGAGGTTTCTGCATGCAAAATAGAATGCTTAGCCTGCTTAGATTCTCTTCATTTATAGGTTGGAATCATTATATACTCTCATCTTTTTGTCAAGATACCTATAAATTGCATCTATTTTCTGGTACATTAAAGCCTATGTCCGAATCGAATGTTTCACAGCGTACTATACCCACAATGACGGTGCATCAGATCTCGCGCGCTATTCAGAGTGTAGTGCAGAATAATTTCTCTAATATTCGTCTTAAGGGAGAAATATCGGGCTTTAAGCGCCACACATCGGGACATCTCTACATGTCTCTTAAGGATGAGACAGCAGCTCTAGATGCGGTTTGTTGGCGTGGTGTTGCAGGCTCTCTCAAACACCAACCAGAGGAAGGGCTGGAGGTGATTTGCCAAGGTCGCATTACCACATATCCTGCACGTTCTAAGTATCAATTTGTCATAGAGCGCTTGGAGCCGGCAGGTGTAGGCGCTCTTTTAAAAGTTTTGCAGGAACGTAAAGAACGCCTTGAGAAAGAAGGCTTATTTGAGGAATCGAGCAAACAACCCTTGCCGTATTTACCAAAAAAAATAGGCATTATTACATCTGAGACAGGTGCTGTGATTCAAGATATTCTACACCGTATTGAGGATAGGTTTCCATCCCACATTTTTTTATGGCCTGTCCATGTACAGGGCGATAAGGCGGCGGCGGAAATAATTTCTGCTTTGCAGGAAGTAGCATGTCTTCCTGATTCATGCAGGCCAGATGTTCTTATTATCGCGCGTGGAGGTGGTAGTGTTGAGGATTTGTGGGCTTTTAATGATGAGGGATTGGTCCGTGCTGTTGCGGCGTGCTCGATCCCCGTCATTTCTGCTGTGGGGCATGAAACTGATATAACGTTGAGTGATTATGTCGCAGACAAGAGGGCCCCAACACCAACAGCTGCAGCAGAAATGGCGGTGCCGGTGCGTTGTGATCTATGGGATCGTGTGATCCATTTAGAGGAACGATCGTTCCATAGCATGCAGAGGCTCGTTCAAGAGAAAGCACGTTTTCTAGAAGCGCACACGCGTCCCATTATTAGCTCTAAGCGCTTTTTGGATGAACATATGTATAAAGTCGACGATATGGACACACGACTCACACGCTGCTTGACATCTTTGATTCGGGGTAAAAAGTTACACCTTCTGGTCATGATGAAGCGCTTCTCTAGTGTAGACATTAGTCGTTTTATTCCCCTGTATCACAAAGATGTTACGCAACTCATGAAACGACTCAATGTGAGTGTGCGTTATTCAATGACCACATGTCAAACGCACCTTGCTACAAAAAATGCCATTCTATGCAACATATCACATTATGCAATTCTAGAAAAAGGGTATGCTATGGTATGTGATGCACAAGGCAGTATTATGCAAAATGTAAAACAGTTGCGCCCTGAGATGGATGTATCTATTGTGCTTAAGGATGGAAAGAAGCCCGCCAAGATTTTGTGATCTTGCTAGAAAACTTGCACTGGTTGTGTGAGTTTTGTATAATTTTTAAAAGCAACAAAGTGAGAAGGAAATGAAAAAGACACTTTTGTACGCGTTGTTTGGGGGATTGCTTGCACTATCATCGGGGAACATTGGTGCGGATACGCTTGGTGTGGAGGAAGACGTATATGATACAAATATTCCCGATCCTTGGGAGCCTATGAATAGAGTTTTTTTTACGTTAAATGAAGTGCTTAATGGGGCTTTTTTGGATCCTGTAACCATTTTGTACAAGGAAATCACACCAAATGTGCTGCAAACAGGTGCGCGAAATGTTCTGTCCAATTTATGGACGCCTGTTTATGTGATTAACAACTTGTTGCAAGGTAAGGTTGAGGAAGCGGGCGTTAATCTTGCGAGCTTTATCTGCAACACACTTTTTGGTTTTTTTGGAGTGTATGATGTGGCAAGTGATGTTGGACTTGAAAACAATAAAGAAGATTTTGGGCATACTCTTTCCACTTGGGGTATGCACACCGGTCCCTATCTGGTGTTGCCGATTATTGGACCGTCATCATTTCGTGATGCAATAGGCTTTGGGGCGGATTTCTTCTTTGATCTCACAGCCACAGTTATTAAACACAACTGGCATGCTGACTATAGTTACGGTCGTGATGGGGCAGCATTCTTGTCCTCAAAAGCGGATACACTGCGACTACTTGGGTCATTGCGCGAAACATCTGTTGATTGGTATGCAACAATGCGGAGCTTGTATGCGCAAAGTCGTCGTGGGAAAGTTCATGATGGTCACAGAAATTACGACAATCCGGGGCCGGAAGTCTTTATAGATGAAGATATATTTTAAAAGGGCGTGTCTATCGATATGAAACAGTTTTTTGCTTGTCTTATGGTGCTTTATTGGAGCGAGTACGCAGAGGCGTCACCCACGTCTTCTACGCATAATCAATATCAACGATATATGGATTTTGTATCTGATTTGGGTGCCGAGGCTGTAGCGGCGTTGACAAATAAAAAAATTGGCGTTATAGAACGCGAATCACACTTTTCCGAGATTTTTACAGACGCATTTGCTGTAAAGCAGATTGCACAGTTTGTGTTGGGGCGCCACGCACGACGGGCAGATGCTGAAGAAAAAGAAGAGTTTTTGCGGCTCTTTAAGCAAAGTATATCCACGACTTATGCCAAGCGTTTCAAAAATTACAACAATGAAATTTTTGAGGTTGTCAGCGCACGTCCCGTTGGTAACCAAGGTGTGAAAGTTTTGAGTCATATCGTACGGTCTGGCGCTCCACCGGTTGATGTTGAGTGGAAAATATATGAGATGAAAGACGGCTCTCTTAAAATTTTTGACGTTGTTGTAGAAAATATTTCTATGAGCATGACGCAACGCGCTGAATACGGCTCTATCATACAAAAAAATGGGGGAAAGGTTAAAGATCTAAACCGTATTTTAAGCCAGTCTATGAAGCGCTTGAAAGCTGCTCAATTTACGGACTAAGTTGCCTGTCTTGCGGCTTTTCGGGGTGAATTGCGCATAGATTGATTATCAAAATTAGCAAGTGAAAAAGTGCTTCAGTACGGAGACTGTATATAAGTTTTTTCTCTATGTTATTTACTATTTGCCTTTCTCGAGTGTGTGCGGTCTGAAAAAAATAGAGCTGATGAGGTCCCTACCTTAAGCATTAGCGAATGTGCCATCATATTCGAGAAGAACACGTTCTCTTCCAGAGAGTGACAAATGACGGATGGCACTCTATCTTACCTATTTTTTTACCCTAAAGTTTTGTGATATGACAGAGGAGGGATGCGATTCTAGAAAGATAGTGCCCAATATGCCCTTTCAACGCGCTTGTCACGTACGGGATAGGCGTATGGATAAAGAATTTATTTTTGTGCTGCTTATTCATGGGAACTTCAATTTCTGGAGCGCGATCATTCACAGGATGTGCATCCCATGTATTTTCTCTGCACCTGAGTCCAGCACATTCATGCCCTTGGTTGCACAATAAGCATTAAGAATAGTCAATTATCCATATGGATGATTGACCTATGTTGATGGATGGGTGCGAGAGGTGATGCACTCTTTATTGATTAGCATCTTTTATGAGGCGTATTACCCTTTTCTAGGACTAAAAAATTAATGCTATGCGCGTATTATTTTAGATTTTTCTGAGTAGTGTTGCAATAAATTTGTCTGATTTATTGGCTGTACATCCAGAAGATGCGACTATTCGAAATAATATTTTGACCCTTGTCAATGCGAGACTGTTTCACCTAGAATCTAGATTGTCGTATTAACGATAGGTAATAGTATTCTTTTGGTTTTTATTAAGTCATTATCGACAGTGGGTGGCCTTACTCTTCTGAGCCGTATTCTAGGATATGTGCGAGAGCTTTTGATTGCGTCAGTTATTGGAGCAGGACCAGTGAGCGACGCTTTTTTTGTAGCATTAAAGCTGCCTAGCCTTTTTAGGCGACTGTTTGCAGAAGGAGCTTTCAATGCAGCGTTTGTTCCCATATTTTCACGAGTCTATTACAAAGAATCGGTTGAGAAAGCGGAGATATTTGTCGCAAATGCCCTGTCTTATTTGATGCTTGCTTTAGTAGGTTTGATAATCTTTTTTGAGGTCATGATGCCAGCTATCATGAAAATAATAGCGCCTGGGTTTCAGGACGACCCCGACAAGTTTCAGCTGGTAATCTTTTTTGCACGCATCACATTTCCTTATATTTTTTTCATTTCCCTTGCAGCATTGCTCAGTGGTATTTTAAATACGCTGAACCATTTTTCGGCAACGACAGCCGCTCCTATCTTACTGAATGCCAATGCTATTTTAGCTCTTGTATTGTTTGCGAGCACACCAACAATTTCTGCAACAGCTTTGACGTGGTCTGTACCTGTTTCTGGTATGTTTCAACTGTTGTGGGTATGGATGGCATGTCGTTTTATTGGTTTTCCTATACATTGTGGTAGGCTCGATTTAACACATGAAACACGTGAGTTGTTTAAGCGGATGCTTCCTGGGCTGCTTGGAGGTGGAGTTTATCAGGTCAATTTATTAGTTTCGGACATTGTTGCTTCTTTTATCCCATCGGGTATTTCTTATCTTGCGTTTGCAGATCGTATTAACCAGTTTCCCTTAAGTATTATTGGTGTTGCTATGGGCACTGTTCTTTTGCCACTTTTATCACGCCAATTTCAAGAAGATCAAATTACGCAAGGACTGAGATCCCAAAATCGGGCGATACAGATCGCTTTATTTCTTTCCCTACCTGCGGCGACAGCGCTTTTTATTATTGCGCATCCAATTATAGAGGTTTTGTATCAGCATGGACGTTTTACGGCAGAGGATACAGTGAAAACCTCTGCTGCCCTGGCAGCATTTGTGATAGGACTTCCAGCCTATGTGATGATAAAAATATTAAGCGCAAATTTTTTTGCACGCGGTGATACAGTGACACCTGTGAAAATAGCGATTTTTTCTATTGGCTTAAATCTTATTTTAACTCTAATGTTAGTTCCACATTGGTCATATGTGGGCATTGCTATCGCAACAGCTTTATCTTCCTGGGTAATGATGATTGTTTTGGGTATCATGCTCTATAAAACAAAATATTTAGTATTAGACGGGGAAGTTGTACAAAGTATACCTAAATTTATTTGTGCTTGCATCATTATGGGTAGCGCCTTATTTTATGCGGGAGAATGGCTTTTACATATGCCTACAACATATAAAGAGATTGCTTTAGTAGGGGTGATTGCATTAGGGCTTGGTATCTATGCGGCAATTATATATTCTATACGTGCAATTAATTTTCAAGAACTCTATAACGCATTTGGGAAAATATAGAAATGGGACGTATTTTATCTGGCATTCAACCAACAGGCGCTCTGCATTTAGGTAACTATTTGGGGGCAATTAAAAATTGGGTTTCCATGCAAGAAGATAACGAATGTTTGTTTTGCATTGTTGACTTGCACGCGCTGACAGCGCACCCAGATCCTAATACTTTACGAAATGACACATGGAGCACCGCAGCACTCTATATAGCTGCCGGTGTTGATCCTAAGATGAGTGCTATTTTTCCTCAGAGCGCTGTGCCTGAGCATGCAGAACTTATGTGGATTTTATCGTGCGTGACACCACTAGGGTGGCTCAACCGCATGACTCAATTTAAAGAAAAAGCAGGACAATACAAAGATAAAGCTGTGTTGGGGCTATATTCCTATCCTGTTCTTATGACAGCGGACATTTTGCTTTATCAAGCGACAGATGTGCCTGTGGGTGAAGACCAAAAACAGCATTTAGAGCTTGCACGTGATATTGCGGGTGCGATGAATCATCGATATGGAAGCGATCTTTTTGTATTGCCTGAGCCACGTATTCACGGGCAAGGCATGCGTGTTATGAGTTTGAGCGATGGTACAAACAAGATGAGTAAATCGGACATATCAGAGGGCGCGCGCTTGGGACTTTTTGACCCTCCCGATCTGTTGGTTCAAAAAGTTAAGAAAGCACGTACAGATTCAGGTATATTTCCCGCTCATATCGATGAAATGGTAGGGCGGCCTGAAGTTAAAAATTTGATTTCAATATATTCTGCCTTAACAGATATGGCGATCGAAGGAGTTTTGACAAAATTTGGTGGGGATAATTTTTCCTCTTTTAAAGCGGATTTAGCGGATGTTGTTGTTGAAGTTCTTTCACCGGTCCGAGAGAAGTACAATGCTCTTATGGAGGAGCGCTCATATCTTGAAGAGATCGTGAGATGCGGCACAGAGAATGCACGTGAAATTGCTGTACAAAATATGCGCAATATTAAATCTCACATGGGTCTTTTTTAAACAAAGGAAGTGTCAGTGTCTCCTGCAGACGCAGAGCGCCGCCACGTTGGCCGCCACGTTGCCTGCATTCCTGATACGGGCAATACTGCCGCTCCCCCATCGTTTTCAAAGTCAATTGGTTGTTCAGCAGCAGAGGAAACGGGAGGGCGTGCTGATATTGTTGGCGTCATCTTTTGTTTTTTACATGTCTGGTTTGCAATGGCGCACAAACGCTCATATTTCCTGTTTTGCTGTGCACTCGTCGATAGCCTGCTCAACTCTCGTTTCAAATTTTGTCTATCTTCACTCTCTTGTTGACTGCATCGGCTTCTTTCGCCTTCTCTGGTAAATACCGACCGGCGTTCTTCTGCAGTGCCTCTGCCATCCGTTGTCAGTGCGTCGTGACCTGATGAGCGTCGCCTTTTTTTTCTTTCTTCAGATTCTGGTATTACGTTGGATGGACTTGTCTTTTCTTCTTGTATGCGCGACTCCGTACCTCCTGTCTCTTGTGTGCCGGAATCTAGAGTGGTAGATGTGCACAATTGTTTTGCGCGCTGATTGATAGGCGCACGCACATCGAACTTTCTATGCTCTCTACTTTCCATAAACACTTCTCTATCTTGTGGAGGGGCGAATACAAAAGGGGGACTAGTTGGAGGAGGAAAGAAAAAATTTCTCTCTTCATCTCCTAAGGCTCTTGGACCCTGCTCTAAAAATTCGTCTAATGTAAGGTCCTGATCTTGCAAAACCTGCATAAGCGTTCTTAGGTCATTGGGATTAAAAGAAGCCCCAAAGTCGAGATCATCCTCATCCTCATCATTATCATCATGCGCGCGTGTAGCGAGGTAGTTTCTTTCAAGCGCATGCAAAACTGTCAATCCGTCTACATCTGAAGAGAGTGTGGAGAAATCACCACTGGGTGTTGCGTGTAAAATGCTATCGAATTCCTGATCTGTTTCGTCACCAACGTCAATATTTTGCACAATAGCAAGTTTTAAGCCCACATGGTACTTTTTGGCTTGCCTTGGATCGTATTTTCCTAGAACCAAGATACGTATTTTATTCTTTGGTACGGGAAGTAAATCAAGCTGCACCCACTCTTGTATGGCGTCAAAGCGAACCCACTGATTAACGCGCTCGCGTAAATTATCGAGTAAAAACTCATCACGGCCAATCATGCAGCGAATGAGTGCTCTGAAGCCTGCCTCAGACTGCTCATCTAGAGGAGCTAAACACAAGTCGGTATTTTCAACAACTTTGGCGTGATCGGGGGCATAAAGCGCTACCAGATCGTACTGACCACTGCGTTTTGGTACAATAAAACGTATAGACCTTTCATCGGGCTGTATACTGTAGCGAAAACGCTTTGCTTTTTCAGCAATATTTGTTGCAAGTCTAAAAAGATCTGCGTCTAGGAGCCCTTGATCGGGAATTTGTTGAATAATATTTTTCTGATGCCGCCATTGACGCATGGTACTCAGACAACTACAACAACAGCGCCCTAAAGCAATTCCAATGCGTCTTGCCCACTCAGCTTCCTTTACTTTTGTCCCTATTTTTACTAGTATGTCTTTTCCAAAGAGAACCGCGAGGACTGTTATGCCCTGCCCAAGATTGTTTGCGCCGAATCCTTCGGCAGCAGTTCTTCGTCCAGCTATGAAAACGCCTGGCCTGTTGTCACTAGGCCTGCCCCACATCATCTGCTGGGTGCCATTTCCTCTTCCTGCCCCCTTTGGGCCAATCGGGGCTCCAAGGATCTCTTCCATATACAGAGCTGAACCTATCAAATATGTTGCAGTGCAAGCCGTGTAGAAATTTTCTACCCATCCAGCGCGTGTTTGTTGTGGACATATGGATATCAAGGCAATGCACACAAGAGTTAAAAAAAATCGATACAACATTACAAAATTATGCTCCAAAAAATTAATACTTAAGTAAGTATCTCTGCCCTACCTGTGCTTTGTCAAGCGCTTTATTAATAATCTGTAAATATTTTGATTAACTGTCTCGGGAAAGAGCATTAGAGCATTTTCCTCCAGTAAGCAGGAATACTTATTCAGCCCCTATTGCGTTCAGTTATCCAGATGTTTTTTGCAAAGCTACAAAATGTTTTACCGTTTTCTTTTGCGCCCATATGATGGATTGTAAAATAGAGCTTTTTTTTAATACATTCATGGGCTATAGTATGGAAGTTTACATGCACTCTTCAAGAAGAGATCGATGCGCCCTGAAGTTTTATGGCCTCTTTTTCAATCTATAGAAACCCTCTCAGGTGTTGGAAAAAAGACAGCTGAGCGTTTATGTCAACGCATTGGTCCCACCATACGAGATCTTTGTTTTTATTTGCCTCATCAATTGCAATATCGTACGTATCTAGAGACTCCGCGCATAGTTAATGGGCTGTCAACACTTCTGGTAAACATAGGAACGCACACAAAGATAGGGCGCCGTTATCAAGTCACATGTTTTGCAGACAGTATCTCGGTGCAGCTCGTTTTTTTTCATGCTAAAGGTGAATATATAATCCGACAACTCCCTGAAGGGGAGTGGCGATTGGTAAGTGGGCGCTTAGAGATGTTTAACGGAGATTTTCAAATAGTGCACCCAGAGATTTCGTTGACTGAAAAGAAAAAGGATTATGTGGGCTATGCACCTATTTATGGGTTGGTCTCAGGCCTGCATCAACGGACATTTCAGGCTATCATGTCTCAGGGGCTGCACTGCGTACCTATCCTTGGGGAATGGATTGAAAAAGAGACAATGGATAGGTGGCAATGGCCATCTTTTCGGGATGCTCTTATTCAGGCCCATCATCCTAACGATGCTGATGCTTTAACACACCAAAGCCCAGCAAGGATGAGGCTAGCATACGATGAAGTGTTAGCAGATCAACTGGCTATGGCATTAGTGCGTCGTTATCATTGCCAGCGTCCAGGTTCTACAATGGAAATAGACCTGGATTTTATGACATCTATTAGAGACGCATTACCCTTTACTCTCACAATGGGACAAGAAGCGGTGCTTCAAGATGTTTTAGGAGACATGGAAGCGCCGCATAGAATGTTACGCCTGTTGATGGGAGATGTAGGTAGCGGTAAAACGGTGATTGCTTTTCTGGCGATGCTTAATGCTGTGCAAAATGGTCATCAGGCAGTTTTTCTAGCTCCAACAGAAATTTTAGCACGACAACAGTACGAGAAATTACAATCATTAGTGACACCTTTTGGGATGGACGTTGGGTTGTTCACTGGCCAACAACATCATCGGCAGAAATTAAGAAAGAAATTAGCTTCTGGAGAGATTCAACTTGCTGTCGGCACGCACGCCTTGTTAGAGGAGGCGGTAATTTTTAAAGACCTTAGATTTGCTGCGATTGACGAACAGCATCGTTTTGGTGTAGAGCAGCGCCTTCAATTGATGTCTAAGGGAGTTTATGTGGATCTTCTTGTGATGAGTGCGACACCTATCCCTAGAACGCTTTTATTAACACTATATAGCGAGCTTAAGATATCAGTTTTGAACGAGAAACCTAAGGGACGGTTAGACATTGTAACGCGTGTTTTGCCCTTAAGCCGCGTGCACGATGTCCAAAATGGGTTGGTACGCGTGTTAGAGCGTGCAGAACAAGTGTATTGGGTATGCCCGCTTATTGAGGAATCGGAATTGCTCCACCTTGGGCCCGCAACAAAGCGTTTTGAGATCTTGGACAAGTTGTTTCCCGGAAAAGTTGCGCTGATCCATGGCAGGATGAAAGCAGATAAAAAAAATCGTATCATGAACAGTTTTTTCTGTGGAAAGCTTTTGGTTCTTGTTTCCACTACTGTCATAGAAGTAGGTATGGATGTGCCAGCCGCAACGGTTATGATTGTTGAACATGCGGAGCGGTTTGGTCTAGCGCAGCTCCACCAATTGCGCGGGCGTGTTGGGCGAGGCACTCTGTCGTCAGCTTGTGTTCTCTTATATGGTCAAGGTGTATCTAAAACTGGCATTGCACGTCTACACCTGATGCGTGAGACGCTGGATGGATTTAAAATTGCTGAAGAAGATCTGAAATTGAGAGGTGGGGGAGATATTTTGGGCACAAAACAGAGCGGTATGCCGGATTATGTTTTTGCCAACCCTTATGATGTATCCCTTATGCAGGCGGCCAGTGAAGAAGTTATTACTTTTTTGGCGAAAGACCCTGATCTCACAAGTCTCAGAGGGCAAGCGCTTAGATGCTTGCTGCACTTATTTGGACAGGATCGGTCAATGACATACTTAAGCTCTGGATGATTACCGGCTGTTATAATCAATCATAAGTAACCATTATAATGCAATTCTAGTATTGATAGAGATTAATGTATGGGAGCACCAAGTTGGCGCCCCCTTTCTTTATTGATGCTGGGCCTATTAAGGATTGCCGCCTATGTCTGCATTACGTGATGAAAGACGGATCGTGTGTCAATGAAGTTGATCGATACTCCCATGATATGAGGAATTGTATACATCATCACTGGGCGCGTTGCATTAGACTATAGGTGGAACAATGATGTTGTACCTTATGAGACGAAGGTGGGGATAATTTTTCGCACGTACTTTAGCAGAAGATCATGCCGAAGTAGTGAGGAAACTCAATGTAGGATATGCACCTTTTTTGAGTGGCCTAGACACACAATTGAGTGATGAGATAGTGGAAAAGCGCCAGAAAGGGCGAGAAAAGTTTTTAGCCAGCCTATCAGAATCGTAATGCTTTGGATGCCTTGAGGGTGCAGGCCGAATTCGTGGAAAGAAAAAAGTTATGAAAAAGTGCAGGGATGAGCTATATATCCTGCGGCACTTTAAAGCAGCACGATATACGCACAACAGAGGAACAATCTGTCGCTGACCAGTGGTATTGTACCAGGATACAGAGTAGATAGTTTAGAAGAGAGTGAAGTGAAAGTTTCCACGAGGTGTTAAGGCGAATAACTGCTCTTGCGTATGTACAGCGGATTTGACGAATCTTCTGCATATTTTATACAGACCGCACATGCCGAGACACACACCAGCCGGTTTCAGTGTCAGTACGCCTTAGAGGAGGAGCGTGTGTATGCTCACGCTCAGTTCGTTTGCGTTCAAGAAAGATCTTATGGGGTAAGTGAGCAGGGGATGAGAGTATGTATGACTTGTAAGCGATACCTGCGAGTGCGAGCAAGAAGCAGGTATCGTCGTGTTAGTGCTATCTTCTCTGCACAATTCTGTTGCTGCGCTGCCACATGAATAATTCATAAGAAAACGTATGGATCGATATCTATTGTGCGACGTACCGCACGAGGTATTGGGCAAGATTTGCACCAATCTTCTAAAGTTTTTTGTATATTTATATCTCGTGGGGACTTCACAAGAAAGCGCCAGCGATGCCAGTGTTGCCTTTGGCGTAGGGGAGCCAGTGCCGGACCCAGAATCTCCACATTATCGTAATGAGGGGCGTGTTGACCAAAAAGCTTGGCATAGTCGGCGGCATCATCAGGGGATTTACTGGAAATTATAATGCTTGCAAGGCGGCTAAAAGGAGGAAGCTGCATCATTTCTCTCTGATGCATTTCAAGAGATAAAAACCCCGCGCGATCATAGTTTTTCAAGTATTGAAAAAGGGGGTGAGTGGGCATGTGTGTTTGAAGATAAATAGTGCCGGCTGCATTTGAGCGCCCAGCACGGCCCGATACCTGCTCTAACAACTGATATGTACGTTCACTGGCGCGCATGTCCATGGTGTCTAACCCCATATCTGCATCAATGATACCCACAAGTGTTAGATCTGGGAAATGATGTCCTTTTGCCATTATTTGTGTACCAATTATTATATCGACTTGTTTTTCATGTATTTTTCTAAGAGATATTCGTAATGTTTCTGGCTGATCTAATGTATCACTTGTCATGAGTAAAATGTGGCTTTTGGGAAAATGTTGTTTTGCTTCTTCTTCAATGCGCTCCACACCTGGTCCAAAGGGTATGAGTGTTTTTCCCCCACATGATGTACAACTATTAGAAAATGGGTGCTGGTAAGTGCAATGGTGGCACCTTACTTGATTTTTATGCCTATGATAGACGGCATATGTGCTGCAGGCAGGGCAAGAAAGACGTTCTCCGCACCTTGTGCATACAAGGAGCGGAGCATACCCACGCCGATTGAGAAAAATAAGGCTCTGCTTACCGTTTGCAGTATTTTTCTGAATTTCTTGCACCAAGAGAGGTGAAATATATTGCTTATTTCCGGCTTGCCCACGCATGTCAATCAGTCGTATGTTAGGTAATACTGCTGTGCCATGGCGATCTTTAAGCTGGCACTGTCTATATCGTCCTATTGCCACATTGTGATGCGTTTCGAGAGCAGGGGTTGCAGATGATAAAATAATGGGGCATCCATGTATTTTTCCTCGTACGACAGCCATATCTCGTGCTTGATATAATACACCCATTTCTTGTTTGTAGCTGCTGTCATGCTCTTCATCTACAATGATGGATCCCAGATTTTTAAACGGTAAAAATAGCGCAGATCGTGTGCCTATGACAACGTAGGCCTCTCCTGTAATGACATAGTTCCAGGCTGATTTACGATTTTTAGGGGACATGTTTGAGTGCCAAATTACGGGTATGACCCCAAAGCGTTTTTTAAATCGATCAATCCATTGTTCACTTAAGGCAATTTCGGGTAATAGGATGAGCGATTGTTGGCCAGAGGAAAGAGCAGCAGCAATACTTTCAAAATATACTTCTGTCTTACCTGACCCCGTGATACCTTCGAGTAATATTGTGGAAAAACCACCATCTTGTGTTGCGCTGAACAGTATATCGCTGGCTTTTTTCTGTTCTGAAGAAAAAATGCATGGGCTAAATCTGGGATTGGGTTTTTGTGGTATAGGATCGACCTTCTCTGTGCGGCTTAATGCGCCCTTTGCATGCAGCCCATCGATAACACTTGGCGAAACGTTGGCCGCATGGCATAAATCACGTTTAGTCATGGTAGTGTTTTGGAGAGCGCTCAACACACGCTGGCGTGCATCTGTCATTTGCACGATTCCGTGGCTTTGAAGTGCGTATGTATAAGTGGGTTTGTTGTGTTTAAATAAATCAGGTATGCCCATCATCATCTTTAAGACAAGACCTTTTGACGCCATAGTATAGGCCGAAACCCAGTCGATAAATTGCCTATTTTCTGATGATAATGTATAGGGAAATGCTTTGTCTATAGATTTACGTATTGCAATATCCGATGTTTTGCACATGCCCCAAACAGCGCCATATGCCATTTTCTTCCCTAGAGGAATTTGAACAATTTGCCCGATCTTAGCATCTTCTGTCAAATCATAGTCAAGAGGGCCCGAAAAGGATCTGGGAACAAGTACTTGTCCAATGGTAGGAGTTTCTGCTGACATGATCCTTGCAATTATGTAAAATAAGTCTCGATTGATCATATAAGAGGATAAAACGACATGCAATTTTTTATCGATGGTGCTGATATACAAGCAATTGAGGCATTACAAGATATGGGCCTTGTAGATGGAGTTACAACCAATCCATCAATAATTGCAGCGTCTGGACGATCTGTTAAGGATGTTATTCGTGACATATGCATGATTGTTGACGGACCTGTGAGTGCGGAAGTTATTGCAATGGATATCAAGCAAATGATGGATGAAGCGCATACTCTAGCCAATATTGCAAAGAATGTGGCTATTAAGGTGCCATTGACCGCTACAGGTTTGCAAGCTTGCCATCGATTGAGCGCTGAGGGCATTATGGTTAATGCTACACTTTGTTTTTCTGCAGCACAGGCATTGATGGCAGCAAAAGCTGGGGCCACATTTATATCACCATTTATTGGGCGTCTTGATGATATTGGACATGATGGTGTGGGGCTAATTAAGGAAATTTTTACAATCTATAAAAATGATCCCAATATAGATACGCGTATTTTAGCGGCGTCTGTGCGTCATCCGCAGCACGTACTACAAGCTGCTCAAGTTGGAGTAGATGTTGTGACGGCACCGTCTAAAGTGTATTGGCAGATGCTTAACCATCCTTTGACGGACAGGGGGCTTGATGTGTTTTTGAAAGATTGGGCCAAAACAGGACAAGAGGGTATATGATACTTGAAGATGCCCGCTTACATTGGTATGATTGGCTTTGTTTTGAAAAGCATGTTTCTCCGCATACGTTTAAAGCATACAGAGATGATCTCGCACGTTTTTTAGGTTTTATGCAACAGCATATGGGAGGGGAGGTCCCTTCTTTGAATATGTTGGCCGCGCTTAAGCCGCGTGATTTCAGAGCATGGTTGGCATGGTGTCACCAACAACGCTATGAAAAGACCAGTATCGCACGCGCCCTGTCTTCTATTAAAGCATTTTATCGATATTTAAATAAACATGATATCATTGACAATGTAGAAATTCAAAGTGTGCGCACACCCAAACAACCTAAAACGATTCCACGCACAATTTCTCGACCAGATGTGCACAATATTTTATCTCACAGTAGCAGTTTGAGTGTCTTGTCGTGGGTGCAATGTCGAGACGTTGCTCTATTGATGCTCTTGTATGGTACCGGTATACGTATTAGTGAAGCGCTAAACCTTAATCATAGTGCCCTAGAAAGCAGGGAGTGTATGCGTGTTATGGGTAAGCGCTCTAAGGAGCGGCAAATTCCTCTCTTGCCTATTGTGCGGGCTGCTCTGGATACGTACATAGCGCGTTCTCCTTATGGGAAGCGCGCAAATGATCCGGTGTTTTATGGTGTGCGCGGCAAACGCCTCTCTGTCGGTGTGTCAGAGCGTATGGTGCGTCAGATTCGCCAAAATTTAGAGTTACCCGAATACGTGACGCCACATGCTTTACGACATAGTTTTGCAACACATCTTTTAGAAGCGAAAGCAGATCTTAGGAGCATACAAGAACTTTTAGGCCATGCGTCTTTAGAAACAACTCAAAAATATGTGTATGTAGACGAAAAGCATTTGATGCACGTGTATCAAAATTCACACCCACGTGCACGATAGAACAAGAAAATCTCTAGAACAAGTTAGGTGAAGGATGTCATGTCTCCTTAATTAATATATTGGATTTGCGACAATCATCGGATCCACTTTTTTATCTCATTGAGCAAACAATAAAGTGGCGGTACGACTTGCTGTCAGGTTAGACTGTGCGCATCCGATCGTTAGCCCCGACCAAACGTTTTAACAACTTACAATGCATCTCCCCTTAGCGTTTCTTCACTGCGGAGATTCATTGTTCAAACTTGAAATTTCTAGACAGCATGCCTCTCGGGGGGTACCTATGGTTTTTGTAAATGTCGAGTGCATACAAGGCATGCATCATGGGATTAAGTCTGGTATGACTGCCGAGAAAACGATCGTACAATAGCAGGCGGGACAGGAAAGAGGCTATCAATAGGATGATCATTAATCCATCTTCTGCACACCTCTCTGCATCAGTGGTCTGGATACCACAATTCCAGCATTGTGTGCAACCAAGTTGTTCTACGGACTGCAATAGCAACGCTCACTGTATTTTTTGTCTTTGGAAATTTGAAGATATACTCCCAATCAATGCATTACTTAGACCGAGAATGATAACTTGTTTCATATGTTATAGCATGACAGTCTTCTCTTGCGCCTAAATAACTTTGCACAATATTTATTTATTATAATTTACTCATCGTTTAATGAGCGCGTACAGCGTCAGTGCAATGAGTATGGGGTAACAGATTTCTAAGATTGGATTTAAGAAGGCTGCGATGCCTCCAAATGAGAAAGTAGAGACAACAAAGGAAATGCTTAATGTTATCAAGTGTATTTGGCGGAGTGGAAATTTTTTTCTCAATACAGACACATATAGGTAGGTGGAGAATACGGATGTTAGGATGATTGCTGTTGTAAGGCACGCAGTAATGACTGCGAGGCTCACAATCATACCCGCATATGACCCCAGTGTTTGGAACGCAATAATAGTAAGGCTCTGCTCTACCGGATATCCATTAAAAGCACTCGTATACGCGGCGCCTAGATAAACAAAAAACCCATATACAAGCGCGAGCAGCCCAGCTCCTACAATGAATGCGGCCTTAATAAGCCGGTCTTGTTTTGTTCGTGGCAAATTATACTTTTTAAAGTGGGTGCGCATATAGAGGATAATAGTCGGAGCAAAAAAGAGTGCGGCGAGTAGATCCATCGTCTGATAGCCGGCAAACAATCCCGCGGTAAAACCGTTTTGCACGGTAGACGACAAAAGGAGGGGCGCATTATTTACACCGTAATATACAATAAGACTAAGCGCTAATAGTAGAAAAGGTGTTAAAATGATTCCGAGAAGGGGAATCACTTTTTCTTGGTCAAACAGGGAGCAATATATGATCGCTATACTTAACATGCTGAAATAGATAAGAGGAGTGTCTGCGAGTACGAGCATGAGCGATCCGTGGGCAACCGTGATACAT
This sequence comes from Alphaproteobacteria bacterium, assembly GCA_965178295.1. GTDB lineage: Bacteria > Pseudomonadota > Alphaproteobacteria > UBA7879 > UBA7879 > CBCXTT01. Next base: position 155,444 of record CBCXTT010000002.1, on the reverse strand, counting down.
CGTGGGATGGCGCCGAAAGGACATAAAATAAGAATCACGATTAGTGGCAATGCGTAAGCAAGATTTTTCCCGAGTGGAGCAAAGAAACGCTGTATATTACCTTCTAAGCGTAATACCGCAAATAGTCCAACAAATGGGATCAGAATAGCGGTGAGCATCAAACCATAAAAGGCTGTCATGTGCTGCGTGCCAGCACTTTCACCCAACGCTAAAGGAAACACAAGATTTCCTGAGCCAAAAAACATTGAAAAGATGGCAAATCCTGTGGATACTATAATATAAGAATTGTTACCCATAGATGGGATATTATTGGAACCCCGCGTTTGTTTGCAAGTATTAACTTGTTTCGTCTAAATATGGCTTTTGATTGTGGGGTATTGGGGGCGGGAGTTTAGGTATAAGGGTTGTGCGTATGGAGCTATTGCTGAAAGGATATAAAGATTTTCGAGAAAAATATGTGAGCGGGCCTGGATCTTTAATGGAAAACCTTAGCAAAAAGGGGCAGCACCCGAAGGCTTTGTGTGTTGCGTGTTCAGATTCTCGGGTGGATCCGGCGCTGTTATTTCAGTGTGATCCAGGCGATATATTTATGGTGCGCAATGTCGCAAACCTTGTGCCGCCCTATGGTGGTGTTGGTACACATCATCATGGAACCAGCGCAGCTTTAGAGTTTGGTCTATGCTATTTGGATATACCTTCAATCATTATCTTAGGCCATAGTCAGTGCGGAGGGATTGAGGCGCATATGACGCAAGATATGCCGCAAGATGATTTTTTGTCGGCTTGGCTTAAAATTATTCCAGATTTTTCAGTGTGCGCCGATATAGAAAGTTGTGCAAAAAAAAGCTTAGTACACTCAGGCAATAATTTACGTACATTTCCATGGATAAAAAAACGTCTTGACCAGGGTCGGCTTGCAATTCATCTTTTGTTCTTTCATATCTCTCAGGGTATGTTAGAGGAGTTTAATCCAGATGAACAAACATTCAACCCACTTTAGATGATTGTGTTCTTTGATGTAAAATGCGATACTCATACGGCGATTGTTTGGAGACCAGAGACTCTGTTTCAACAGGGGATCCGGGTCTGATTGGCGAAATTTTTTGACTCAATGATCGAGACATTAAGGGAGCGACATCTGGATGTATGCAAATAATTTGATGATTGCTTCCAATTTTCATTAATCAATACACCGCCAAGCGCTTGCTCAAAACTGACGGGAATCCTGTAGCGAAGAATATGTGATGTTCACCATACCCAGAACAGCGGATGCAATGCTTATACCTATGCACAATATCGGAAACCTCTATATCTGTATGCACGGTGTATGACCGCAATACTTGCAGTCATCAGGAGGCGTCTCTATAATAAGTATTTGCAATACTTATGTAACGTGGACAAGGATTAATGTTTGGTCTTACGGAAGATAGCATAGAAAGCAAGAAGGATCAGAAATGGGTAGAATACTTCTAGTACAGGGCTTAATGCCCAAACTATACCTTCAAAGGAAAAAATAGATACAACGACAGCTGTGGATAGTATGCCACAATTGAGATTGTGCAAAGAAATCTTCTTGTCTAGTACATTTTGTTGGAGATAACTTGCGCAAACGGATACCAAAATAATGGCTGTTGTCAAACATGCCATGGTAATCGCAAGGCTTACCACAATTCCTGCATGGGCTCCTAAAGTATGTAATGCAATAGTAGCCAGTCCACTTTCCATAGGGATGCGTTCAAGTGTTTCTGCATAACTTCCACCTAAATAGATAAAAGAACCATAGACAAGGGACAGGAGGCCTCCACCAATGCAAAAGGCACAACTGATCATCCATTTCCTAAACTTAGGCTTGTAGTCCTGTGCTTTGAGCTTGGAAGACATGTATGCGATAATTGCTGGGGCGAAGAAGATAGCTGCTAAAAGATCCATAGTTTGATAACCGATATGCAAGCCTGTCCAAAAAGCATCTAGTTTTTTCATGCTATGTGAATGGGCTGGGGCGTCTACGACACCATAGTAAATTATAAGGCTCAGAGACAAGAGAAGAAAAGGGGTCAAGATAGTACCTAGTATAGGCAGCACTTTTGTTTCATCAAAGGAGGCAAGATAAATGATGCCTGCACTTACAAGGCTGAAATAGACAAGGGGTATCTGGAAATCTCCAGTCAGGAGTGTGCTGCCATGTGCAACGGTAATGCACCTAGGAATTCCACCAAATGGGCCAATAATCAGGATAATGATGAGCGGAACAGCTGCACCGAGTTTTTGTCCAAGAGGGCGGAAAAATGTGCAGCTTTTACCATTGCAGCGCAGTAGGGCAAAGAAGCCTAACAGTGGCGTTGCAATGGCTGTTAACACAAGGCCGGCGAATCCATATCCATAAGTCGTGCCGACTGTTTTTCCTAAAGCCAAGGGAAAAACAAGGTTACCCGAGCCAAAAAACATGGAAAAGATAGCAAAACCAGTTGATATTGTGATATAAACTGTATTAATCATAGTTTGCAGTGTAGAGCGAAACTTCTTGTTTAGCAAAGTTTTTGCCGTGTTCCAAAAAATAATAAATTCTATTTGTGATTTTTGTATATGAGACTGATTTTTGTTTTTTTGTTTTTTTGCCTTAGTTGCTTGGCAGAGGAGACATGCGATGACAGCATACTCCATGCATTGCATCGTTACCAATCATTGAAAGCGGATTTTACGCAATATAACGCTGATGGTAGCATCGCTTCAGGGATTTTTTATCTAGAGCGGCCGGGGCGTTTTAAATTTTCTTATAGTGACCCTGAGGGGCAGCTGGTCATGACGTATGATGATTGGGTCATTTTATATGATCCCAAATTGAATGAGGGCACATATGTTGAGATCGATAATACACCAGCCGGGGTATTGCTGAAAGAAGATATTTTATTATCTAGCGATATAATTGTGAAAAATATACAGATACAATCCGATGTCGTTTATGCATCACTTTTCGCAAAAGGGCATAATATTACGCTTGTTCTATCTAGAGATACTCTTCATCTTCTGGGGTGGATTGCAATGGATATGCAAGGTGGGCGTACGCAGATACAGCTTGAAAATCATGAATGGAATCTTCCAATACCTCCCGATACATGGGTGTATAAAGAGCTATCCAAGAGAGAGAAATGTCGACTTTCAATCTAAATTGGTGTATTTGTGCAACACGTTAGTGCAATTTCTAAGAAATCTGTATACATCTATAGATAAACGTTATTGTTTTTTGTCAGTGAGCCACTATGATGAATCTAGTTATATTTTTTTAAGGAGAATAACATGAAAAAACATCTATTAACAACAGCCGCTGTCGCTGCGTTGGCAGTCACTAGTGTGTCCGCAGATGCTATGAAAGGCTTCTATGTAGGTGGGCACGCTGGTGCGTCATTTGCAAACACAGGTAAGCTTAAGGGTGAAACTGGCACAAGAATCGCTGGTTCATCTGTGCTTGGCTTTAGAGTCACTGGAAACCACAAAAATAGCACAGGATTCAATGGTCACGTAGCTTTAGGCCATGGTGCGACTTTTGGAAAGGCACATTTTTCTGGTGAGTTGACTTTGGGATATGATACATCCTGTGTTCAAATTGGTACCGCAACAGCAACAACTGCCGCTGCTGTGACAGCGGTTAATCACTTTATACCTGGTGCAGCAATTGCATTGAATACAGCATACAAAGTTACTTATCGTCCACAATTTGGTATGGGTCTAGGTGTGCGTACCGGTATGTACCTAACACACGGCCTCATGGGCTTTGTACGCTTGGGCGTTGAATACAACTTTGGCAAAACAGAGTATGACCTCAATGGCGCAAAACATAAGGACAGTATTAAAGTATGGTCTGTAACTCCTGGTGTTGGTGTAATGGGGCACTTTAATGAAGACAAAATGTCTTGGTTGATTGGTGCGGACTATAAAGTTGGTTTCAGCATTTCAAAAGCCAACAATACTGGTTATGCAACAAAGCCGCGTTCTTTTGTTCTGAAAGCTGGCCTTCTCTATCACTTCTAGTGTTGCCACTATAGTCTTTTGTGAAAAACCCGGCGAATACTCTTCCGGGTTTTTCATTTGTTAGAAAATCTAGATTGATCATAAGAATGATGGAACGGTTCGTGGAATTTTTTCCCTCTATGCCATTAATAGATTCACTTGAGTTGGCCAAGGACACTTCTGTATTGTGCATTGTATGTGTTGACCGCTAGACGTTTGAAGCATTTTGATGAGGTTATTTACAGGTAAAATGCGAGCATTTTTCTCTTTTTACAGAAGAGCCTAAGAAGCGTCATGATGCGTGCACATAATTGAGTGGAGTGATTTTATAGACGAAGTGTTCCTATTTAATTGTAAGTATTACTAGTCTCTCGCTTGTTCTACAATGTCGTTTTTTCCCTCTAGCGCTAACTTCATATTTCTTGCGCACACACTCAGTATTACGCTTTAAAGTTCTTTTACTTTCTTAGCGAGGCGAGATATAGTGCGTGATGCTTTGTTTTTGTGCATTAGGCCTTTTTGTGCTGCTGCCCTGATAACAGACTCAGCTTTGCGAAAGGCTTTCGTAGATCCTGCTTTTTCATCAGATGAAATTTTCTCATGCGCTTTGCGCAAGTATGTTTTAACACGACTACGTATGTGGCGATTACGCTCTGTCCGTTTTTCTGTTTGACGGATACTTTTTTTAGTTGCCGAATGATTCGCCATAACAATTCCTTTTTATAAAACCTGAGACAAACACTATAAGAAAAAAATAAAATCGTCAAGACAAAAGCGCTGAATGCACAATGGGGATGCAACATCATCAATATGAATATTGTTGGTTGAGAGGCTTGTGTATTGATTGGGTACAATGAATATGACTAAAGCGTTTGAGAGTATGCGTTGTTGCCCTCTGCACGAGGAATTCAGTGGTAAATTTAGCGATACAATAGAAAAGTGAGTACAACATTCCTCCCCCCTCTTGTATTTTGGTGTGTTGTACTCTGTTGCATATATATATTGATTTATTCACGATATTTTTTTTACATACCACAAGATGCACAAGGGATATTAAATAATAAAAAATTTTGATGGATTGAATTCTGACGTCTCAACTAGACTTTGCCCACCTATTGATCTGATGTCGTCTATTGGGCAAGACGTAGACAGAATGAATCGGTCTGCTTCACCTGTATTGGGACGCCTTCGATCAATGCTTTGGAATGACCTGCGTGATTGGACTTTATTGTTGTTCCGGCGGGTTCTATTGCTTCTGCGGTTGAAGAATTAAGAATTTAGAGACGGTGATTGTGACGATGACATCGAATCTTAGGAGGGGTCTCTATGGCGCTTACATCTATTGTTGATGAAAATATATTAATCTTCAGAAAAATATACTATACAAATATTATTATGAGTATCACTCTATTTTTTTTGCGATAGAAGGCCAATTGCTATAGAAGTCTCAAAGTCCCTGTAATGCCAGATATGTATTCCTCGCATCAGGACGTGCTGATTGATTGAAGAATTGTATGATATGTATTTGATGTGTAATTCCTAAACAGCAACAGTGTGATGCATCCTTGCAACCTACAAGTCATACCAGCTATATCTTGAGAGATAGAGCGCAGCAAGTATTGCTGTATGAACGGATGCATCTGCACAGCATCAGGCACCTGCATCGCGCTTTTTGAGCGAAGAAGCCAGTATAGGGCATAAGTTCTTAGTGAATTTGCGTTCCATACGTTTTTCCTAGGACAAGTTCCCATAACTATTCTCGCTTCCTTTCTTGTATTGCCTTAATCCCCGCAAACTCTGATTTGAGGATAAGAAATGTGTAAGGGGGCACGATGGCAGGATTGGGAATGCTCAAGATATGCACATGGTTCAATTGTGTGTATGCAAAAGAGCATACAGGAAATTCAGATTTTTGATTTTTCAAAAAGGCTTATCCCACACGTTATGTTGTCTGTATATTTTTTAGTATTAGAGCTGTTAGGACTCTCTCTGAGATGTATGAAGGGATAATATATACCATGCAATTTATATTGCTGCACTCATCGATGCATCATATGCAACGGTGTTCTATATGTATCCCGCTGTGTGTGCAGTGATTATTAATATTTTTAGCGATCTGTTTTGAGGGTAGTGAGAGTACAAATGTACCATTGCTATGGTGCTGGGTGCTTCGTGGTGCTTGAGCGTGTTCTAAGACTGTTCTCAAGCGAGCACATAAAAATTGGATGTATATAAAAGCAACACCCGAAAATTGTTTGCATAAATTATTTGTTAATATTTTGCACGTATTCTAAGTTTTTGGGCTAAACGAGGGGGAAATTCGCGTCAGTGATGCGTCTGCAGTATTGTTGAGCGCCTCACTTAGTAACTTGCACACAATTCATGGGTTAGTCATCATCTCTCACAATTGAATGACGCTCTTTTAACCCTGCAGGATCTTGGTGAATAAGAACTTGCGCGTTATGAAAAAGCTCTAGAAGTGCATCTTCAACTTTATCAGAAATTTTATGCGTTGCGTGCAGACTTAAAGCGCCCTCAAGTTCAATATGAACTTGAATAAAAGAGCTAAGACCACATGAGCGTGTGCGGAGGTCATGATATCCTTTCACCTCTTTGTGCGACAAAATAGATTCAATAATTTTTTTCCGGGTTTTGTCACTCAACTCTCTGTCTAGAAGGATGTCAACGGCTTTTGCTCCGATAGCCCAGGATGTATACAAAATATAAAGAGCGATTGCGATACCGACTATAGGATCAAGCCATCTGAGATTTTGTATATAGTAGGTGATCACAAGAACTCCTAATACACCAATATTGAGGAGAAGATCCGCTCTATAGTGCATGGAATCCGCTGTGATAGCGATGGAGTGTGTGCGATTCACAACATAGGTTTGAAAAAAAACGAGTCCAGTGGTCAGGATGATAGATACAATCATTACGATCATGCCAACACCTGGTTCTGTGATGGTGGGTGTATGAGATAAGTGTTCACAGGCCTCATACAAAACATACATTACAGATACGACAATAATACTGGCTTGGCCCAGGGCTGATAAAGCTTCTATTTTTCCATGACCAAAGCGATGTTCTTTATCGGGTGGATGCATTGCATGACGGACGGCAAACAGGTTGGCAGTTGATGCAATCATATCCAAACATGAGTCTGCTAGACTTGATAAAATACCTACAGATCCTGTGAGTTTCCACGCAATTATTTTGCTTACAATAAGCATGAGAGCGACCAGAACAGAGGCATATGTTGCAAGCTTCTTTAACCGTGCGCTTTTGACATGAGAAAAATCAAAATGGCTATGGGTGCAATTACCATGATGGTGGGAGTGACTCACAATGGGCTCCAGTTTCCTATTTAGGCTATAATTAGGCTAACGCATTTTGACTGAATTGTGCAAACTCTTTTAAACATTCAGGATTATCAAGTGCATTTATGTTTTGAACGGGGCGGCCATGTATCGTTTCACGCACAGCCAGCTCAACCACCTTACCACTCTTTGTTGTTGGTATCTCTGAGACTTGATTGATGTGAGCGGGTACGTGTCGTGGTGTAGCATTTTCTCGAATCACAGATTTAATTTCCGCATTAAGTGCTGGCGTGAGAATGATGCCATTGCGTAAGGTAACAAATAATAAAATTCGAATATCATCCTTCCATTCTTGCCCAACAGCTACGCTCTCGAGCACAGCATCTACTTTCTTGACTTGACGATATATTTCTGCTGTACCAATGCGTACGCCTCCAGGATTTAAAATCGTGTCTGAGCGACCATGAATGATATAACCGTCTCGAGCTGTTTTTTCTGCAAAATCCCCGTGTGTCCAGATGTTATTGAACCGCTCAAAATAGGCCGCTTTAAATCGCCTATTGTCTGGATCATTCCAAAAACCCAGGGGTTTTGAGACAAATGACGTACAACATACGAATTCACCCTTCTCACCTACAACAGGTATTCCGTTATCGCTATAGACCTGTACATCCATACCTAGTCCAGCCGCTTGTATTTCCCCGCACCAAATGGGTGCGTTGGGATTGCTTAAAACAAAACAGGATAAAATATCGGTACCACCAGAAATTGATGCTAAACACACATCATTTTTTATTTCTCTGTAAACATAATCGAAGCTTTCTTTGCTTAAGGGGCTTCCCGTTGACGCAATCACACGTAGTTTATCTAATGTGTGGGTGTTTTTAAAAGATAATTTAAATTTGTTGAGGGCATCTATATATTTTGCACTGGTACCAAAGAAGCTAATCTCATGACGATCGATGAGATCGAATAACACTGCTTTGTTAGGGTGCAGTGGAGAACCTTCGTAAAGCACAAGTGTTGCGCCAGAGGCTAAAGAAGATATATGCCAATTCCACATCATCCAGCCGCATGTGCTAAAGTAAAACACACGGTCTTGTGGCTGGATGTCAATGTGAAGTTGATGTTCTTTTATATGTTGAAGCAGGGTGCCACCAGCTCCATGAATAATGCATTTTGGCACTCCTGTTGTGCCTGATGAAAACATAATGAAGAGAGGATGGTTGAAGGGAAATCGCGTAAAGGAAATTTCTTCTGATATATACGTGGAGAGAACATTCGAGTATATAGATGTTTGTTCGTTTTCCCGTGCCCCTGTGATTGTGTCGAACGCAATGATGAGAGTATGCTTGATAGTAGGGAGCTTCCTAGACAAAACGTCGACTTTATCTAGGCAATCATGGCGCTTGTTGCGGTAAATATATTGATCGCTAGCAACGAAGAATGTGGGACTGATTTGTTCAAATCTATCATACGCAGCTCCAACACCGAAGTCTGGGGAGCAACTCGACCATGTTGCCCCAAGGCTTGTCACCGCAAGCATGGTGACAAGTGTTTCTGGCGTATTGAGGACAAGACCTGCCACACGATCACCTGGAGAAAGGCCATGCTTCTTAAAGTGTTGCCGCAATTTTGATACTTGGTCATAGAGCTCTTTGTGGGAAATGGTCCGATGGATAACATCTTCACATTGAAAAATAATTGCAGGTGTACTATCTTTCGTTCTTAATAAATTTTCTGCAAAGTTCAACGTTGCAGATGGGAAAAATTCTGCGTTTATAATGTCATCCATGAATTCAATGCTGGCATCCTCTGGGAGGTTGCCGATAACGTGACCGTAATGCCAGACACTTTTCCAGAAATCAGAGATATTGCTGATTGACCAATGATGCAATTCCCTATAGCTTGGTAAATTTTTTTTGAACTTCTTTTGAACAAAGTTGGTAAATTGTGTTAGATGAGTAGTTTGCACATCTTGTGCTGAAGGTATCCAAAGTGGGTGCGTCATTTTTGTATCCTTAAATTACAGGATAAATTTTGATAAATCTGTGTTTTCCGCAAGATTTGAGACAGTCTTCTTTACGTAGTCTGAATCAATTGTAACGGTTACCCCCCCGTTCTCAGGGGCATAAAAACTGATTTCCTCCAAAAGTTTTTCTAGCACAGTGTGTAATCGTCTTGCTCCTATGTTCTCAACATTTTCATTCACAAGTGCAGCGGTATGTGCAATTTCTTTAATCCCGCTTTCTTGAAAATCAAGAGTTACATTTTCAGTGGAAAGTAAGCCTATATATTGCTTAATGAGGCTCGTCTCAGGTTCTGTTAAAATACACACAAAATCCTCTTCAGTAAGAGAGGCCATCTCAACACGATTTGGAAGGCGACCCTGTAGTTCGGGAAGAAGATCAGAAGGTTTTGAAATATGAAAAGCACCAGAAGCGATAAACAAAATATGGTTTGTATCGACCGTTCCGTATTTTGTAGAGACCGTTGTTCCCTCAATCAGAGGAAGCAGGTCTCGCTGCACACCTTCACGGCTGACGCCACCCTCACGTTTTTCTGAGCGTGCACAAATTTTGTCTATTTCATCTAAAAATACAATACCCTCTTGCGTAACCTTATCTAGAGCGTGACCAATTACCACATCGTCGTCAAGCAGTTGATCTGATTCTTCAAGCGTTAACAGATGGAGTGCACGCTTTACGGTTAATTTGCGACGTATTTTTTTTTCAGCGCCCTTTCCAATCATGTCTCCTAGATTCAGCATCCCCATTTGGGCGCCAGGCATGCCTGGAATGTCAAAGGTCGGCATGTGACTAGCCTGATTGTCTGCAACTTCTATTTCTATTTCTTTTTCATCAAGCTCAGCATCTAATAGCTTGTCCTTAAATTTCTTACGTGTTTCTGGGGCTGCCGTGTTCCCAACAAGAGTATTTAAAACACGGTTAAGAGCAAGAGATTTTGCCTTTTTTTCTACCTCTTTACGTAAAATTGTGCGAGTTTTTGCAAGAGAGATTTCAACAAGATCTCTGATGATCTGCTCCACATCTCGTCCTACATAGCCCACTTCTGTAAATTTTGTCGCTTCTACTTTAATAAACGGGGCTGCAACAAGTTTGGAAAGACGGCGAGCAATTTCTGTTTTTCCTACACCAGTGGGGCCGATCATGAGGATATTTTTAGGCAATACTTCATCTTTTAAGTACTCTGGGAGCTGCTGGCGTCTCCAACGATTTCTCAGGGCAATCGCAACAGATTTTTTGGCTTCAGCCTGTCCAACAATGAAGCGATCTAGTTCTGCAACAATTTCTTTAGGCGCTAAATTTTTTTTATTCATAAAAGCCTCATGATAACTTTTTAAGAAGGATACTGTGGTTTGTGTATATACAAAGATCTGCAGCAATACTCATCGATTTTTGAGCGATCTCTTCTGCAGATAAATCATCTATATCATAGAGTGCGCGTGCAGCTGATAGAGCGTACGCTCCTCCGGAGCCAATGCCAATCAGCCCATCTTCTGGCTCTAAAACATCTCCAGTTCCAGTGAGAATGAGGGAGACATTTTTATTGGCAACAGCCATCATAGCCTCTAATCGACGCAAATATTTATCTGTGCGCCAGTCTTTAGATAATTCAACACAGGCACGCAAAAGCTGTTTTGGATGCATATCTAACTTGGCTTCTAATCGTTCAAGAAGCGCCATTGCATCGGCCGTTGCACCCGCAAAACCAACCAGCACGTTTCCATTGCCAATAGTGCGTATTTTTCGGGCATTATTTTTTATTCGGATCGCTCCAAGCGTAACTTGACCGTCTCCAGCAATGACAACTTCATTGTTTTTTCTTACAGATAAAATGGTTGTACCATGCATGCTCTCTTTTCTAGACGTCATTACCGACATACTTGTAAGCCTCCTTCTTCTGGCGGATCGATAAACACAAATAGAACGAAAGGGCCTCTCTTGTGTCCATTCTAGAACCCTCTTCTTTTTTTATCTAGGCACCTTCTTTTGGTGCTTTAGGATTATCCCTACTTAAATCGTCTTATTTTTTAGTTTCAGCCTTTTTTGTTTTTACTTTTTTAGACTTTGCTTCTTCATCGTCAGTTTGTGAAGATGCCTTCATCTTATCTAGATCGAGTGCAGACCCTAATATGTCTCCTAGGCTCGCGCCACTATTGAATGAACCATACTCTTCCATTGCTTCTTTTTCTTCTTTCACTTCTCGCGCTTTTACGGAAAGTGTAAAACGACGTGTGTCATGATCCATTGAGGTGATAAGCGCATCAACACGTTCTCCTACAGCAAAGCGAGATGTCCGCTGTTCCCCACGGTCACGTGCAAGGTCAGCTTTCCGGATAAAGCCTGTAATACCATTATCACCTATTGTTACTTCAACACCATTGTCCATGATGCGCGATACCACACAAGTGACAATATCGTTCGCCTTATACGCGCTCAAAGATGCCTTAAATGGATCTTCAGAAAGTTGTTTAATGCCTAGAGAAACACGCTCTTTTGCTGTATCGATTTCTAGAATTTGTGCTTTTACAAGGTCACCCCTTTTGTATTGAGCAAGCTCTACTTCAGGATTTTTTCTCCAGGACAGGTCTGTTACATGAACCATGCCCTCAATGTCATGTCCAATATCTACAAAAAGCCCAAACTCTGTAACACCCCTGACTTCACCCTCTATAATATTATCAACGGTATGTGCCGTCGAAAAGGCAATCCAGGGATTTTCAGCACATTGACGCAAGCTTAGACTGATACGACGTTTTTCAGGGTCAACGTCTAGAATTTTGACAGCTACTGCTTCACTGGGTGCAACAATCTTTGTCGGTGTAACTCGCTTAGACCAGCTGAGCTCGGATACATGAATGAGTCCTTCAATTCCATCTTCAAGCTCAACAAAAACACCGTAATCTGTTACATTGGTCACTGTGCCTTTAATGACTGCATCGGGCTTATAGTTTTCTGTGACAGAGGCCCAAGGATCTTTGTCAAGCTGCTTGAGTCCTAAGGATATACGCTGGGTTTCAGGGTCAAATTTTACAATTTTGACGTCAATTGTTTCTCCGATATGCAGTACTTCAGATGGATGATTGATGCGTTTCCAGGAAATATCTGTTACGTGGAGCAAACCATCGATGCCGCCCAGATCAATAAACGCACCATAATCAGTCACATTTTTGACGATACCCTGGAGGATTTTACCCTCTTCGAGATTCTTGATTAATTCGCCTTTGGCCTCTGCGCGGGACTCCTCAAGAATGGCGCGCCTTGAGACAACAATGTTGCCACGCAAGCGGTCCATTTTCAGGATTTGGAATGGCTGCTCAATACCAAAGAGGGGAGCTACATCCTTAACAGGTCGTATATCAACCTGACTTCCGGGCAAAAAGGCAACGGCACCAGATAAATCAACTGTAAAACCACCCTTGACACGATTTGAAATTACGCCGGTTACGTGCTGTTCAGCGGCAGAGGCTTTTTCTAACTCTTCCCATACAGCTTCACGTTGGGCTTTTTCATAGCTCAGTACAATTTCACCATGGCGATTTTCGATTCGCTCAACATAGATATCTATTTCTCCACCAGGAGCTAGTGTGGAAGCCTTGGAACCAAATTCCTGCAGGGGGACACGGCCTTCGGATTTGAGTCCTACGTCAATTACGACAATATCTCCATCAATAGTGACAATACGGCCCTTTGACACGTTACCCTCAAAAGAGGTAGTATCTCCAATGAATTCTTCTAGTAAATATTCAAAATTTTCTTCGCGTAGGTTAGTGTTTGACATTGAAATTTTTAGTCCTTTCAGAGAATTTGTATTATGCTTGACACTGCTAGACGCGCGCCACAATACATATACGTCTGACGGGATAGTATCAGGAAACAAATTGAAAATGCAAGAATTTTTCTTATAGCAGATCGGTGTGCTGTGGATCGTGGAATGCTTAAAAAGAAATCCTCTCAAATAAACGTACTATCCTTCTATTGTGTGAGCAGTAGATTGCAAAAATATGCAATAAATCAGCCCATCTTCTTGGGAGAGCTTGATGGGCTTATTTTCAGAATATGTAACAGCAACTGGCCTGAGATCTGATGTGTCTTCTATCAGACATGCATTTTCAACACTAAGTAGAATGTTTGTCTGATGCGGAGAGAGGGGCGGACTTGCAATTTGTGCAACGATTGCTATGGCGACTCTTATTATGTGAGGATATCCTTTTTCCCCAAAGAGATTTGTGAGGGAAGTTTAAATTTTTTAATTTTACTCTAAATGCACACTCACATCATACTGTGCGCTGTATGTCTTGGGCTGATGATTTGTTGATATTGGTTGCCTAAGAGAATAATTATTATGCGAGACTTGATGCGCGCATAGTTTTCCAGAATGAATCGAATATGTCCCAGCACCTCTTCTACCTAAGCCCTCACCATATCTGTACTGGTTGCCTATCCTTTATCAGGTTTCGTTTCTCTGTATGAACTTGTGGGACTGGCGTGGTACATATTCCATCCCGCGCGTTAACCCAATAGAGGAGGCGCACCAAAAAAGTTGATGTGCCTGCTCTATGCGCTGTTTTGCGATATAGTACTGAAGCGAGACCATATGATGATAAAAACCCACGTGTTTAATGGTGCCTTTTATGTTGTGCGCGGCGATGCATCACTTGTGGATGTAACATTTTGTAGGCTTCTTTGTTGTCAAAGAGGAACCATGAATCAGCACCCACCAAATGTGTTATCTTATGTCCATGCTCCTTGACTGGATGAGATGATGGCTCTAATTTTTGAAACATAACGACACTGACTCCACGCTCCAGAGGTTTTGTATCGTGTCCAATGTGGAGTTTTGCTAAGGTGCCATTCATTTTTTTGTCTTGTGCGCCAAAGATATGAATGATGGCGTATCCCTCTTCCCTGCTCACATGAATCACAACACCTAGATACTTAACTTTAATTGTATGCTTTTTGTTATTTTTCTTCAACCTATAGTGTGTTCCTAAGTATTCGTCCCACTTAGAAATATGCTTATCTCTCTCTTCTGTGTTGTGCTCCGCTTCGCGCAAGTCGTGCGCAAGCTTTTTGATGTGTACATTTTCTGGCTCTTCATGATGCTCTTCTGCTTCTTCCTCTCTATAGAGTTCTTCAATGCTATCAATGCCCTCTTCCTCTACAAGCTTAAACTCTTCGGGGTCAAGAGAAACGAGCCCTAGCTCCTCTTCTTCCTCATTCCAAAGATCGATATCATGCTCCTCTTCCCAGGCCTCTTCCTGTTCATCCTCTTTTTCTTCGTCGACAAGAAGCGCTTTTATAGCGGCCTCAAGATCCTTTTGTACCGCTGCACTCGCATGTCCAGGGCGTGCGCGCAACTGAAGGTCGGAAAGTTTTTCGAGCTCCTGCAAGTAGTCACCGACTTCTTCAGCTTCTTTAACCCAGGCAATTTCATGCCCTCTTCTATTTTTCTTTGCATGGACGACATCTGCTTTTACAGCCCTAAAAAATCTAGCATTCCATTCTTTTTTATCGCGGGTCATCAAGCAATCCCCGACGTCTTGCAAGCTCATATCGGGTAAAAGTTTTGATGAACATGGCCCCTTATCCGCAAAAAGCGCTTTCTTGGCCATGACACCCGGTGTCATGTTGAATCCTAAAATTAATACAAGTAGAACGTGCCACATAAGAAGCCTCCTAATAGTTGGTGTGTAGAGAATATTGTATCACAAAAATCACATACGTCCAATAGGGGCGTAGAACAGAAGTGCTGTATGACTGTATTTTTTTTCTTTTATGCAAATCAAACCTTCAGGTGTACGCGGTATATGCTTGGGATTAGCTTCCAAAATGATGCGAGTATTATGATGGCTGTAGCGGCTTTTTGATGTCATTTCTAAAGCTTGAACTGCAGTGTTATCATAATAAGGTGGATCAAGGAAAATGACATCAAATGGATGCGTCGAATGAAAGGTTGCAAAGTTGATAGGGTATGTCGTGGTAGCTTCAGGCGGCGCAATTTTTGTGTTTTTTCCCAGAATCTGCAGTGCTGGCCTATGTTTTTCAATAAACGTCACATGGTGAGCTCCGCGTGACAAAGCCTCGAGACCTAAAGCGCCGGTGCCAGAAAAAGCATCTAGAACAGATACACCATTCCAACACACCACGTGGTCTAAAACATTAAAAAGCGACTCTTTATGACGATCAGATGTTGGGCGTGTTACTCTGTCTGTTGGACCAAGAAGAGATTTTCCCCGCCACTTGCCACCTATAATACGCATGTATTGCCAAGTTGTTCTTTTAATACTTTTTGAGATACTTCTTTAATGGCGTGTTTAGGTAGATTCCCAAGTTGGAAAGGTCCGTATGCTGTGCGCATCAGGCGATTAATTGACCACCCAAAATGGTTAAACACGTTTCTAATTTCCCGGTTTTTTCCTTCTTGCAATGTGACGACTAACCAAGTGTTTGCACCCCCCTCTTTTTCGATGGAGATATTTGTAAAAGTGTAAGTGATACCATTGATAGTAAGAGGTGCTTGAAAACGGGCGAGGGCTGATTCTGTGATGTGTCCAAACACACGTACACGATAGCGCCTTTTCCACCCTACATGCAGTCTCGCTACGGTATGTTCAAGCGCGCCACTATTAGTGAGAAAAAGTAACCCCTCTGAATTTAAGTCGAGCCTTCCTACAGAAATCAGCCTGGGAAGGCCTGGATTGATGGCGTGCACTTTATCAAAAACCGATGGGCGCCTCTGGGGATCATTATGCGTGCATATAAGGCCAGCGGCTTTATTAAAGATCCAAAGGCGCGATGGTTCTGTTATCGTGATGCGTTGTCCGTCAGCCGTTATCTTTTCTTTGCCTGTTATGTGAGTAGCGGGTCTGGTGATTGTTGTGCCGTTCACCATTATACGACCATCTAGTACATATTGCTCTGCCTCACGTCTTGAGCATACGCCCGCACGAGCTAAAAATTTTGCAATGCGCTCACCGATCATGATCGACTAGCGTCAATCAAAGATTTTGTAATCATATCATCTGCAGGGGAGATGGAAAACTCAGGGTGCCATTGCACTCCCATGCAAAATTTATAAGAAGGATGTTCGATACCTTCGATTAACCCATCTGACGCATAGGCATTTACAACTACGCCTGGTCCGATCGCTTCAACAGCTTGGTGATGCGCGCTATTTACGTCTAGAACAGGCTGGCCATTCACACATCTTGAAAGGAGCGTGTCCTTTACCACGTTAACAGTATGTCCTGCAACCGTTCGAGATCCTGGTTGCTCATGTTGTATTTCTGACGGCAACACATCCGGAATATGTTGAATCAAACTTCCACCCAACACCACGTTCAGGAGTTGTTGACCGGCACAAATTCCTAAGATTGGCATGTTGCGCTCCAGTGCTTTCTTGAGCATATCAAGCTCAAATTGTGTGCGGCAATCTACAGGATCCGTAGACAGAATACATTCTTTGCTGATGGATTCACCGTAGTATTGAGGAGAAAGATCAAAGTTGCTACCTGTAACAATGAGACCATCAATAGTGTTCAGGTACTGATCGACACTGGAAACATCATAGGGTAGACCAATAGGTGTACCGCCAGCAGCTATGACTGTAGAGCAGTGGTTTTCTCTCAGGACATACCAAGGTAACTCAGAATAATAGACTCCCTTGCTGTCAAAGCTCATTGTGAGACCAATAAGTGGATTTTTTTCCATGCGCGTGTCCTTGCGGTTATATTACTCCAGAATTATAGCAAGAAATTTAGGATTGTGTAGATAATTTGTAGCTACATTGCGAGAGGGTTTGTGTGCGCTCAAACCACCCCTTTGCATAGGTAGTATTGTGTGTTTTGTGCAGTCAACGCAATATGGTACATCTGGATAAGTGCTTATTGTTTTGACATATATTGTGTGCAAGGCATCTGGTATAGTGTGCTGGATTAGGGTACAAGATATTGAGACTGTCAAGAGATCATCATCTCCCATAGTGAAACCTGTTGACTGCTTTCCGGATCGTGAGTGTTCCACATCTATGGCCTGCTTGTTTGGCCTACGTCTTGAGGGTAGACGCTAGCACGTACTCGGTCGACACCTTTGCCTCTGTATGAAATCCAATAATTTCAATGCTTCTTGCGCTTTTCCCGTGACATTCCCGTGACATAAAAGGTTCAGGCTTTAGAGAGGCTTCTGGTTTGTTTCCTGGCTTGATTTTGCGATCCAACTCTCTAATTTTATCTTTTGTGTGGGATGTATGGTGTTAATGATGCTAGATGTGGGGTGCTGTGTATTTCTCTGCTGCTGCGCGCTACCCTCCTGCTATTACTTCTCATAGTATAATACACAGGCTAAGTCGCACTTGTTTTGCTGAAGATGGATAGGCAAAAATTTTCGTTCCGTGAGGTGTTGTTTTGATTCATGACTTACATGCTGAGAGCAAAAAATCGATTGAAACAATTTTCTTATGCAGCAGTGGAAACAGTGCACAGGGTGATATTTGTCCAGCATAATAGCATCTCTCTAGCGCCTTCTATCTTGCGTACAGGTTTTTCTTTTGTTCAGGGTGCAAGGGCTTAACCTTTTTTGTGTCACACTGCTGGTTTATAAATCGAAGAGTAATTTGCGTATTGTCAATTCTCAATGATTTTCCTGATGCCATCCATGCTTTGGGAGCGTTGGACAATGAATTAAGGAATCGTACCCAACTGCTTTACTTGCAAGAATATAATAAACATGGGCAAAACCTACTCTGATTTTTTAGCTTATCTATTTCTGTTAATGTTGCATTGTAGAACTTTGCTGTGATGTCGTTGTTGCCAGGTTTTGAGAGCTGTCCTATTATTTGCTATTGCAAACAGCACGCTAGTTGACGTTATATTGTCAACGCTATGCGCATCTAGATGCGACTGATTTTGCACCTGATGTGTCGACCAGGATTTTCTGCGTTCTGACGATCAGTCTAATGAAGATAAGAGCTTATAATGTATGTCTCTTGTCTATATTTATGCGACTGCGAGGGATTTTTGACCCGTTTCTGAAGAGTGAAAATGCTATTAGAGCGTGAAATGATAAGGTGATTGAGCTGAGACTGTATTATTTATTTGTTTTTTTATAGAAGAGGATTTTGGAGACACACTGATAATGCTATTTAAAATTCGGAGGAGGGGTCCTGGTTGTGCAGAACTTTGGCGATTATTGCGCATCGTGCATGAATGCAAAGAGAGGCATACATTGTTGCTAGGCATTAATTCTATCTTGTTTGAGGCTTTAAATGCGTACAGACAGGGGCTTTAAAGCTCGATGTATCACTGAAAAATCTCGACTCAATAGAGATGTTGCGCTAGATTTCTTCCTATGAAAATACATTCTCAATATATGGGGTAGTTATTTGATTTCTTGTAGATAGAAGGTTTTATTCGTATAATGGTGCACTATATAAGTGCGGGCGTAGCTCAATGGTAGAGCAGAAGCTTCCCAAGCTAAAGACGGGGGTTCAATTCCCCTCGCCCGCTCCAATCGCATCAGTACGGCTACCATTTGAATGATGGTAGTACCCAGTTTGGGGCGTATCCTCTATCAGCGGACAAGGCCTTTATTTTTTTCAAGATATACTCTTCGTGCACATCTGATGAAGTCCTAAGTTCCAGAGCAGTATTACCACTTAATACAAGCGCACTATCAATGTTCGCATTGTGGGCGCCTAAAATATCTGTTTCCATTGTGTCGCCGACCATAATAAAGCGCTTTTTATCTTTAAAGCCCGCTACATCCAACATCCTGAATGCCTCATCATATATGGATTGTGAGGGCTTTCCGTAATAGTAAGCCTTACCCCCCATGTTCTCATAGCGCTTACCAAAGCTTCCAGGTGTCCACACAGTTTTACTACCATGCATCGCTGTGATATCTGGATTGGGTACAACCATCGGCAGATCCTTAGCAATAGCATCTTGTAACAAACTATCCCAGTTTTTCATTGAATCTTTGTCCCCAACAGTCTGTGTACACAACAGGAAGTTCGCTTTGTTTAGAGTGCTGCAACCCTTAAGATTTAGTCCTGTAAGGAGGTGTGGATTTTTGTCAGCACCAAAATGATAAAAATATGTACCAATTTTTTTAAAGAGATCATCTGTTTGAAACCGCAACTGATACCGTAATACCTCGCCTGAAGTTAAAATGCGTTCTTTGGGAACCGTAATCCCCTTTTTCTCCAGGCTCGCTTCTGCAAATTCACAAGGACGCGCCATATTGGAGAGAACCATGAAGTGATTTATTTTTCCTATTTCTTTGAGAGATTTTTCAACCTCTGGAAAGGCAGAAACCCCGTTATGCAGAACGCCAACAATGTCAAGAATAAATACATCGTAAAGGGGGGAAAGTATTTCTAAGGTTTCAAGAAATTTCATTATTTCTTATGCTCCTGTTTCCTTTAATGCGTCATGTGCAGCATATCCATATGCCACAGGGTTGCCAAGCGTTATATTTCTGTGTTAATTGCAATTATTGTCTATTTTCTGTATATTCCATCATGTGATGAGAATTGATTGTAAAGAGGTGCGATATGACTGATAGCCGTTTAATGGCGGGTAAGCGTGGGTTGATCATGGGTGTGGCCAATGATCGATCTCTCGCATGGGGTGTGGCAAAATCTTTGTCTGATCATGGTGCAGAACTAGCGTTTTCATACCAAGGTGAGGCGCTATTACGCCGTTTAGAACCTTTAGTTAATACTTTAGGATCTGATTGTTTGGTGTCCTGCGATGTGACAAATGATGACGATATTGCACGCCTGTTTTGCATATTACACGACAAATGGGGCACAATCGATTTTGTTGTCCACGCTATTGCGTTTGCCGATAAGACAGAACTGACGGGCCGTTATAGCAACACCTCGCGACACAACTTTCAAATGACAATGGATATTTCTTGCTTTTCTTTCACAGCTGTTTGTCAAAAGGCATTATCAATAATGTCGGATGGAGGAAGTCTTGTGACGCTTTCATATTACGGCGCCGAAAAGGTGATGCCGCATTATAACGTGATGGGTGTGGCTAAAGCAGCGCTAGAGTCGAGCGTACGGTATTTGGCAGCAGATTTAGGTCGTGACAATATTCGCGTAAACGGCATTTCCGCAGGTCCTGTTCGGACATTGGCATCTTCAGCAATTGGGGATTTTCGTCATATCTTAAAATGGAATGAATATAATGCGCCATTGCGGCGCAATATAACGCTTGAAGATGTTGGCGGAAGCGCTACATATTTGTTGAGTAGCCTCTCATCAGGTGTTACGGGGGAAATTCTCCATGTGGATAATGGGTATCATGTTGTAGGCATGAAGGATCCTGAAGCGCCGGATATAGCTGTCGTATAGAAAAGGGTATCGCAAGGAGAAAAGAAATGGATATCATTCTCGTACCACTTGTAAAGATCTTGCTTGAGGTTCTTTCCCTGTATAGATGGGCATTGATCGTTTATGTTATTATGAGTTGGTTGTTTTTCTTTGGTGTTGTTAATCCAGGGAATAAATTTGTGCGCATGGTTATTGAATTTTTAACAAACATCATGGAGCCAGTTTTAAACCCTATGCGCCGTGTTATACCGGTGATAGGCGGCCTGGATTTATCGGTCCTTGCCTTGTTCTTTGCAATCTATTTTTTAGAAATGGTTTTGACCCAAATTCTTTTTCAGTTAGTTAAATGAGTATCCTAGAATCAGGCAATATGTAAGCCGAAGTAGCTCAGTTGGTAGAGCAACTGATTCGTAATCAGTAGGTCGGGTGTTCAAATCACCTCTTCGGCACCACTTTGTGCGTCATCTATGGAGCGGTCGCCCTACTCAGTGGAATGTGAGTGGACTATGTTGGCTTGTTTTCTTTCACGCCACTGCAAGCATCCGCCCCCGATCTTATTGCCAATCAGAGTTGATCAAGCCGTTGCTTGAGAGCGTTTCTGTATTTCCAATATTATAGCTCTCCCTTTGATAAGTTGATGTATGTGCATTCAATACCCATATATCCCTAAAAGAAATTTCTATACAGCATTCGGGATCACAGCACTATTTTACATGCGCTATGCATGTCATAGATGCGGAGAACTGGGATAAATTCTTTCCTTGGATATGCGGACACTTACCGCCTCATTGCACGTGGAAGTCAATCAGTACACAGGCTTTTCTATCGGCTCGTGTGTAATAGAGGTATTATTGATCATCAAATAGTCTTCATTAAGACTAGGATTATGCCCATCTCATCTTTACCTGTAACTACTCCTTCTGCACCTGTTGTGCTGGATACGCCTGCAATAAGGCATGCCAGGAAATGCTTGGTTGTCATTGGGCACTTGATGGCTAATGCGAATAGTAGCACTTGTAGGGCGAATCTAATAATAACACTCCTCAGGCCCCACGCAATCCACACCAACGCTTTGTAACGCCAATTTTTTCCTCTCCTCACATTGGTAGAGGTGTATAGAGGAAAAATGCCCCACATATTGCTCCATCATAGAGTTAGAAAACATGTCAATATTTACTTTGTTCACCATCTCAAAACTGTGCTGAATTTTTAGTCGCAGTCGGTTGGAAGGTAAGTTAGACAGGTTTGTCTATGACGCTTGGATCACTGGATACCATGCTAAAATGCGCGTTAGGGAAAGAATATGGTGTATACATGTGCGTTACTTTTAGCGCACGATTCATATACTAATGAATGCGTGAGTTCAGTCATGATGAGCAATTGCAATGCATTGTCTAGACTCTTTCGGAGATATGTTATGTGGTGGGAGGATGTCTGAAGTAGAACGTGTTTCAATTCTATACATGCACTAATGCAGTTTATAGCTCCATCCATTTTATTTGTTCTTGCATGCACATTCTGGAAAAGGGCTTTCGGTTCTTATTTTAGAAGATGTTTAAGGACCTTGCGCTCCTCTTGTTTACTGCTTTCGGCACGCTCGAATAAACTCTGAGTGGATTTGCTTACGGTATATCGCGAGTCGGGGATTGGTACGCGATTATCCTCTAGTCAATAACAAGTTTCTCGTACTGCATTTCTGCTGTTTTAAATAATGATCTGATTTCCTCAACTATCCCATGTAGGGCCCTTCTGAACATAGCGACTGTTTATCGTTCATTCAGGGCATGTTGACTGTATGGGAGATGATTGCTCGTATGTTGTGATCCTAGAGAGCGTTCATCACGTACTTTTCATCTAGCATCTAATTTAGTTATGTTATGCTCATGAGATCTGACAAGGGGGGAACATTAGCGTATTAAGTTATCAAGTATAGAAAGGCATTTTGTAATTAGCATGGGCTTTTAGGGCGCGCAATATGTATAGTGTGTGCGCTAAGTGTTGTGATAAAGCATCTGCATCCGATACTGCATAATCTTTCAGGGCCTGTTGATGCGTGTTTAGGGGGAGAACACATTTAGAATATGTATGCTTTGGAGAGCAGTGCCATCAGTTCCGGACTGGGTATAAGGCTGTCTCTCAGATTTTTAGACACTGTTGAACAGTGAGGCAGGATCAGTCTCAGGATTTTTCCCCTTTAAATACCGTCGCACTTTATTTTTTCTCGGGCGTTGCTACTATTTTTATTGTATCTACTTTCTTTTTAGCTCTTTTCTTTGTCCTGTTTGTCTTAGGAGATTTTGGTGCATTTGCTTTTGCAATAGCCTCATTTAAATCGCTTTTCATACAAAATGAAAGGATAATAGGGTTTTGTGGCTTAATGTTTTGAATATTCCAGTGGGTTCGCCCACGAATTGATTCGATGGTTGATTTTGTCGTGCCAATGAGTCGAATAATCTGTTGCACAGAAAGCTCAGGGTGGTTTTTCAGAAGCCACATAATAGCATTAGGTTTATCTTGGCGTTGCGCAATTGGTGTGTACTTTGCTCTTTTTTTTGTCTTACTAATGGCGCGCGCCATTTCTAGAGCAAGCTCAGGATCTAGAACACAACGATCAATTTCGTCCTGTGTCAATTGACCATTGAGTATTGGATTTGAGCTAGGAACAGCCGAGCCAGCTTCATCATTTGCCATGGATTCAATTTCTAAAGCATGTAATTTGCAAAAATTGGCGATTTGCTCAAAAGTGAGGGACGTGTTTTCCAGTAACCACATCGCGGTCCCTTTAGGCATCAAAGGATTTACCATCTTTTTAGTCTCCTTAACGCTGAATGTTCAAATATCAAATACAAGGCAGTCTAGCATATCAAATATATAACGTCGTCTCTTTTGTTACACACCAAAAGAAATACCAAGTTCTCTTGCTGTTTGCACAAGAGAGTCATTCGTTCCCACATCTTTATATGATCCAATGGCTTTTTCGAGAGGGAAGTCAACAACCGAACGATTTTGCCAGGCAACCATGCGATCAAATTTGTTTTCTTTAATGAGTTTTACAGCATGTGCACCAAAAGAGGCAGCTAAAATGCGATCACGGGCAGTCGGCGCTCCCCCACGTTGCACGTGGCCCAGAACAGTTGTGCGCACCTCTGCTTCAATGGATTCATCGAGTATGTGGCAAAGATAATGACCAATACCGCCATATCGGGACTTGCCGTTCACATCTTTCTGCATATGTGCGTGTGCGCCTTCAGGTTTTGCAGCCTCAGATACAATAATGAGTGAAAAATTTCGTTTTCGGTCATTGATACCATTAATTTTTTTCACAATTGCATCTATATTAAAGGGGATCTCTGGTAAGAGGATAATGTCTGCTCCACCGGCAATGCCTGCATGCAGGGCAATGTGCCCAGCATCTCGGCCCATGACTTCGAGAATCATCACACGGCTATGGCTTGCAGCTGTTGGCTGTAATCGGTCTAAAGCTTCCGTTGCAACATTCACTGCAGTCATAAACCCTAAGGATTCTGTAAGACCAATATCATTATCAATTGTTTTCGGAATACCGATGAAGGGAATGTTACCTTTTTGCGTAAGACGCCTTAAAACACCTAGACTTCCATCGCCACCAACACCAATGAGAGCGTTTAGACCTAAGCAATTGTACCCCGCGATAATATTATCCGATATATCTATAGCAGAGCCATTCGCCTGGCGCATTTCAAAGGGATTCCCTTTGTGTGTTGTACCAAGGAACGTGCCACCCATTTGGATGAGCGCCGGGCCATAACCGCACATACCATAGTCAAGCTCTACATAGTCTGGGGGCGTGCAGGTCAAGCCATGCACACCTTGTTTTATACCAATGATAGCCCAGCCCAGATGACATGCTGCATGCGTAACGGATCGGATTAAAGCATTTAATCCAGCACAATCACCACCACTTGTTAATATCCCAATTTTCTTCGACATTTTTTTCTGACACACTTTTAAAATTCACCATCTTACGTTAATATATCAAGAAAAATTTCTAAAGAGAAAGTTTAGTTTCGAATGATTTTTTTGGTGGAGTGATAGAATAGTGTCAGATATAGAAGTATTAAAGAAGAACTTAGCCCGTCTTCAGGCGGTTCATAAAGAGCATAAGCATCAGCTTATATGCCGGATGCGCGATTCTATACCCGATCATTTAGAAATTCAACGTCTAAAAAAATCTAAGCTGGACCTTAAGGATCAAATTGAAGCGTTAAAAAATAGGCTGCTTCCTGATATTATTGCCTAAATAACGTGCTCTCACAGTATATGACAGAAGTGCAGATGTAAGATTTTACGTCGCTTATTTGCAGATACTATACCTGTTATCAAACATCTCTTCTACGGCCTAAGTTTAGTAGAAGCCCTGTTTTTGGGTCCCTTTATTCTATTTGATTTTTTAGGCAACTCGATATTGATTCTGATTGGTATTAATTTTTTCCTACAATTGCAAATATTGCGGATGCAAACATGCGAACGATGATTGATGCGCATGCCACATAGAATGCCTGTATGTGCATGCAATGCTGTATGCAGAGATTGCACGTTGGGATGAGTAATATCCACATGCGCGCATAACATCTTCGTGCCTACACTTGGATGGCGATATGCAGACCAGCTAATCTCTGGTCTTTGTTTGTTGGAAGAGAAGTACCGTAAATGATATTCGGAATGATATGGGGTGCAACAATGTGCCTGTTGTGCAGTATTACGGGGTGCATACACGCACATGCATTTCTGGAAGATTGAGCTCATGAAGTGATATTATTACGCCAGGCCACCATCATGCATGCTGCAAGCAAGTGTTGAGACTAAGGATTGAACTTTTTTAGATATATCTATATAACTCATAATCATAAATGGCGCCCGTAGCTCAGGTGGATAGAGCACAAGATTCCTAATCTTGGGGTCAGAGGTTCGAGTCCTCTCGGGCGCACCATCCACCATCGTCTTCTAGCCCTGCCTTAAATGCGCGCGTATTTTTGATAGTGTCAATATATTGAGATAGCTTGAGGCGGTGATATAAATCAACATACCGAAGCTGATGATGATAAGCGTTATTGCCCATCCCCAGGGAATCACTGTCTCCAGACACTGCGTGATATAGTCTGGCATCCATATAAGATAAATGCCGAGAGCAGAGGTTGCTATGCATACTCGTGGAAAGAATGCACGAAATTTACGGTCAATTTTGAGGAGGTCTTGGCGCCACAAAATCCAGCCCAAGATACTCGCGTTTGCCCAGGAAGACAAGGCCGTAGAAATCGCCATGCCAATTTGCTGCAGAGACCAAATAAGAGTCATATTGAGGAAGAAGTTTATAAAAACAGAGATAATTGCTGTGATAACAGGCGTGCGTGTATCGCCTCGTGAAAAGAAACTTGTATTAAACAGCTTAACCATCACATAGGCTGGAAGACCAGATGCTAAGGCCATCAGTGTTGTTGCCGTGGGCATTACATCTTTTTCTGTAAATTTTCCATGCATATAGAATGCGTCAACTAGGGGGCAGGCAAGGAAGATAATACCAATGGTTGCAGGGAGAATCAAAAATACGGTAAACTCAATTGCACGATTTTGGCTTTCTAAAGCTTTATCCCATTCATTTTCTCTGAGTTGCCGAGCCATGAGGGGGAGCAAAGCAGTGCTAATGGCTGTTCCAATAATGCTTAAAGGTAACTGATTAAAGCGGTCTGCATACTTCAAGTATGAGAAGGTGCCACGTGGTAAGTATGAAGATAAAATAACATCTATGATGAGATTGATTTGCACCACACTTGCCCCAAGGGCTGCGGGCAACATGCGCTGTAAAAATAGACGCACTTTTGGAGAAAATATTGGCCACGTTAATCGTACTCGCATGCCTGTTGCTTGGGACGGTATAAACACCCATAAAAACTGTGTTATGCCACACGATAAGACGCCAATAGAGAGTGATTGACCTGGATTCATACCAAAATCGGAAAGCAGTATGAGAGAGGCAATAATAGCAATGTTTCCAGCTGCTGGTGATGATGCGGCTGCAATGAAGCGCTCTAGAGAATTGAGTATGCCACTAAAAAAAGCTGTTAAAGAAATCAAAAGTAGAAATGGGAAGGTGATACGTGTGAACTGTATCGTGAGCGCTAAACGTTCAGAATCACCGCTGAGACCTGGGAGCAATAGCGGCATCAAGACATCACTAAAGGTGATAATCAAAACAACAATAATAGACAAAATACCAGATAGGAGGCTTAAAATAGATTCGGCAAATTTTTGTGCTTCCTTCGCTCCATCACATGTATATATTTGCGTGCACAAAGGCACAAAAGAGGCGTTAAAGGCACCCTCTGAAAATATGCGTCTGAAAAATGAAGGAAAGGATATCGCATAGTTGAGGGCATCTGATATGGTAGACGCGCCAATATAATGTGCTTGCAGCCATTCGCGTACAAAACCAAATACGCGTGAAAGAGCTGTACATACACCAACTGAAAGAGCCGATCGGAAAAGTTTCATATAGTACTGTCCTCAAAGATTAATGTCTTACCCAATAGATGATGCGCGCGCAACAATTCTTATTGTATGATTAGATTTTATCTAAGCAAACGACTTGTCAAGCGCTTCGCGTGCGGCCTTTTCTGAAATGCGTTCGACTAAAGAAATTTCTTGACTTAATCGTTTATAGGCTTTCTCAAAAATCGCACTTTCACTGTAGGATGTATCACCTGCATATCTGCTGCGCTTTAAATCACGCAACACCTCTGCCATATGGGTAATGTCCCCTGAATGTATTTTTTCCTCGTATATAGCTGCTTTTTGAGTCCATAGTCCATGACTTTTTTTTGAGCGACCTTTAACAACTTGAAGCGCTTCTTTGATCTGCTTTTTGTCAGACAGTTGCCTCATGCCGGATTTCATGGCTTTTTCAACAGGGATACAGACACGTAAATGCTCTTGAGCAAAAACAATTTTGAAGAACGAAAATTTTTGCCCATCACAGGGCATTGTCGTAATTTTTTGGATACATCCAACACCATGCGCAGGATATACAACCCAATCACCCTCGTTAAAATTTTCTTGACGCATTTTATCCTCGTTGTAGTTCTTTATTAAGAACACATATGAGCGCAACTTATGATGTGCAAATTACAAGACAAAAAACCAATATACAGAGGCGGTTCTGTGAAAGCAGGGGATACAGTGCTGCGTGCAGGCAACAGAAAGCAAGAAGAATTTTAGTATGTGCTTACTTTAGTTTTACAAAATGCTCAATGCGTCGACCCAGAATTTTTGTCTGTCCAATCTTACCTATCTTTCGAATATATTTTTTTGTTGCAGATAAAGTGATGTTTGTGATGCGATATTGTATATTGTTTTCCATTCGACGCTCCATAGTGTCCAGGCGTTTGTCGCAGATTTCTGCGCGTATACGTAGATTGTTTTTATGCGTTTCTTTAAGTGTATCTAATATACGGTGCGTCTCATTTTGCATATCTTCATGCAGCATCTTAATGGTCTCTTCCATGCGACCTTGTTGGCACTTTTGTTGCGACAGAAGAATCATGGCTTCTTGACGCAATCTCGTCATTTTTTCTAGCTGATTTTCAATTTCGTGTGCACGGTAATCTATTGCAATAGTTATTTTATTTATGAAACGGCGCGCAAAGAGAGTCAGAAAAATACAAAATGTCAGCATATACCAAAAATGGGGATCACTTAAGAAGGTCATCACGCATTGCCTCCTCAATGAGACGTTCTAACGTTTCCTGTTCAGGGTTATGTCCTATCAATTTTAAACACATTTTTTGAGAAAGTTCATTCACTGTCTTTTTGGCATCCAGCAAGGCCTTTTGTTGTGTTTTTTCTAATTTTTGTTCTGCGGCCTCTATCTTTTGTGACAGGTTTTGGTGCAGATGTTGACTCTCCATTTTATGGGCTTGTTTGAGCTCCTGAATTGTAAGGAACATGAGGTTTTGAGCCTGAGCTTGTGCTTTTTCTACAGCGTTATCCATTGATATCTTAAGCTCGTCTGCCTGTTTTTTAAGATGTTCCGTCTCTTGCATTATACGGTAAAGTTTTGTTGATCGGGATTCCAAAATGCTAGAGATAAGAGGTACAAACCACCGCGCCATTCCAATGTAGAGAATGCTAAAGAAAACACCAAGCCAAAATAGCTGAGGTAGGTATGTGGATATCTCGAGCTGTGGCATTATTTAAATAGTACTAAGAAGGCAATTAAAAGCGCAAATAGGGCTACCGCTTCTGTGAGCGCAAAACCAAGAATAGCAATAGAAAACACGTCTTTTTTAACGCTAGGATTGCGCGCTATGGCATCGATCAAGCTTGAAAAAATATTTCCAATGCCTATCCCCACACCAAGTAACGCAATAACCGCAATGCCGGCACCTATCATACGGGCTGATTCTAATTCCATCGTTTTCCTCTCCTTTTTCTTGCAAGAGTTTAATGTATGCTGAGTGCATCTTTAAGGTACAGACATGTCAGTATACTAAATACATAGGCCTGTAAAAAGGCTACCAAAAATTCAAAACCAATCAAGAGAATATTTACACAAATAGTTGCAAGACCGCCGATGCCAAGCAGAACTGTAAAGATCGCAAACACCTTTAGCATGGTGTGCCCCGCCATCATGTTTGCAAACAGGCGAATTGATAGACTGATGGGCCGTGATAAATAGGAAATGAGCTCAATTGGAACAATAAGGGGGGCTAGAACAATAGGAACACCACTTGGCATAAAATGGACTAAAAACTTAAGACCGTGGGTCATGATGCCTACCAGCGTCACAAGAATAAAAACAATGCTAGCCAGGGAAAATGTTAAAATAATCTGACTGGTAAATGTAAATGCATAGGGGAGCATACCAAACATATTGCCAAATAAGATAAATAAGAACAGAGAGAGGATAAACGGTACAAAGTTCAAGCCCTCTTTTTGACCTATATTGCTTTGTACGGTATGCTGAATAAATTCAAAGGTGATCTCAACAAGGGACTGAAACCTCCCCGGCACTTTTTCTGTATTACGCGTTCCAAAGTAGAAAAAAGAAAAAATAGCGAGCACAGTGAGAAACATAAACAACGCAGAATTAGTAAAAGAGAGGTTGTATCCCATAAAATTAATGGGTATCAAGGTTATGACTTCAAATTGATGCAGCGGGTTATCCATGATCTACGGGTAGAATTCCCAATTTATCTTTGTTTTGGAGCGTCTTAACACCACGGTACACATTTAAAAATCCGGCGGCGGTGCCAAGGAAAAAACCAATTAGAATTCCTAAAGGAGCATAGGACCAGTGCTGATCCCCAAAGTAGCCAAATGAAGCGCCGACGACTACGCCTGACACCATGTCTATGCTAGAACGGAATGCAAGTGTCGTAAAATGGGACACATCATTTCCTGCTGGTTGTGATTTCTTTTTCATTTCAAGGCTCATCCGTTTGATCGTCGGTTATATCGTCCTCATCTGGAAGGTCCAACTCGAAGAGTGCCAGCTCACCTCCATTTTGCACATATTCTTCAGCCTGTGCAATTATTTTGTCCCACATCTCTTTAGAGACATATCCTGGAATCACTGTTTTACCAATGACAAAGGCAGGTGTACCAACAAGTTCATAGGTAGAGTTTGCATGTAGTCTGAGTTCAATAAAGCGGTTCAGTAAATCTTCATCAGACTCACATTGTTGCACTTGCTCTGGGGACATGCCACTTTCTATTGCAATTTTTCTCACCTCCTCCAAGGGATCTGTTGCAAAAATCCACCGTCCTTGTTGATCAAAATAGCGATCAAAGAGTACCGAGCTGTCGTGATGACACATGGAAAACATACCTGCTTTGAGATCTGCATGACTAAGAGGGTAATGATGAACAGACCACTGAACACGGCCATTTTCTATATAGTTTTTGTTGACATGTGGCCAATCTTTCTTTTTAAAGGCACTACAGAGGCCGCACCCGACAGAAGAGTATTCAATTACTTTGATCGGTGCGTCTTTATTTCCAAAAAAAAGTGCTGGATAATCAGTGGGAGCTTGATGCGCGTTTGTGGATGGCGAAAAAAACGTAACACAACTTATGATACCACTCACGTTAAGAAAAAGACTAAATATAAAAACAAGCGCAGCATGCATGACTAATCTCCCCGTTGCACAGATATATTTATACCTATAATTTCTTGGTTCAACAAGAGATTTATGTTTACATAGCCTCCATTTACCCTGCAGTCCATTTGTGATCGTATAGTTATCGTTGAATCAGTGGAGAGGATGAGGTTTCTGCTGCATTGTCGACAGAATTGTCGACAGGAGTGCCGATACACTCAAGGAATATGCAAAATTTTACTTAGTTGTACTCTTCTGCTTAGTTGTACTCCGCTGTAAGAGTGACGAGCTTTGTCTATGATTGTGAAGCGTTATCAATCCAGGAACTTCATCATTGCGCACTAGTGGGAGTACCGCTTTGTTGAACGCTATTTTCTAACGTTTCATGTAAAGTTTGTACATTACGTGGTTACTTGCTCTCAGGGACTGTATTGTTTGAATTTCTTGAAAAGTAGGTACAGTATCAAAGCCACACAATGGGATTTTTCTTGCACATAAAAACGACTGATGCTTGACAGTTTGGCTAATAGCGTTTATTGCAAGACGCACCAGATGTTGTTTTACCTTTGAGTCTTTCATCATCCTTGATTTTTATCGCAATCCATAGGGAGAGGGAAGTCTCTTGAATGTGATCAGGGGAAACGCATGATGTGGTTTTTTGAAACACTGAGTGATTCTAGCATTTTTTAGAGCATTTTTAGGCGTTCGAATATCTGCTGTATATCCGCGTTGCCAATCTTACGTTCTGTGTTCCAGTACGGCGATCACAGACAAAATATCAAGCGCATCTTGACCCCCTGTGCGAGGCATTGTTTGATCTTGCATACACTGTAAAAAGTGTTTTAATTCAAGTTTTAATGGCTCTGATGGTGTAAGGATAATCGCGTGCCCCTTAGGGGGTGGCAAAACCTCTGGATCTCTTGCATGTGGGAAGGCATTGTCAAAAAATGTGAGCTTTTCTTTCCATGGTTTTGTGTCATCAAAAATCATGCTGCCCTTTTTTCCAATAACTGTAAGTTTTTGTTCTTTGTAGGGATTGATCCGTGACAAAAAAATGTGCGCGTGTTGGTTGTCTCCAAACGTGAGGTCTACCGTACAGGTATCTGCAAGATTAGGACGGACAAAATGAAGCGGATGGGCACGCACAGATTGTGGTGCGCCTGAAAAGATAGGGAGAATCATGGACAAGTCATGCGGCAAGTAATCCCAAATAATATTGTCGTTTTTATAAATCTTGCCCCAATTCATGCGACGTGCTATTGCAAAGAGCACGGGACCAATGTCTGGCAGTCTGTCTAGAAGTGCTTCGTAAGCTGGATGATAGCGCAGTAGATGTCCCACCATTAGAACAATATTTTGCGCTGCTGCCTCTTCTATAAGTTGTTTGTTTTGTTGCACATTTTTGACAAGTGGTTTTTCCACAAATACATGCTTTTTATGGGCAATGCAGATGTGTGCAATGTCAAAATGGGTGGCTGGTGGTGTTGCAATGGCAATACCTTGATACTCTTTATTGTTGAGCCCCTCTTCTAGCGTCAATAGTGGGATTTCATATTCTTGAGCGATACGTTGGGCGCGTATATCCAGGAAGCCTTCTTTGTATAGAAGAGCTCCTAGAGCTTGCATGCTATGTAATGTGCGGGCTATGTTTTTTCCCCAATCACCGCATCCAATAAGCGCGATAGAATTTTTCATGGATTGCCTATTTTCTGCCTTTCATCATAGGGGAACTATATGTATATTGTACAAAATAGCGCAACCAAAAATTTTAATAGATAGAGAGCGCACTGTGCAAAAAGATACATACACACTTATGGCCAACACTCTCCGCTTTCTAAGCGTCGATGCGATTGAAAACGCACAATCTGGTCATCCCGGTCTTCCACTTGGTATGGCAGATGTGGCTTCGGTACTCTACCACGACTTTTTACAGTTTAATCCGCGTGACCCAACGTGGGCAAATCGAGACAGGCTTATCTTGTCTGCTGGACACGGAGCGATGCTGCTCTATGCGTGCATGCATTTGACGGGCTATACTGATATGCCTTTATCTGCACTGCAATCATTTCGGACTTTATATAGCAAAGCGGCCGGGCACCCAGAGTTTGGTGTTGCTGCCGGCATTGAAACCACAACGGGTCCATTAGGACAAGGATTTGCTAATGCCGTAGGTATGGCGCTTGCAGAAAAACGGCGTCATCATGACTTTCCGGACCTCGTTGGACACTTTACCTATGTTGTTGCAGGTGACGGGTGTTTAATGGAGGGGATATCGCAAGAAGCATTATCTTTCGCGGGGCATCATGAACTTGGAAAGCTCATCGTCTTTTTTGATGATAATGAGATTACAATTGATGGTTCAACAGACCTTGCCACATCAGACGATCAATTGGCGCGTTTTAAAGCGTCAAAGTGGAATGTTTGTCGCATTGATGGGCATGATCATTCGGAAATTTATGCAGCAATTTCAGCAGCCCAGCGGTCAACAAAGCCAACACTGATTGCATGCAAAACAATCATTGGATGCGGAGCGCCTACAAAACAGGGTACTGCTGCAACCCATGGGACACCTTTAGGGCCCGAGGAGGTCGCAGCCATGCGAAAGGCACTTGATTGGCCCTATCTGTCCTTTGAAGTGCCAACAGATGCCCAGGCGCATTGGCAGGCAGGTGTAGACCGCTCCAAAGTAGTCTACTCACAATGGCAAGATACATTGAACGGACTGACAGATAAGAGGCGGGCAGCGTTTCAACATTCCATATCTCCCTTATTGCCACAGGGTTGGCAAGATAATTTCTGGCGTACCGTAGCGTGTTTAGACCTTAAGCAGGATCAGGCAACACGAAAAAGCTCCGGACAGGTTTTGGATGTATTGACGCAAGAAATCCCAAAGCTTATGGGGGGATCAGCTGATTTAACTGGCTCTAACAATACAAAATCTTGTAATACCATGCCGTTAACACCCCAAAGCACGGGAGCATATATACATTATGGTGTGCGCGAACATGCCATGAGCGCGATTATGAACGGCTTGGCTTTGTATGGCGGTTTTATTCCTTATGGAGGCACTTTTTTGGTGTTCTCGGATTATATGCGTCCTGCAATGCGCTTATCGGCATTGATGCGTCAGCGGGTTATTTATGTGATGACCCACGATTCCATTGGACTTGGTGCAGACGGCCCAACGCACCAACCCATTGAACAGCTTATGAGTTTGCGCCTGATCCCCAACATGCATGTGTTTCGTCCAGCAGATTTAGTAGAGACGGCTGAGTGTTGGGTGCTAGCATTGGCTCACGAGGATGGTCCTGCCGTTTTATCTTTAACTCGACAGTCGGTACCTGCGGTTCGTCATGATGTGTCTGTAAACTTATCTGCACGTGGTGCGTACATTTTAAAGGATACTAAAAATAAGCGTGATATGACGTTAATTGCAACAGGATCTGAGGTTCATCTTGCATTGGATGTGGCCGAAAAATTGATGCACAAAGGCATTGAATCGGTTGTTGTATCAATGCCATGTTGGGCGCTTTTCGACCAGCAGTCATTGGACTATCAACGCACTATTTTAGGACCAGATGGTGTGTTTCGTGCCTCGATTGAAGCAGGCACTACGATGGGGTGGGAAAAATATGTACCCATTCCAGGTTTGCGGTTTGGCATTAATTCATTTGGAGAATCAGCGCCAGCATCAGCATTATTTAAGCATTTTGAACTGACACCGGATATATTGTGTGCCAAAATAGCCATGGCGTATTTCAAAGGGAGTGAAGCATGACAATGCGTGTTGCGATTAATGGGTTTGGGCGTATCGGACGCCTGGTGCTGAGAGCTATTTGTGAAGGTAGTCACGATGATATAGAAGTTGTGTCTATCAATGATTTGGCAACCCCAGAAGTTGCTCACCATTTGTTGGCCTATGATTCAGTCCACGGAGCTTTGACGAATACATCTTATGAAAATGGTGCGCTGTGTGTAGGGCGGCGTCAGATAAAAATGCTGTCGAAGCGATCACCGGAAATGCTACCATGGAGAGAGTTGTCAGTCGATCTTGTGCTGGAATGCTCTGGTGTTTTTACAAAGCGTGAAGATTCTATCAAACATATAAACGCTGGTGCTAAAAAAGTACTGATCTCTGCACCATCCCCAGATGCAGATAAAACTATTGTGTATGGTGTAAACCAAGATAGATTGGCGCAAGATGATATTATTGTCTCCAATGCATCTTGTACGACGAACTGTTTGGCGCCTGTAGCAGCTGTTTTAGAAAAAGAAGTGGGTATTGAGAAAGGATTTGTGACAACAATCCATGCGTACACAGGCGACCAGTGTTTAATAGATACTGCGCATCAGGATCCGCGGCGCGCACGAGCAGGAGCACTTTCTATGATACCCACAACAACGGGTGCTGCACGTGCGGTGGGGCTTGTTCTCCCCATGTTGTCCGGAAAAATCGATGGTACAGCGGTGCGAGTGCCAACAGCGAATGTGTCTCTCATAGATTTTACCTTTATGGGAAAAAAAAGTTTGCTAATCCAAGATATCAATGAAGCCATGGCCATGGCATCTTCTTCTTATATGAAGGGTGTGCTTGGAATGAATACATTGCCATTAGTCTCGGTAGACTTTAATCATTGCCCTGAGAGCAGTATATTTGATGCAACGCAAACCCAGGTTGTGCAAAAAAATTTCTATCGGGTGTTATCCTGGTATGACAATGAGTGGGGGTTTTCTAATAGAATGATTGATGTTGCACGTATGATGTGCTAAACACTTTTCTGTGCTCATAAAGTTTTTTGTCAATGAAACCTTTGTCTCCGGTTGAAACTTGGTATCTTTGAAAGATACCCTAGGGGGGCTTGCTCAACGCTTGGTGTATAAATATATATGTAACGATGATATCGCAATATCGCATAAAATTATACAGAGCAGGTATATATCGTGTTCCAGATGTCGCCGCAAGAATGATCAGTAGTGTATCTCATGGAATTTTCAGAGATCCATTGATTTAATTAAGAGAGATTGTACAGCAATCATCCCGTTAATGTTGAGGCAAGATTCTTGCGGCACAGGTGGTACAAGTTATTACGAAAGGTACCATTTTGTTGGAGAGCACGATCCCTGCAAGGCATGACGAGATCATATATTTTGTCAAGAAAAGCACCTGCAGACGATCCAATGACATAGAAATGGTTGGAAAAGATAGAATCTATGAGGAAATTTAGTCGTTGAAGCATGTTTTAGGAAGAAATAGGGTGGCATGAATTCAGGGGGGAGGTGGTGTTGTGCTCCCCAAGCTTTGACACTGTTAACACACGGAGTATTTTTGCGCATTGAACATGTGCTGTGTATAGAGAACACCTCTTTTTAGTCGTTGGCAATCCTCCTGCACTGTATACAACCGGACAAAGTTACATAAAAAATTCTTATGCTAACACGCGCAGTTACAATTTTACGTATTCAGATGAGTAATGTATGGATAAAAAAGGCATTGAACCATAAAGAGACTCAGAGGAGCTCAGGATTATAAGGCGCCTTCAATCCAGCGTATAATTTTGCTTTTGGGCGTATTTCCAACGCGTGTTTCGACGGGCTTTCCATCTTTGAACAAAATAAGCGTTGGAATGCTGCGTACTCCATTTTTTGTTGCTGTGCCTGGGCTTTCATCAATATTAATTTTGACGATTTTTGCCTTGTGTCCCAACTCTTCTGAGACTTCTTCTAGTATAGGACTCAACATGCGACACGGTCCACACCACTCAGCCCAGAAATCTACGAGCACGATGCCGGGTGCCTTCGTTACTTCTTTGTCAAAAGTTTGATCTGTTGCAGAAATACTTGTCATTACTTTTTGCCCTTTTTTCTTTCTTTGCATTCTTTTTTAGTCTGTCTTTTGGTCAAAGATTCTCCGTTTGTTGGCGCTGGAATAATTCTGGAGCGCCCCTTATTGGATATGATGACCAGTATCGGCTGTTCAATAGCATAAACATTTTCAGGCCCCTGAACAACTGTCATAATCTTTCCATTTTTAAGCTCAACTGTATATTCGATACCTTCTTGGTGGCCCATCTTGTCCTGTAAATAGGCACCGCCCATGCCTCCTGCTAATGCGCCTGCAAGCGCACCTATGACATGAGCCTTTTTACCGCCACCAATTTGTGAACCTAGGACTCCTCCTGCAACAGCACCGAGACCACCGCCCATTGTATTTTGGCTTAGTCGTTCACTCTCGTCTATATGAACGCTCCTCAGACCAATAATAGTTCCACGATATGCTTGAGAGGCTTCGCCCACGGCGCCCGCTTGGTAAATATTAGGATTAATTTGGCGCGTGCAACTTGTTGTGAAGAGCAGAGCAACGGACAATATAAGAATGCTGAAAAGTTTCATGGCGCATTAATACCTTAAGTTGTAAAGACAGACTTGTTCTCCACCATAAAACATTTGCTCTAGTATAGCAATATTGTTTCATGTCCTGCTAATGAACCTTTGATTGTCAATCCCATAGATTTATGCTATTGAAGATACTGTAAGTTTATTTTATGAGAAGGAGTTTATTGATGTTAAATGACCAAACTGATACCCCGTCCTTCTCTTTTGGCGTTATTAGTCAATATATCAAGGATGTTTCTTTTGAAAATCCTAGAATTGTTGAAAGTGTAGCGAAGCCCCAAGGCGTCCCTGAGATTAATGTAAATGTACAGGTGCGGGCTGACATGGTTGGGGAAAACGTGTATGAGGTCATTTTGCATATTTCAGCACAGGCGGTTCGAGAAAAAGAAAATGTTTTCTTGGTAGAATTAACATATGGAGGCCTTTTTGATGTGGCGAAGAAAGATGATGAGGCTCTGCAGATATTACTTTTGATAGAATGTCCTCGCTTGCTTTTTCCATTTGCTCGCAACATTGTAGCAGATTTAACTCGTGATGGTGGCATGCCGCCACTATTGTTGAATCCGGTGGATTTTGTAGAATTATATCGCAAGCGGCAAACAGTGCCAGATACGTCTGTAAATTAAGTATGTATTTTGCGTGACAATTACAGCGTCTAAAAAACAAAGTGCAGGAAGTGATCAAAGATATGGCTGGTCTGCATTAAAAATTCTCTTCAAAATGTCCTCGGTAAAAAAAGGTGCTCTATTAGGAACGTTCTTTTTTTTATGTGTTGCTTCTGCTGCTGTTCTTGCTGTGGGAATGGGCGTACGACAATTAATAGATCAGGGCTTGATGCATAATGATGTTCGGGCACTTAATACAGCCCTTTTTATGCTGGGGATCGCGATTTTTTGCATGGGAATCGCCAGTTATAGCCGTTTATATCTTGTGACATGGATCGGGGAGCGTTTTATACAAGGTATAAAAAGCCGTATTTTCCAGAATATTCTTGCAGCACCAATCTCTTATGCAGAGTCGACTCGCACAGGAGAGCTTCTTGCGCGGCTCAACACCGATACGGCGATCCTTCAAATTCTTCTGAGTACTGCATTGCCTATTATGGCACGAAATCTGCTTATTATGATTGGTGGTATTATTATGATGCTACTCACAAATTGTAAGCTTTCGCTTATGGTTTTTTTAATTGTGCCGTGCGCACTTATCCCAATTTTTATGATGGGGCGCCGAGTGAAGTCCTCGTTAAAAACGGCCCAAATGAGCATTGGTGATGTAGGAAATATCGCAGAAGAATGTATTTATGCTGTTAAAACGGTTAAGTCATTTTGCAAAGAGCCTTGGACCTTAAAAATGCTTGACCAGTCCCTAGATAAGGCGGTTGAGCATACTTTATTCCAAATCAAGAGACGAGGTCAGCTTGTTTTTCTAGTAATTTTAATTGTCTTTAGTGGTGTAGGTGCAGTTTTATGGTTTGGGGCGCAATCGGTGATTGCAGGAGGAATGACAGGAGGGGCCTTATCGGCCTTTATTTTTTATGCGATAATTGTGGCTGCAACCATCAATAGTCTTAGCGAAAGTATGGGGCAAATTCAGCGCGCTTTAGGTGCGGCAGAACGATTGGAGCACGTTCTGCGCTTGCCGGGAGAGCAGCATAGTATTGCAATATCCAAAGCAATGCCTCTACACCCAAAAATTATTTTTAAAAACGTGTCTTTTTCCTATCCTGCGCGAAAAGAAGTGATGATTTTAGATGAGATATCGTTCTTGATTCAGCCAGGGGAGCGCATTGCTATTGTTGGAAATAGCGGTATTGGAAAGACAACAATTTTTCAGTTGTTACTAGGCTTTTACCCTATATCGAGTGGATGGATTCTTTTGGATGATATCCCTATAAATGAGATTTTATTGACAGATTTGCGTCAACGGATTGCCTTTGCCCCACAAGATCCTGTGATATTTTCAGGTACCATTCGGGATAATATTTTATACGGAAAACCAGATGCGACTTCTGCGGACTTTAAAAGCGCTGTAGACAGCGCTGCTGTAAGTAAATTTGTGCATGATTTATCGGAAGGATACGATACCATTGTAGGAGAAAAAGGTATGCGTTTGTCAGGTGGGCAGAAGCAGCGTATTTCGATTGCGCGTGCACTATTAAAATCTGCACCCATTTTGCTGTTAGACGAGTCAACTAGTTCTCTGGATATTGAGAACGAGATACATGTTTACAAAGCGCTTAGACGTCGCGCGGTACATCAAACAATAGTGGTGATTAGTCATCGTTTGTCAACCATTCAACAAATGGACCGTATTATTTTATTGGATAAAGGAAAAATTGTGGCGAGCGGAACCCATAATGAACTTTTAGCGCATAATATGTTTTACAAGAATTTGTCAGAATTATAATTTTGCGCTTAGCGGTTCTATGCCGCTATCATGATTGATGTGATCTTCATTCTAGCGGATAACGGAGAGATTTTTGATAGAAGATCGATATCTTCTAATTTTTCCTCCATCCTCTATATCAACCCAGGCAATACATACAAAAAAGAGAGGCCTTGAGAAGCATAGATTTGAGAAGAGCTGAAATTGGATTGACGCTTAAGACTGTGACTACCAATTGCACGCAAGTCTTCAGAGGCCTATATATTTTCTATCAGCATACCTTGAAGATTTTGAACGGCCTTCTGTTTTTTTTTGTGTTGAAGCCGTGAGATAACGTTCATTAGGCGTGTAATTTTTTAAGAAATTTCTTGTTCATTTCCTCTGGATGCTGTGTCGTTATTGTTCTCAAAAAATACATTGAGTGTACATGGCTATAACTTTCCGTGGCAAACTTTATACTTTTTACCAGACCCACAAGGGCAGGGATTATTGCGCGCAATGCGCCCCCAGGTTTCTGGCTCGTGAGGGTCCATTTCTTCAGCCGCTCTTCGTCCTACACGTGTTGACGGTGTTGCTGACTTCTCTGTTCCATGATGCATATACATTGCCTGTGCAGGCTCGGGGGCAACGTCTTCTGCTTGAGCGCTGCTAAGGTTAAATTGTGAAAGAATGCTCATTGTACGTTCTCGCAAGCGACCTAGCATATCTTCAAAGAACATGAATGCTTCACGTTTATACTCATTTAATGGATCTTTTTGCCCATAAGCACGTAAATTAATGCCTTGGCGTAGATGGTCAAGAGAGAGCAGGTGATCTTTCCATGTTTGGTCTAAGACTCGCAGAAGAATAGCTTTTTCCATCCCGCGATGGTTTGAATCATCTATTGCACTGTAGCTTGCCTTAAAAAGATCATTGACAGCTGTTGTAATGCGAGCTTGGATTGTCTTATCCGTCATACCGTCTTCGGTAGCCCATTTGTGAAGAGAGAGGTCAAGGCCAAAAATACGTAGGCACGCCTCATGCAGGCCGTCGACGTTCCATTGCGCTTCATAGGATTTTGATGGAATTGCACGACTTATCATATCTTCGATTGTGCTGATACGCATTTCTTCTATTGTATCAGAAATATCATTAGTCAGCATAATTTCACGCCGTTGTTCGTAGATTGCTTGGCGTTGATGATTCATTACATCATCATATTTTAACAGATGTTTACGTACATCGAAGTTTCGGGCCTCAACTTTAGATTGCGCACGCTCAATTGCTTTGTTGATCCAGGGATGCGTAATGGCTTCTCCTGCGTCAAGACCCAATTTTTGGAGCATACTATCTAGGCGACCTGAGCCAAAGATACGCATTAAATCGTCTTCTAGAGAGAGAAAGAATTTGGATGAGCCCGGGTCTCCCTGACGACCTGAACGGCCGCGCAGTTGATTGTCAATGCGGCGACTTTCGTGACGCTCCGTTCCAATAACATAGAGACCTCCTGCTTCTTTTACGCGATCGTGGTCTCGTGACATCTCATTCTTGATATCATTTTCTTTTTTGGTAGAGCAATTGTTTGAGATCTGCATAGCGACACGGATGCGTTCCTCCACATTGCCCCCGAGCTTAATATCTGTACCGCGGCCCGCCATGTTGGTTGCAATTGTGACCGCTCCAGGTTCACCTGCTTGCGCAATGATACTGGCTTCTTTGTCATGATACCGTGCATTTAAAACATTGTGAGCAATATGGTGACGCTTAAGTTCACTGGATAGCTGCTCTGATTTTTCAATGCTTGCGGTGCCGATGAGAACAGGTTGTTTTGTAATGCCACATTCTTGCACAAGTGCAACAATCGCATCAAATTTTTCGCGCTCTGTCCTGTATACTGCGTCATCTTCATCTGTACGTGCACAGGGCACATTTGTCGGGAGTACAATAACGTCAAGATTATAAATATCTGAAAATTCAGCGGCTTCTGTGATAGCTGTGCCTGACATCCCAGATAGTTTTGGATAAAGTCTAAAAAAGTTTTGGAAGGTGATGGAGGCAAGCGTCTGATTTTCCATTTGTATCTCAACACTTTCTTTTGACTCCAGGGCTTGGTGTAGCCCATCAGAAAAGCGTCGCCCCTCCATCATGCGGCCTGTAAATTCATCAATCAAAATAACGCGACCATCTTTCACGATATAATCTTTATCTTTGTGATGCAGGTGATGCGCCTTAAGAGCTTGGTTGATGTGGTGAACGCAATCAACATTTTGTATGTCATAAAGAGAATTTGTTTTCAGAGCGTTTGCTTCCTTCAGTAAAGTTTCGACGTGTTCCATGCCCACTTCTGTCAAAGTTGCATTGTTTTGTTTTTCATCAAGCTCATAATCTGCTTCAGTTAGTTTCTGCACAACCTTATCTGCTACAAGATAGAGGTCTGAGGATCCTTCGGATGGTCCAGAAATAATAAGGGGTGTTCTTGCCTCATCGATTAATATACTATCCATTTCATCAACGATAGCATAATTAAAAGGGCGTTGCGCCATTTCATCAATGCGAAATTTCATGTTGTCACGTAGATAATCAAAACCAAGCTCGTTGTTGGTTGCATATGTAATATCCGCGTTATACACCTCTTTCCGCTTTTGATCGCTCATATCGTTGTTAATACAGCCAACAGTCAAGCCCAGAAAACGATGTATTTGGCCCATCCAATTCGAATCACGTTCTGCTAGGTAGTCATTAACGGTTACAATATGCACGCCCTTACCGGACAGGGCGTTCAGATAAGCCGGCAGTGTTGAGACCAAAGTTTTTCCTTCACCTGTGCGCATTTCTGCAATCATGCCCCAGTGTAAAACCATACCACCCATGAGCTGCACATCATAATGACGCTCACCTAAAATACGTTTTGAAGTCTCCCGCACGGTTGCAAAGGCCTCGACAAGAATGTCATCTAAGGTTTCACCCTCTGTAAGGCGTCCTTTTAATTTATGCGTCTGGTACTTAAGTTGATCCTCATTTAACGCACTGATTTCAGGCTCTAGTGCATTTATTTTTTTAACAATTTTTTCACATCTAGTGATGGTGCGATCATTTGCAGAGCCAATAAGGCGCTTTAGAAGTTTGAGCATCTTAAGAAAACCCTTGTTTCATTGCCAGAATATCAAGACACACTTATATCATAATATACACAGAAAAACGACGTTAGAAATTAATTTTGAAAATTACTGATTCGGTATATGGAAATGGCTCCCCGGGCCGGACTCGAACCAGCGACCCA
The DNA here is from genome assembly GCA_965178295.1 of Alphaproteobacteria bacterium. Taxonomy (GTDB): domain Bacteria; phylum Pseudomonadota; class Alphaproteobacteria; order UBA7879; family UBA7879; genus CBCXTT01. Next base: position 112,581 of record CBCXTT010000002.1, on the reverse strand, counting down.
GTGGTTAACAGCCACTTGCTCTACCAACTGAGCTACCGGGGATCAATGGATACATTACTATCAGACAAAAAAAAATATTGCAAAGGATATTTTTACCCAAATGTGCGGTGCGTACACCCTGTGAATGGGAATAGGCTTTATACAAAGTCTGCACTACCAGATGTGCTGTGTCTGCAAGCACTGTCTAAAGATAGCGCTAACGCTTTTTCGTGGCATACGCATTCTCCGAGTCTGTTGGGCGGCATGACCGCATTTAGCTGACTACTTGTATCAAGAGTTACCATCTTTCCTGGAGTATTGTCCTTTGCATATGGGCCGAGAGCTGCTCCAGCTTCTACCCTATTTGCTGCGTTCTCAAGGTATGGTGATGCAACTTTATGGCGTGCGCTAGGATAGGAGTTTTCTGCTTGAAATACTGCCTATGTGTTATGCACTAAATTATACAGTATCATATAGCTCCGCATCTTGGAACAATAATTGTCTGATCGCTCTACCATTGTCTATGCGCTTTAGTATCACAGAATTGATGCGTGAGCATAAAAAGGTCGTATGTAACCCAGGGAATAAAGATAAAATTTTTATAGTGATGCGAGATCAAGGTCACCTATAAAAAACGGATTCATCTTGCACGTGCTGTGACGCCTTTGCGTATGCATATACGTTGCGTGTGGAGCTATGCTTGTCATCTATATTCACTGGGTGCACGTCATGAATTGTTCTATATCATCTAGGCATTTGTGTACAGAGTAGTAGATGAAATTTTGAACTGATCGTTCTTTTATCTACTAATGACTGCAATCTTGTATAATGTGGACGAGAGTAGGAGCAAAGAACTTTCCTGGGTTGTCTGTTTTGTGCACCTGTTTCCAGATACGGAGTATGACTGAATTGTAATAAAAAATTTCTTGATCCTCTTTGTGAAAGACATTGGTATTTTGTCGATCTCTTCTTTTTCTTTTGTCTCATTATTCACACAAAACGTGGCATGATTCACTCAAAACGTAGCATGCAATAAAATCATAAAACGCATAAAAATTGCAATATATTGTGACATAGCGTTGTCAGCCTAAGAGTATTGCCTGATGCAAATAAAAAACTTGCTTTTTCCCCCTAAAACATATAAGAGAGAAATATCTCTAGTCCCCATCGTCTAGAGGCCTAGGACACCGCCCTTTCACGGCGGCAACAGGGGTTCGAATCCCCTTGGGGATACCATATGCTTTGTTTACGGAGACAAAACTGGTATAACTCTAGCATCATGAATGTTAGGTCTTTTCAAAAAAATATACTTTCCTGGCATGATTTGCATGCCCGCACCTTGCCCTGGCGGTCTAAAGTGCCAAACGCCTCTAATCCGTACCATGTATGGTTGAGTGAGATTATGCTTCAGCAAACGACCGTTGCCACTGTGGGGCCATACTTTATGAAGTTTATACAAAAGTGGCCAACTATAGGAGATTTATCGTCTGCAAGTCTTGATGATGTATTGCATGTTTGGCAGGGACTGGGGTATTACGCGCGAGCGCGGAACTTACATAAATGTGCTCAAGTTTTTGCGTCAAAAGGTTTTCCTGAGACCCCAGAGGCCCTGCAGGCCTTTCCTGGGATTGGACCCTACACGGCGGCAGCAATTTCAAGTATTGCATTTAATTATCCGGCACCTGTTATGGATAGCAACATAGAGCGTATTATGGCTCGGGTATTTTGGGTTCAAGACCCATTGCCAGCAGCAAAGAAAGTACTATACACGCATGTTTCAAAACTGACCCCCAGAGAGCGCCCGGGGGATTATGCGCAGGCTTTGATGGACTTAGCCAGCACAGTATGTACACCTAAATCCCCAAAATGTGGAATGTGCCCAATTCATGATTGGTGTAGGGCGGCGCTGATGCCAGACCCCTCTATTGTTCCGGTTAAAGTTCAAAAGGTGCGTCCTGTACGGTATGGCACAGTTTTTTGGCTGGAGAATGCGCAGGAAGAAGTGTGGATCAGGAAACGACCAGAAAAAGGTCTGCTGGCAGGATTAATGGAAATACCCTCAACAAACTGGCGTGATACGGCTCGACATTATGCAGAAGAGATGATAATGGATTTACCTTGGCAGTCTTATCCTGGTGCGGTGAGTCATATTTTTACTCATTTTCACCTCAAATTAAATGTTGTGAAGTCTATGTCCGATCATGCACCAGAAACGCCCGGGATCTGGGTGCATCCAAGTGAGTTTCCGAACTATGCTTTTTCTACCCTAATGAAAAAAGTCATTCAACATATCTGTGGATCTTGAGGTTTTACGCTTCCTCTGCTGATGTACCTGTCTGTGTAAAGTAACTATACACAACTGGAACTACATAAAGCGTAAAAGCCGTTCCAATTGTCATGCCACCTAGCACGACCCAACCAATTTGGTGTCTGCCTTCTGCACCAGCGCCTGTTGTCCAAACGAGTGGCATTGAGCCAAGTACCATAGCACAAGTTGTCATTAAAATGGGGCGCAAGCGCAGTATTGTTGCACTATGTACAGCATCAATACTCCTCTGACCTTGCCGGCGACAAGTGTTTGCAAAGTCTACAATCAAAATACCATGTTTTGTAATGAGTCCTATAAGTGTGACAAGACCAATTTGTGAATAAATATTGAAACTTCCGCCTGTTATTTTTAGGGTGAATATGGCACCTGTTAAAGATAGAGGTACACTAAGCATAATAATCAATGGGTCTGTAAAGCTTTCAAATTGTGCAGCCATAACGAGATATATAAATACTAATGCCAAAATAAAAATGAGATACATGGTGTATTTGGATTCAATTAGCTCTCGTGTTTGTCCGGAAAAAGATGTTCTAACGTTATCGGGTAGCAGATTATCTGATAAATCTTGCAAAAGACTGACTACTTCGCCTAAGCTCCAGCCCGGAGCTATATCGCTTGTGATTGTTACAGAGCGAAGTTTGTTAAAGTGTTGAATCTCTGATGGTGTTGCTTCCTTCCTAACTGTAGCTAGGTTTGAAAGCGGAATCATCGTATCCTTTCGTCCCTTGACATATATATGCGACAAATCATCCGCAGATCGCCGTTTATCAGGAGTTACTGATAGCTGAACGTCAAATTGTTCGCTGTCACGCTTAAAGTCTGTGACACGTCGACCTGAAATAAATGTATCTAGTGTTTCGCCGATTACGGATATGTCAACATCTAGTGCGGCGGCTTTATCGCGATCAATATTAATTGTATATTCCTGGCTGTCAGCGCCATGATCAGAGAATAGACCAAATGTAGCGTTTGCACTCAGAAGAGCAGATTCAAGCAACGCGGCCGCATGATACAGTTCATTGTACGATTTTGTTGTTTGCATGACAAACTTGATCTGCTCCCCAGCGGAGCCAGCACCCAATGGAGAGCCACCAGGACTTGACCATGCAGAAATGCCCGGCACATCTTTGAGTTTTGGGCGTATTGCTGTGACAATATCTGTACTTTTTCGTGTGCGCTCATCCCACGGTGTTAGTAAATTCCACACACGGGTGCGTGGTGCTTGAATGATCGCGAGACGACTAACAACTTCAGGTGTTTTTCGAAACACATCCTCTACCTGATCCATATAGTGCTTGAGATATGGTACAGTTGCACCTTGGGGTGCGTCGCCATAGCTAAAGATTACACCTTGGTCCTCACGTGGGGACACTTCGCTAGGCAAAAAGAACATAGAGACTATTAGTCCAGAAAGTGCAAAACATCCACCTATAAGCACCACGATCACCCGACGGTGTAATGCCCAAGAAAGACTTCTTCCATAGAGCGCTTCGAATTTAGCATAGTATTGGTCAAACAATGAGAGCTGACCGCGATGCGATTCTAAAAGTTTTGAGCACATCATAGGCGTGAGTGTTAATGCCACAAACCCAGAAACAATAACCGCTCCGGCAAGCGTTAAGGCAAATTCTGTGAAAATTTTACCAACCCGACCACTGGAAAGAGCGATTGGGGCATACACTGCTGCCAGTGTAAGAGTCATGGCAACAATAGAAAAACTAATTTCTCTGCCACCCTTAATTGATGCCTTTATAGGATGCATGCCGCCTTCAATATATCTGTGAATATTTTCCAACATCACAATGGCATCATCTACCACAAGCCCGATTGCTAAAACAATCGCTAGGAGGGTCAAGACATTGATAGAAAAGCCAAAAATATATAAAAGAGAGAATGTTGAAATAATTGACACAGGAATGGTTACAAGGGGAATAAGTGTTGCGCGAAACGACCAAAGAAATAAAAAAATAATCAACAAAACGCATATCACTGCTTCCACAAATGTTTTGTAAACTTCACTGATGGATTGTTGGATAAAAATCGTCTTATCAAAAGCAATAACGATGTGCATTCCAGATGGTAGGGATTTCTGTATTTCTGGTAGCAGTTTAACAAGATCACGCGATATTTCTACAGGGTTTGCAACAGATTTTTTTGTGATAGCGATGGCGACGGCAGGCTGGTCATTAAACATCGCAAGACTTCTCTCTTCCGCGGATGAAAATTCAGCTCTCCCAATATCTTTTATGCGCACCAGGTGATCTTTATAGTTGCCCACAACGACATTTTCAAAATCTTCTAATGTTTTTAAATTCGCAGCTGTTCTTACATGGAATTCTCTGTCTTCACCCACAAGCCGACCCGCCGGCATATGCACATTCTGGCGCCTTAACGCCTGAGATACTTCCTGGGCTGTAATGTTATGCGCAGACATTTTTGACGCATCTAGCCAAATATGCATAACGTACGCGTTTCCGCCAAAAATATCAACACCGGATACACCGGTAATAGCTTCCAGTTCATCCTTTATATATTTGTCCGCTTGGTTGAAGAGGTCTGCATTGTTGTAATGTGCACCGTATAATGCCAAGTAAATGATAGGATCGGCATCGGATTCTGCTTTTTTAACAGTGGGGTTTTTAGCCCCATCTGGTAACCTAGAGACGACCCGGGATATTTTGTCACGCACATCGCTAGCTGCATCATCCAGTGAGCGATCGGGTTTGAAAAATAAGTCAATACGACTGGATTCCGGTTCGCTGCTGGATGTCATATAGTCAAGCCCCTCTACACCTGATAAAACAGCCTCAAGGGGTTTTGTTACAAGGGTTTCTATGATTTGTGGACTGGATCCGTCATAGGCTGTCGAGACACTGATTGTTGGACGATCAACCTGGGGGTAGTGCCGCACTTTTAAGTAGGTAAAACTGACAGAACCGATAATGACAAGAAGAAGTGTCATAACGGTTGCTAAAACAGGGCGTTGGATACATATCTCTGGGAGTTTCACGGCGTTTCTTTCTCGTTCAATATGGTCAGTATCCCTGTGTTTCATGTACTGGAACAACAATGACGGGCGTACCCTCTTGTACGCGTAGATGTCCAGAAGTAACAACCATTGTACCTGTTGTTAGGCCAGAACGGACCTCAACCTCTTTTCCATTCCGCGCACCCGTTTTGATGGATGCCTTGTGCGCCACACCATCTAACACAACGTAGACATATTCTTCATTTCCCTCTGTTTCTACAGCTCCTTCTGGTACAACCATTACATCTTTATGGGAAATATTACTAAAACGCACACGTGAAAAAAGCCCAGGCTTGAGAAGCTGGTCTTTGTTGTCGAAGACGGCACGCACACGTATGCTGTGGCCTGTTTCATCTACGACAGGGTCGATTGCTTCAATAATTGCGGTGTAAATGTGGTCCGGGAATCCTTCGACAGTTACTTCAACTTCTTGCGTTACCTTTAATCTATCAATATGTGTTTCACTGATGCGAAAGTCTACCTTGATTGGATCTGCAGAATCGAGCGAGACAATATCTTCGCCTGGCTTTAGGTACGAACCAACGCTTACATCTTTCAATCCAACAAAACCTGAAAATGGTGCTCTTAAAACAGATTGTTCAAGTTTTGCTTGATTGAATGCAACCTCTGCTTCCATGCGTTTATACACTCCCATGGTTTCATCTAATTTGCTTTTTGGGGCCGCTTTTTGCTTAAATAGAGCGTGTGCCCGGTCGTAATCCGCTTTTGCGCTACCGAGTTTTGCTTCCGCCTCCGCGAGCTGTGCTTTGAGCACAGCATCATCCAGGCGCAGTAACACCTGTCCTTTTTTGACGTATGTACCACTTTCAAACAGTATTTCTTTCACAACACCACCATCTTGTGGACGTAGCATGATAGCTTCATTTGCTTTGAGCGTTCCAACAGCGGTAATAAATGTTTCAAAATCACCTAACTCAACAGGTGTTGATTCGACAGTGACTGTTGGGGGTGTGTATTGCCTTTTTGAGCCTTGATAGTGATCCCAGACACCTTTTCCAATCCAACCAGTCAGAGAGACTATTACAATAGCCTGAATCATAATGATAACGGTGTAGATCTTTTTCTTTTTAGGGGTCATCAAGGCACTCCACTATGTCCCAAAAACATGGGCTTCATTAGAAAATATTTACCAATAAAACGCAAGTGAAATTTATGATTATTATTCTTTCCGCAAATCACTCATTTCATGGGTCAATGAGTAGGCGATGATTGTGCGGATAATTACAATGACAAAAATCCGTACAATCTCTTCTGTGGTCGGCTCTAAAACAGTGTGTATTATGTCGCTTACAATCATCATTTCTAATGCCAGCAAGAGGTAGTTTCCCAGGCTTAATCGCACATGACGCATGGAGTGTGTAAAAGCCGTGCTCATGAATCCGTGTTTATATAGGGCGCTGACGAGCTTCACGAGCGCGAGACAGAAAGCCCACACCAGTATGGCGCTTCCCACAACATCGGCAACAAAGGAAATTTTTGCAAAAATTATGAGAATATTTTCCATGTGCAGCCCTTTCCCGCTTAATTATTGGTTCGGTATTTCTTTGAGTGCACCCTAGTCATAGACGGTATACCACTCATCACCGTCCCCTGCGCTCAGAATGCGTAGAACAGAGTAGATTCTTAGTAGAGTGTGCACTCACTCACCTTTTGCACGCATCATTTCCAGAAAGCTTAATGTCTTTAAACTTTACCCCTTACACACGAAGAAGCGATTGTTATGATTTTTCAGTCGGGGCATAAAATTTGTATATATAGCATTCTTCTTTGCATGCAGCTCGTTCACTGTATCGGTCGCACACCAAGGATGACAAACTAAGTACTTGTTTGATGCTGATCGGAGTACACTGTACACACAGGATATAATTATCCTTTTTCCATTACAGCGTACTATATTTGTATGGCACTGAACAAGCGCTTTAACATTGTGAAGCCGATTTTTTCAGACACAGCTTCTTGTGCAGGCGCTCTGGAGAATTTTGTGCGCAACAGACGCACATAGGGGGGCGAAACAGAATAGGAGTAGAGCGCAGAGTGCGTACGGTGCATAATTTTGTTGTGATTGAATGCTGCACATCTGACAAGTGTCTTGATATCCTAAACCCGAAGAGAGCGGGGGATTTAACACTCTAAGCTACTTTGTGTGCTCACATTAATCCGATTGAGCTTTTGGAAGTGTTGTCACTTTTACAAGGAGGATGCGGCTTTTGTCTTTCTTCATGACTTCAAATTTGAGACCGTGAAAATGGAACACTTGACCAACTGTAGGAACATCTTTTGTTTCATGAATAAGCAACCCCGCAAGTGTTGCGGCTTCTGCATCCGGTACACTTTGATGAAGAGCGCGGTTGAAATCTCGGATGGTTGTATGTCCACTGATAATAAATGTTTTGTTATCCGTTGTATGCATACTGGCTGGCGTTAAGTCATATTCATCGATAATATCTCCAACGATTTCTTCTAAAATATCTTCAAGAGTGACAAGACCCTGAAAATCCCCATATTCATCTACAACAAATGCCATATGCTCTTTGCGTCGGCGAAAAGCCTGCAGCTGTTGAAGTAAAAATTTTGTCTTTGGAATGAACCATGCTGGCTTGCGGCATAAGTCTACAATTTTAGTGTGAGGAGTTTCCGTGTATGCGATCATGAGTGCTTTGAGATGGAGTATTCCAATAATTTCGGTCGGCACCTCATCATAAATTGGGAAGCGTGTATGAGGGCTTTTGACGGCAATATCAAAGGCTTCGCGTGCAGTTAGATTGCCCGGAAGATTAAACATGTCCTTTCTGTGCAGCATGACTTCACTGACAGTAACTTCAGATAAGTCTAGGATGCTTTGCAGCATTTGCACTTCTTTTTGTTGGCTCATATCCCCATACATTTCAATATATTGCATAAGCTCTTCTCGTACAGGCTTTAGCGGCACATCCTGATCTACATGCACGCCGAGCAATCGCCAAGCACGCATAACAATATGGCGGATAATGGATACAAAGGGGCTTAAAAATTTATAAATGGCATAGATGATCCTTCCAAACCGCATCGCTGTTTTGTTTGGATGGTGAATAGCGTATACTTTTGGCATAATTTCGGAAAATGTGAGAATTAAAAATGTCATGATAAGTGTGGAAATACCAATACCAGACTCACCTATAAGAGAGACAAGGATGCCTGTCATTAAGGCTGTTGCACATATATTGACGAGTGTGTTGCCGAGCAAAATAGCGCTCAATAACCGGTCCATATTATTGCACATTTTTTGGATGTAGGAGGCAGTACGATTTCCTTCTTTAGCAAGCTTATGGATGCGTGCTTTTGACAGCGCGGTGACGGCGGTCTCTGTACTAGAAAATAGAGCCGAAAGAAGAAGAAGACCAACAATAATGCTGCACGAAATAATCAGGGCTGCCATGACACTTGCCTCACAACTTATTTTGCAATGATATGTTCTAGCATATTAACGTCTTCAGCAAAATTGAGATCTTTTTCTTTCAGATCTTCTATTTTGCGCACAGAATGAATAACAGTTGTATGATCGCGCCCCCCGAATTTTCGCCCAATTTCAGGCAAAGATTTTGATGTGAGTTTTTTGCATAAATACATAGCAATTTGTCTGGGTCGTGTGATGACTTGTAGTCTTTTTCCGGAATGCAAATCAGATATTCTGATGTTGTAGTGTGCAGCCACATGTTTCTGAATGTCTTCAATCGTAACATGACGTGCATTAGCGCGTAATAAGTCTTGCAATACACTTTTAATTCCATCAATGGTAATTTCTCGCCCCACAAGAGTGGCGTGGGCAACCACACGATTGAGAGCGCCTTCAAGTTCACGTATATTGGAGGTAATTTTATGAGCTAAGAACTCAAGTATTGCGGGTTTTATTTCAATATCCATGCTCTCAGTTTTGGCTTGTAAAATGCCGAGGCGCAACTCGTAAGTTGTTGGGTGGATATCTGCAACCAGTCCCCAGCAAAGTCTAGAACGCACTCGCTCTTGAATTCCCGAAAGATCAGACGGTGATTTATCGGCGGAAAGAATGATTTGTTTTTTCTTGTCTACAAGAGCGTTAAAAGTATGAAAAAATTCTTCCTGCGTTGAGTCTTTTCCACTGATAAACTGCACATCGTCAATCATGAGCACATCGACAGAGCGAAATTGTTCTCTAAAAGCCATAATATCTTTATGGCGCAATGCTCGTACAAAGCGATACATAAATTGCTCTGCTGACATATACAAGACGGTCCTGTTGGGCTGTGTTTTTTGGATCTGCCATGCGATCGCATGCATCAGATGAGTTTTTCCAAGGCCAACACCACCATAGAGGAAAAGTGGATTAAAATAAACAGCATCACTATTTGCTACACGCTGGGCGGCAGCATATGCGAGCTCATTTGGTTTACCAACGATAAATTTATCAAAAGTATATCGTTGGTCCAGATTGGATAAGATGATATCGTGGTGCGTGCTAGCGCTCTCTTCCTCGGATGCTTTGTCTGTAGAAAAAGAAGGCGGTGCAGCAATAGGCTGAGTGTTTTCGGCGTTTCTATTAGAAATCACAAATTCAATGCTATCAATGCTTGCATCATGCGCCTTCAGCAATCCTAATAATTTATCTTTGCACCGTACTGAAACCCAGTCGCGCACAAACCTAGAAGGGACAGTGAGATAGATACGTCCCCCATGTATCTCCTGGTATCTAATATTGCGCAACCATCCTTCGTATACCTTGTTGCCAAAGTGTTTTGGTAGGGAGGGGCCAATGCGTGACCATATGTCTTTTTGTGTTGTCTCAACCATCATTTGAAAATTATTAAAGATACTTTTACACATGCATGATCATATAAATCACCTCAAAAAATGCATTGTCTAAACATAGCGTATTTCACCTGTTTTTGGTAGAGATAAAAACGTTTTATTTTTCATGCTCTATGCTCTTGCTACTAATGCAGAATCTTGTTTTCTTGGATTCGCTCTCTACGCGCTATACATATTATAGGTGCGAAGGGGTGCGCCCTATACTGGTTGAGCGCGACATATCTAGAACAACATCTTGGGAAGGGAGCAGTCGCAAGAGAATCAGATATGATATCAAGGAAAGATTGTATAGGCGGTCTTGACCGACATGCGAAGAGCGCTTTCTCCTCCAAGTCGATCTTCCGTTCTCTACCTTGTCATCTTGAGATCTAAAATTGTATTTTTTTAAAATTCTTTAATTTCTAGGATGGTCTAATATCATCATGCGCATGATGATGAGAGAACGTGGTTTGCGATTTGAATGCTTGTTTTACAAACCCAGGCGCAAAGGCAGAAAAGGGATTGATTTTTAGGTCGTAATCTTTGAGCAGACCCTTGAGCGTGAAATTCAAAGAGACAATACCATTGTTTTCATCGCCGCCTGAGAGCAACGTACCAATAATGGGGATGTGAGCCAACATCTGGTTAATCATAAAGGCTGGAACAACAGCGCCCTTCATATACATTGTACCATTCTGGATATCTATACATCCTTCGGCTGTAATGCCCGTGCTATTATTGTGCATCAGTCCTTTTTGAATGATAAGCTGCCCATCATTGTAATAAAGTTCGGCGCGTCCTGTATCAAAATGTGTTCCACGCTCTATGATGACGTTTTTTTTTGGCCTATTTTTGTCAAAAGTATAAGCTGCAGGTGCGTCAACAATACGTAATCCTTGCAATATAATTTCTCCTACATAGGGAGCCACTGAGGTATGCAATGGACGCAACATTCGTAAGTTAATCTTACCTTGAACATAATCTTCTGATATACTTAATCCCTTTAACAAAAGCCCAATATTATTGCTCGTGATTGTCAGGACTTTGTTTTGCTGTGTGTTTTGGATTCTACTGCGCATGTATTCTGTTGCTGAAAAATTCCCTTCCAAAGAGAAGCGCACCCATTCTGTAGGCGATTTATGGGCAGATAAAGAAAATTCGTGTAAAATAACACCTTTTTCTAGAAAAACCCGATCTATTTTTGCAGACACAAAGAAAGAATTACTGTCTGAGGTGATGTTGAAGGGATTGTCAGTGTTTTTTATATAATGCTTTACGCTAAGCTTTGGTCCTTCCATGTGAATGTGCCATTTTTTTTTGCTATCCATATGTGCGGAGGCACTCATGTGCGTTTTGTCTAACTGTATTTTTTTAAAATCCCATGCACATATCGTGTTGTCTTGGAATGTAGCATTTCCCTGGATATCGACATTTTTGCTTTCTAAAATGAGATTGCGCATTTTTCTAAATTTATAATTTTTGAGCAGAAAGGTGGCGTGAAAAGATCCTGGGATGCTAGGCGCCTTATGCCAGCCTATTTGCGGTATATGTATATCCAGATGTTCTAGCTTTGCGGTCAGCACAAGTTGTTGATTATTTTGATCTAATTCTGTGAGATCGCACGATAGGGTAAGTGGGCCTTCAAACATTTCCTGCTCAAGCAGGTTGTGTATGATGGGGATGTCAGTGACAGGCCCATTGAGCATAAGATGGTATTTATTCCTATATGATGCCGTCTTTTTTGGTGCTTCCCATGTTATGGTGGCGTTTACACCATTAATCTGACTAGTGCCTTTGAGGTTAAGCGCGTGCGGGGTAGCAGTCAGGTTAAAATCCCCATTTTTGATCTCAATTTTTTCGCCGTGCAATATCTGTGTAAAGCCTGTTTTTTTAAGATCCAAAGAAATGTTTGATATGATATCGTCATCGACTAATTTTTCTTTTAGCGGCAGGGAAAACGCGAGGGTAGCTGTTGCATCTCCCGTGATGTTTGTCATGTGCATATTAAATTTTTTGTCGTAGGTTAGTGGAGCATGCTGAATATACTCAAATGCATCTTGTGCTGAACCAGACAGAGAAAGGTTAATACTCGCTTTTGGCTGGGGTGTATTAAGATTTGTTATGTGTATTTGGCCCGTGTTTACAGTTGTGTTTTGTATGTGCCCTTGGACATTTGAAAAAAGAAATTGATTGTTGTTAAAAGCAGCTTCTGCACTGCAATCTGTGACAGCGGGCAGTCCATCTAGAAATTTAAGCGTCGTATTGTTGATCTCAAAGTTTCCTGAAAGACATGGAGGGAGGGAATTTTCTTCTTGAGTGACGTGTCCTTTTATGCAGATTCTTGCATGCGGTATGACTGCCTGGTCGAAGCGCGTTTGAATCCAGCGCCGTGTTTCTATATTGAGGGAGTGTGGCCATGCCTTAATAATGTCCTGTTTTTTAAGATCCTTTATCGTCGTTTGAATGTCGTAATACAGACAACCCGATTGAAGTACGAGCGCTATTTTTGAGTTTAGAGGCACGCATCTTTTTTCTGTGCAATAATGCAATTCATTTTTTGCTTCGCATCCAAAGCCTTTTTGTGTTTTTTCTAGTGTCATAGATAAGGTGCTGGAGAGGGTGCCATCTATGCCGTCGATATAGTGAGCCTCTATAGGCAGTGACTGTAAAAGATTAGCTGGTACCTTGTCGACTGTTATGCGAAGGGTGTTTTGATATGCATTCACCCGTTCTATGTGCCCATACATACTGAAGGCACCATCATGATTTTTAACGCTAAGATCAAAGTTGATATGAAGGTTACCGAGACGTCTGTTCAGTACAATATCTGCACTATGGAGCGCACAGTCATGGGAATCTGATGTGATTTGCGCATTATGGATTTCTATCAGTGGAACCGTTGTTTTTTGTAGAGCATCACTATTGTTAATGGCGTGGAAGAATGTTGTGAGAGCATTCCCGGATAGCATACTCTCCGTAGGACTAGATCCTTCTTTTTCCGGTGCATAGCGTATGTATGGATTGATAAAAGACACACGATCATACACCGCTTGCCCAAGAGCGAGATTGATTAGAGACAGATTGATAGAAATGTGTGGCGCAGATATCGTCCAGTTTGGTAGATTGATCTGCGTGTCTTCAAGGATGATTTCCGGCTCTTCATACAAATTTTTCCAGATCAAAGACATGTGTTTTGGCTTAATATTTGGATAGTTTTTTTCTAAATGATGCTGAGCAAATGTTATATCTAGGGGTGCATGATGGAGGCGCCATGCAAAGAAAAAGCTGAGAATTAGGGAAACAATGCCCAGACTGACGCATAGTTTTATTACAAAAACTATAAATTTTTTTATAACATGCTGCACACAGGTTCCCATAAGAAAAAATAAACAATTCCCTATCTAAGATTCTAGCTCACAATTTGCTGCGGAGCGGCACAAAATCCAGTACGATATTTTCGGGGCTACCGGCTGCTGGATCATAAATTTTTTCACTTGAAAAGGGCACTTCTTCACCAGGTAGTGCTAGGGTGTCGTGAATCATAAACGTCCATCGGTCAACAATGCACAGACCTTTTGCACGATAGGGGTCCTTTCCCTCTAAAATTGTGGAGATATACCCCTGTTTTTCGCAAGTACTCTTTCCGTAAACGGATACTTGAATTTCCGGAAGCCGGCGTGCGGTTTCTGTTGTTGGTTGATAAATGATTTTCCCATGCACTTTTAGGATGGGGACATCGTTAATGGTGGTCACATGCCATGCTGTATCCGAAAATTTAAACTGTGTATCTATGGTAATTGTTGGTATACCTGCATAGGTGTAAAGCGTTTCTACTCCTGGAAAAAGGCGCACAATATGCTGTCGAGTTAAGATCATGAACGAAGGAATCGCAAGAACTAGAACAATTAAAAAAAGAAGCCATCCTAATGAATTTGTTTTGGATTTATCTTGGGGGTCCAGAGTCTGTATGTGTACGTTTTTATCTGCCTCTCTTTTCGTATGCGGTGGAGAAACAACGAGCAATGCTGAAGGCATTTTTTCCAGCCAAATATGACTACACCCGGCACACCTCACCTTGCGTTCTTCTGCTCCAGAAAAAATATTGTCATCCACCTGGAATTTGCGCTCACATACAGGGCAACTAATGATCATAAATTTTAAAAATCCAATTTCTAATATATCTGATACAATAGCATACAATCGCTCAATCGTATAGTTGCAATCATGACATTGAAAAGGCAATCAGTACTTGAGCTCCTATAGAGCAGTGATGCTGATTTCCTTTAGGAAAATCTCCGCTTTGTGCGGGGAGAATGTGTGCAAGTAATACGATGCAGTATTTGGCTTTCTGGTGCATTGGTGACACTGTACACATAGTCAATATGCGCTCTGTTTGCATCAATACTCCCTATATGCTGAAGAATCCGACAAAGAGGATGGCTGACATGTCTAGCATGCTTTTGACGTAGTATATGTAGGTTGCTTATACATGAGATGCAGGTACGTAAAGCATCTATCTGAGCGTTGCGCAATAATTGGATGTGATTTGAATATAAATAGGACTCACAGCCATAGTATGCGATCCGCTCAGGATTTTCATGGACGACAATCCATCTAAAAAACTTTTCCAATCAAAACGCTGTGTGCTCTCCCCTCTCTCTACCGGATACAATATTCTTGTGTAAGAATACATGTTTAAAATAGAAAAATTAGCATGCTTATAAAATCATTCTTTAATAGAACTTTATTATCCAATTTGAATACAGGTGTTTATATCAAATTCTGGGAGCATTGAGAGAAGCACTTCTTTTTCCAGCGCGATACACCCATCTGTGGACAGCAAGCCTGGTCGGGCGATATGGAGAAAAATAGCACTTCCCTTACCTGACTCCACGGGCGCATCGTTGAATCCAATTGGAAGGATGAGATCATACATAGTATCTGAGCGCCAAAGGTCTTCATGTCTTGCATTGAAAGGCTTTTTAATCCAGGTATTATAAGCAACACTTTTTGGATCATCGCACCACCCATCGCTGTCCTGTAGGACATGATTTGGTAAATGTACAGGGGGCAACTGCACACGATCAGCACGATAGAAAATGCATCTGAGTGGAAATGTGCCTAGAGGGGTTTTTTTGTCTCCTTCGATTGGATTGCTTGTGTACCCTTTTTGTCCAGAAGCGCATTGAAAAACGCTTCCCTTCCAAATAGCTTTATTGTCTTTAGTGATACGCAAATGCATGCTATAGTTTTTCCTTATTTTCTGATGATTTGAACATATAGGGGTTGTTGTTAACAATACTATGGCACAATTGCAGAAACAAAAGAAACTGTACCTTATTGATGGATCTGGATTGATTTTTAGAGCCTATTATGCCATGCCGTCCTTGACGCGTAGAGATGGTACGCCGATTGGTGCCGTTCTTGGTTTTACCAATATGCTGTCCAAGCTTTTGACGGAAATGCGTGCGCATAAAATGGTCATTGTGTTTGATAGCAAGCGCAAAACCTTCCGTAACGCAATATATCCAGAATACAAGGAAAATCGGGAGGAAACCCCGAAAGATTTAATACTACAATTTCCCATTATTCGTCACGCTTGTTCGGCATTTCAAGTGCCTATGATTGAACAAGCGGGGTATGAAGCCGATGATCTAATCGCGACTTATGCACGGCTTGCCGAAGCGCAAGGATACCAGGTTGTGATTGTCTCATCAGACAAAGATTTAATGCAGGTAGTGTCCGGTCAAATTACTATGTTTGATCACATGAAAAGCAAAACCATAGGCATTCCGCAGGTTATTGAAAAATTTGGCGTGAGTCCTGATCAGGTAGTGGATGTGCAGGCGCTTGCGGGAGATAGTGTTGATAATGTGCCTGGTGTGCCAGGAATTGGTCCAAAAATAGCTGCCGCCTTAATACAAGAGTTTGGTGATTTAGAGACACTTTTGGATAATGCACATACCATTAAACAACCAAAACGTCGGGAATCTCTGTGCGCATATGCAGAACAAGCTCGTTTGTCAAAAAAGCTTGTTCTGCTCCAAGATGAAGTGCCTGTATCTGCAGATATTTCTGATTTTGAGGTACCAGACATGGATAATGTGCGAGTATGTAATTTTTTGCAAGAGCAAGGGTTTAATCGTTTAATTGCTAAGTTCGATACTCAGGATGGCGTTGCAGACGAAACATTTATTGTGGGCAATGTTGTTCCAGAGTATACGTGTGTGACAGATTCAGAAACGCTAGCGTCATGGTGCACAGAGATTCAGCGCGTAGGGTTTGTTGCAATTGATGCAGAAACAAATTCTCTTGATGCTATGAGTGCAGAGCTTGTGGGGATATCTCTGTCAACGGCACCCGGTAAAGCATGCTATATTCCAATGGGGCATAATTATTCGCCACAGTTAGGAGAAAGTCCATTACGACAATTATCCCAAGAAGTGGTTTTCGAAGCTTTGGGACCGATTTTAAGTGCGCAAGATATCCTAAAAATTGGACAAAATGTCAAATATGATATACTCGTTTTGAAACAAACCGGCATTGATGTATCTCCGGTGAGTGATACAATGTTGCTTTCTTATCTCACATCGGGTGGTCTTCATAGGCTGAATGAGCTTGCCCAGAGATATTTTGACCATACGATGATCAAGTTTGCGGATATAGTATCAAAAAAAACTGGTGCTGCAACCTTTGCACAAGTTCCGGTGGCGCAAGCGACAGCCTATGCAGCTGAGGGTGCTGATTTTACGCTGAGACTGCACTTACTGTTAAACAAATCCCTTGTAGAGAGATCTGCTGTAGGGGTTTATGAGCGCATTGAGCGCCCGCTAATTCCTATTTTGGTGGATATGGAGCAACGAGGGGTGCGTGTTGATCCTAGCTGTTTGCAAACGTTGAGCCATTCTTTTTCCTGCGAATTAGAAACACTAAAAGAACAAATATTTCAAGTGGCAGGACAAGAATTTAATATCGCTTCCCCCAAGCAGATGGGCGTTATTTTATTTGAACTTTTAGGTCTACCCGGCGGAAAAAAAACTAAAACAGGAGCATATAGGACGGGTATCGATATTCTAGAGCGACTTGCGCATGCGGGACATGAAATTGCAAGTCTTATTTTAGTCTGGCGACAATTTTCAAAGTTAAAAAGTACATATACAGATGCGCTGTTAAAGCAAGTAAATCCAACAACAGGCAGGGTGCATACCTCCTATTCAATGGCTATAACATCTACAGGGCGCTTGTCATCTTCTGATCCAAATTTGCAAAATATTCCTATTCGTACACAGAAGGGGCGCAAAATACGTGCAGCATTTGTTGCGCAGCCTGGGAGTAAGCTAATGTCATTTGACTATTCCCAAATCGAACTGCGCCTTTTAGCCCATGTTGCGAAGATTCAACCACTTATAGACGCTTTTAAAGATGGCATTGATATTCACGCACTAACTGCCGCCCAGGTTTTTGGCGTGGATGTTTCTTATGTGACACCTGAGTTGAGGCGGCGGGCCAAAGCGATCAATTTTGGCATTATATACGGCATGAGCCCTTTTGGACTTGCCAAGCAACTGAATATTCCGCAGCGTGAGGCGTCAAACTATATGACTGCATACGCACTCCAATATCCCGGCATTCAACCATATATGGAGGATATGAAATATTTTGCACGACACAATGGGTATGTGTCAACACCGTTTGGACGTCGGTGTTATGTGCCAATGATTTTCTCTAAAAATCCTACACAGCAGGCATTCGCAGAGCGTCAGGCAATTAATGCACCCTTGCAGGGTGGTGCCGCAGATATTATCAAAATGGCAATGATTGATGTTATGCAGGTGTTGAAAGAAAATGGACAATGGGCTACAGCAATGCTTTTGCAGGTCCACGATGAACTTATTTTTGAAGCTGAAGAATCAGTGGTCGATCATGTGACAGGCATCATTAAAGCAGCGATGGAAAACGTGGTTACGCTCGATGTGCCGCTGATGGTTGACGTCGGTGTTGGGGATAACTGGTCTGAGGCTCATTGAGACCAATGTCTAGGTTGTGAATTGTTCCCTAAGTATGCGATCTGACAGATTTTCGTCTGCGTCGAAGAGAATGTTCAGCGGGCAACTTGCATCTTCGAAAATTGTTACACGTCTAGCAGAGCGAAATTCTCTATTGTCTGCAACAGCACTTACTGGGCGTTTTTCAGACTCTAGAATATCAAAAATAATCTGTGTGGTGTGTGGAATCAAGGCGCCTCTCCAACGTCTTGGACGAAAAGAATTGATGGGTGTGAGGGCTAGAACGCGGGAATTGATAGGCACAATGGGACCATGTGCTGATAAATTGTATGCCGTGCTACCAGCGGGTGTTGCAAGAATAATACCGTCACACATGAGCTCACTCATTTGTGGACGCTCATCAAGGGTTATTTTTATTTTTGCTGTCTGGTGAGTTTGACGGAAAAGATAGACTTCATTAACGGCATGGCTGTATGCAATATCTCCCTTACCCATCTCAACGCACATTTTGAGGGGAAGAAGGCGCATGTGTATAGCATTGTTTACGCGTTCCAGGAGATTATTTTTTTTGTAGGAATTTAATAAGAACCCAGCGCTTCCACAGTTCATCCCATAAATTTGTTTTTTTGTGCCGAGGTGCTCGTGGAGATTCTTGAGCATAAATCCATCTCCGCCAAGCGCAATAATAATCTCTCGGTTCGGAATGTTGTTTGGGGAATAAAGATTTTCAAGTGTGTGCTTTGCGCCTTGGGCGATAGGCGTTTCATCGGCGACAAATGCGAGCATAATTACATCCTATCATTTTTTGGGCTTATCGAGCCACCATGCCTTTGCGTACTTTGCCTTCATCGCCAACTGCAACAGAGCCAAATACTTCTTTTAGAATACTTGGATCACGGCCATGCGTAGGGGTTACACGATCAACTCTCTCAAACTCAAAGCTTTTGATATTATCTTGTCGCCCAATACTTAAGACGATGCCCTGGGCATCGAAATTAATAACAATAATGTCTCGTTCAACAATAGTGGGCCTGAAAAAGGCCAGCTCTTTTGTACGCTCCCCGATGTAATACCATTGAAACCCACCGAACATTTGCACAAATGTTGGGGCTCCTAAGCGTGCCTTCACTTGCGCGCGGGTATCCTGTCCCACATTTATTTTTTGCGCTTCTTCCCAATCTACAAAATTACCGCGTATGTGTATTGTTGGCTGACAGCCAGATAAGCATAGAATCAATCCAAGAAAATATAAGAACCTCATGTGTACAACGGCATCCTTCAAGTCAATTGAAATCTGTTCTTAGAAAATGGCACAAGGGGAGAAACGATGTCAATGCTTATTGCATTTTTGAGAGAAAACCGCTAGCCTTTTCTCGCTATCATTGTGTATATGGGAGTCAGTTTTTGAGATATTTTAGCTTTTTTCTAATGTTTTTTTTGAGCGTGACACCCATAATGGCTGGAGAGCGTGCGGGGCTTCCCGGTCGGGAAATGAGTCTTTTCTGGGTGCTGCCATTTTTGGGTATTTTACTCTCTATTGCTTTCTTTCCTCTGGTATATGAGGATTTTTGGCATCGGCATTTTGGGAAAATTAGTCTTTTCTGGGCCATGAGTGTTTTGTTGCCGGGATACATGGTGTTTGGTTATGATGTTGTGTGCTATAGCTTCTTCCATACAATGCTCCTGGAGTATATCCCGTTTATTGTGTTGTTATGGGCATTGTTTACAATCATGGGGGGGATTTATGTTGATGCTCGTTATCGTGCAACACCTTTTACAAATACAGGGATTCTTGTAATTGGGACAACACTTGCAAGTCTGATGGGCACAACCGGTGCGGCTATGCTTTTTATTCAACCACTGTTAAAAACTAATAAGACGCGTCAATACAAGGTACATACAGTGATTTTTTTTATTTTCCTCGTAGCCAATATTGGCGGTGCATTGACCCCTTTGGGCGATCCACCGCTCTTTTTGGGGTTTCTACAAGGCGTTGATTTTTTTTGGACAACGAGCCATTTAATATTTCCTATTCTATGTTTGGCAATTCCATTGCTGTGTTTGTATTATATAATAGATTGCTACTATTTTAAAAAAGAAATGACAGATGTTTCTGGGAGCACTATATCCTTTTCGGTGCGCGGAAAAGGCAATTTTCTTTTTCTTTTTGGTGTTGTGTGCTGTGTATTATTGAGCGGTGTGTGGAAATCAGAAATTTCTTACAGTATTATGGGGACGGATATCTTACTCCAAAATATTGTACGAGATTTTGGCCTTGTTTTTTTTGGGCTTATGTCTCTTCGTTTTTCCAATATAGTTTATAGGGTAGAAAATAATTTTAATTGGGCGCCTATTCTAGAAGTTATCAAGCTCTTTTTTGGTATTTTCTTAACCGTGGCACCTGTTATTGCTATTCTTCATGCTGGTACGGATGGCGCCTTGTCATTTGTGATAAATGAAGCAAACTGCACTGGTGAACCAGATAGTTTGTTTTATTTTTGGCTTACAGGTATCCTGTCCGGGTTTTTAGACAATGCGCCAACATACTACGTCTTTTTTCATATGGCTGGTGGCAATGCTCAGTATCTTATGAATAATTGCCCTGCAACGCTAACAGCGATTTCTGCGGGTGCTGTTTTTATGGGGGCAATCACATATATTGGCAATGCACCAAACTTTATGGTACGAGCCATTGCGATTCAAGATGGTGTGAAAATGCCTTCTTTCTTGAGCTATATGACTTTGTCCTTTATTGTTCTGATGCCATTCTTTGTGTTCTTAAGTTTTCTCTTTTTTATGTAACGCTATCATGCATACTATGTGATAGAGAAGGAGATATTTTTGGGGACTCTACAATACAATAATCAAGACAACCTCGTAGTTTTGTCTGGAAAATTTTCTGTGCAGGACATCACTTCTTTGTCGTCTAATTTAGATGAAATTCACACAAAGCCTGGCCTCACAATAGATTATGGCGCTGTTGAGTCCATTACTACAGGGCCAGCCACCTGCTTGTTGCGTTTGAACGCACACTCGTGAAACATACAATAGAGTGCACACGAGTGAATGTATCCCAACATGTTGAGGATGTGTTAAATATGACAGCGGGATACCTTCCTGTAAAATATACTGCACTCAAGGAAAAAAGGATTGTTTTTCGTGGATTGGAAAGAATAGGACGTCACGTCACTGATATGTATCGGTGTACTATTGAAATGCTTAACTTTTTAGGTTTTTGCTTGATTGGATGTGTTGCAATTATTTTTCATCCCACACGTATTTTCCCAGCAGTTGTTTCTTCTGCTGAGAAAACGGGGATTTCCGCTATTCCCATTATTGTTGTGACATCGTCTGTTGTTGGTGCTGTGCTTGCATATGAATCTGCAATATAGCTATCTAAGTTTGGGGCAAAGATGGCCATTGATTTGCTGAGCCATTCTATGTTACGTGAAGCAGGAGCGCTCATCACCGCTGTTGTTGGCGGGTCGTTCGGGCAGTGCATTTGCAGCGCAGCTTGGTATTATGAAAGTGCGTGAAGAAATAGAGGCCTTACAGATTATGGGTATGAACCCTTTGTATGTGTTGATGCTCCCACGCATTATCACGTCGATTGTCTTTATGCCTATTTAACACTGATATCTGATGTATCAGGGCTGATATCCGGGGCGTTCGTGTGTCATTCTTAGGCATTGAGCATCAGTTCTTTTGGTCATATGCGTGGGATGCAGTGACACCTATGATATTTTGGGTAGGCTTGATCAAAGCCCCATTTTTGGCCTTGTGATTGGTGTTGTGGGTTGTCTGAGGGAATGAGCAACGACTGATCCTGAAAGCATAGGGACGCGCACAACGCGCTCTGTTGTGCAGGCTATTTTTCTATTGATTGTATTCAATGCATTTTTTCCATTTTGTTTACACGTATAGGAGTATGATCTATCTCTACTCTAGTTAAAATTACGGATCTGTATAGTGGTTATGGCGCCCATATCACACTGGAGGGCGGAAATCTCTCTATTCAGTCAGGTGAATCTGCAGTGATAATAGGTGGGTCTGGTACAGGGAAATCCACACTCCTGAAAACCATGGTAGATCTCAAGCGTCCTCTTAAGGGAACACTGCATGTTCTTGGAATAGAGGTCTCCTCAATGTCATGGCGTGAGCGTCTAAAATTATACCGAAAAATTGGTTTTTTGTTTCAGGAAGGTGGATTAATGGGAGGGCTATCAGTAGTCGATAATGTAGCGCTGCCTTTATACAAATTGTTTAATGTATCCCGGAACACAGCGCGTGATTTGGCGCTTGCAAAATTGCGTATGGTGGGGTTGAATCTTGATGTATCAAAAGTGTATCCAACTGAGCTTTCTGGAGGAATGAGACGCCGCGTTGGCCGTGCTCTGGCCCTGGTAACAGATCCTAAAATTATGTTTTTAGATGAACAAACTGCTAGATTGGATCCCATTTCGGCAGGTGACTTTGATGTCCTTATTAAAGAGCTGATGCAGAGCATGAACCTTACTATAGTGATGGTCCTAATGACTTGAGCAGCATCAAGCATGTGAGTAAAAAAATTGTTGCAGGCACTTTAGGTGATTTCCTGACAAGTAATCACCCAGATGTGCAGAGGTATTTCCATTCATCACGTGCGGAAGAAATATTTGACACATAGATTTGAAAAGTTTCTATAGACAATATGAGATCCATTGCCGGCAATGCAGACGGATTTTCTCAGCATGGATAAAGATTTTTATTTTTCCGTAGACAGATCCCCGTGATTTTACTATAGAAGATATATATGTTCTTTGAGCCCAGATAGCTCAGTTGGTAGAGCAGAGGACTGAAAATCCTCGTGTCGGCGGTTCGAATCCGTCTCTGGGCACCATAAGGTGTGATGCAATAATACTTCCGAACATTATGTATTGCAGTAAAAATATTCAGGGTTTCATACGACGTTGATCTGGAAGAGACAGAGCTTCTTGATCCGTCATAAGGGCGAGAGATGATGCAGTAGTATATTGCTATACAGCCCATACCAAGGTGTTTTTGACGAATTTTTTCTCCGTTCGTAGGCGACCACTCAGCAGTGGTCCGAGTGTGATGCCCGCATGCGCGATCTTGCATGCCGAATGCTCTCTATGTGAGTGCCCACCCAACGAAGTTGTGGTGAGTTATTGTCCTGGGTTTGATTGAATGACGCACAAGAATATGTTGCTTTGGGGTTGTTGATAGAAAAATTCGGACTTGTTTATGAGAAGCCCCCACCACTCACATTGCTACACTGTGTGATAAAATACACAAGAGGTTGCATAATTTTTCGAAGCATCGTGTGCTTTGATCATTGAGATTATGTGTTAGAAGATTGTTCCATAAGAAATTCTTTGACCTCCTCTACGTACCCAAACTCCGTGGTACTCTCAAGTCGATCTATCGCTAAGCATCCCTCTAGGTGGTCAAATTCATGCTGTAGAATGCGCGCTTCATAGTCTTTCGCCT
Organism: Alphaproteobacteria bacterium; assembly: GCA_965178295.1. Classification (GTDB taxonomy): domain Bacteria; phylum Pseudomonadota; class Alphaproteobacteria; order UBA7879; family UBA7879; genus CBCXTT01. The sequence goes on along the minus strand of CBCXTT010000002.1, from coordinate 88,928 downwards.
CAAGAGTGTTTTTAGTGCCCTGCGGTGTTGTATAATGCATGCGGATATGATTATAGCGGGGCACATGAAAAGCGAGGTCAGGCATGGAATAGCACGCCTCCCATCCCATTTCTTTAGCATTGCCAATTGGTTCTATCACGGGATTGATTACCGCTTCAAAATGAATATCAAGTTCAGAGCGTTGATCGCTTAAACTCTGTTCACGAGTTTTAATGGGGGTGTAGAGAAAGACGCGCATAGAAACATCGATTTGTGGCGCCGCCAAGCCTGCAACATTCTTTGACCCTAGTTTTGCAATCATTTTCTCCATTCGTGTAAGAGCGTCGCGCACCTTTGGGGCGGTTGGATCTTGAATTTCTTGTGTTTTTTTTCGAAGTACTGGGTGTCCTGCACGAATAATTTGAATGTCATCACACATTGTTTGACTCTCCTAAGCAACATCGTAATAAACACGACTATATATAAGATCGCAACAATATGCAATAAAGCTTTATTTTTGATACACGCCCATCATGAGGTAGAGTTGATAATCAGAAGTATTTTTAAGAGGTGTATTTTGCAGCAAAAAACCATCAATAAATCCATAAGTTGTCATGGGATTGGTATTCATAGTGGACAGACTATTCATTTAACCTTGAGTCCTGCACAGCCTGAAACAGGCATTGTTTTTAAGCGGACAGATATTACAGATAAAGAAAATGCAATCCGTGCAACATGGGATAATGTTATCGACACCACGTTTTCTACGGATATTGGCAATGCAGATGGCGTGCGTGTCGCTACTATTGAGCATATTATGGCGGCGTTTTCAGTTGCTGGCATTGATAATATTGTTGTTGAGTTATCTGGTTCGGAAGTGCCTGTCATGGATGGAAGTGCAGCTCCATTCTTGTTTTTATTAGATTGTGCGGGTGTAGCGTTACAGGATGCGTCTCGGAAATACATTCGTATTTTGAAAGAAATATCTGTTGTAGGCGATGGAGATCGTTTGGTGAAGCTTTCCCCAAGTCTAGGATTTTCTATTCATGTAGATATGCCTGAAGATGGGCGAAATCCATTTTTCCCTCAGTCTTATCAAACGCGCGATGTTTATCGATCTTTTAAGACAGAGATTGCACGTGCTCGAACCTATGGATTTTATGAGGATGCGCAAAAGATGTGGGATGCAGGTCTCTCCAAGGGTGCATCATTAGATAATACGGTTGTCATTTCAGATGGCAATGTAATGAATGAAAATGGGTTTCGCTTTAACGATGAGTGTGTGAGGCACAAAGTACTTGATGTGGTCGGTGATATGTACACATTAGGTATGCCACTTCTTGGCCACTTTTATGGTCGCCGCTGTGGCCACATGTTGCAAAACAAACTTATTCATAAACTTTTTTATATGCCCGACGCATGGGCTATTGACGAGGGGGAAGGGGGGGCGTTGTGCGCACACCCAAATCATGCTGAGAATCCACGTAACGCTGAATCAGAAGCTCCCCTATTTTTTGAGCACGGAAGAATAGTTCCTTCCACGAAAGAAATGTCCGCGAAAGCGTCGTGAACAGCCTCTAATGTGCGAGGTGTTTGTGTGACCCTGTGCTCTAGACGCAATGCTAAAATAAATGATCGTCGTTAAGATCGTCACTTTGAGCGTTGGACGCACTACTTTCTGCCGCGTTCGCTGTGTTGCCCGATAATCCTAGCAGATGATTGATGTCTGATACGCCACTCGGATCTTGTACCATTTCTTTCATCAGGTCTACGAACGACTTGCTGCGCCAGGAAACAGCTCTCTTAATTAAAAAGGGCACAGGACTATGTGGTTCAATTTGTGCAAGATAATTGGCTGCCTGCTCAATTTCTTGATAAGCTTGATCGCGACTTTCTAAGATTCGTGATGCATTTCTTTGTGCCATTTTGGATGTGCTTTCCGTGCGTTGAGGGGCTTCAAGATCCGGGGATATTACCCCTTCGCCTGCTGGGTTAGTAAAATTATCGTTGGGATCTTTTTCTTCATTCAAATCAACAGGCGCTCCGCGCGCATGAAGGGTTTCTAATGTATATTTCAGAAAATCTTCTAGGCGATTGCGTATTTTGTAAAGGGATGGGGGTTCTGTGTTGACGCACTTTTCTCTGAGCATAGTCTCTATTTGGTAACAGATAGAACGCGCAGATAGAATTTGCGCGTGGAGTATTTGAAAGAATGCTGTAGGAGTGTTAGATTGACTTGCTGTAAAATCAATAGAATTTGGTGTATCACTTCCGCCAATTTGGTCAAAAGTATTCACGGTATTCGCTTTGTCTGCCTTCTGGTATAAATCGTTGAGTCGACTCACTTGCGTCCAATCAAAGAATGTATAGGGCTTTTCTCCCGACGACGCAGGATTGGTGATTTGAATAAAATTCATGCGCTCAGAGAGTTTGTCATTGAGCCAAATATAGGGCGCAACACGAAAATCCATATCGCCATCGTTGGAAATTTTAGGATAAATAGTTGGCCAGAATTTTTGAGATAATCCTAAAATGAGAGAGATACCATCCCCAAAACCATTCATGTTGTATATATGGAGCCAGCACTCCGTGATCCAGCCGGCAACAAGTAAGTCTTTTGTTTCATTCTTGAGTGCGCTATCACAAAGAGTGGCTGCTTTTTTCCAATTGGCAAATTTCGGTTCTCGTATCCACACACCCTGAGGTAGGGAGGAATCTTCATCACGCATTGCCTCTTTGATTGCATCAATCGTTGATGAGTATTTTAGCGATATACCTGAGGGGTTTTCCGGTGATATAGGTTTCAAATAGTCCTCAATATTAAAAGCCATGGGAGTGTCCTAACTGATTGAAAGTGTTGGGGCGTAATTAGGGAAATTCGGAATAAAAAATTTCTTTTCTGTCGCCTTATTTGATGGCTTTGGCGTTAGACGGACAAAAAGAACCGCATGGGTTTCTGGGACGCCATGATTGGGGTGTGTTGATAGAGGGATTTTAAACTCCAGAAGTGTGCTGCTGTCTGGCAAAGAACCTTGATCCAGTGGTGCTTGATTGCGCATGAGTGCACGTAGTATTGCCCACTGTCCTTCGTACATGTACATGCCGCGATTATGTACATTCATGTAGGCTGGGTCTGTAGAATGCACCATTGGACGCAAAGAAGCATTAGCAGCCCATTTAAAGGCAAAGGCAGCTACTTCTCCTAGTTCCCAACGCCCTTCATATTTTCCATTTGCTGTTTCAAACGTATTCTTTCCTGCTACAAATCCCCAATTAATCACATGATTTCCATGACTTTCTTGGAGTTGATTAACTCTGAAGTCAACGTGGAAGTTTAGCCCAGGTGAGCCGTTGACTGTTTTGGGCATAAAGTAACTATTAAAAAATGTTTTGACTTCATGTGCTTTGCCCAGAAAAAGTAGAACTTCTTTTAAGTTTGGATATTGTTTGAGATCTTTTAATAGTGCGAACTCTTCTTGGTTGAGGCTGTCATATAAAGAGAAGAATTCTTCAATATTTTCACGTGTTGCCTCCAAGGGTGGAATCGTAGATTCGCCGACTTCTTTTGTGAAAGGGAAGGCACCTGCGAGGTGAGCGTTGAAAAAATCAGAGAGATTATTTATTTTTGAGACCGCTTTTTTTCTAGACAGAGATTGACACTGTTGATAAAGCATTGCTTTAATTTCTTGCTCGGTTTGCACAAAGAAGTCGCTTGAATGGTTGAGTATTGATGGTGGTGCTATTTTTTCAAAACAATTATCGATCGTGATTTTGTTCCCCGTATCTGTTAGAAATTTTTCTAACTGTTTAATTGGGTTTTGAGCTTTTTTGCTTTTGTAGCCATCCACATCTTTGATAATTTTTGTCCATTTATCAATGAGAGCTGTTTGCACAATGTTCAAGTTGAAAAGATCAGCGCCTAAGAACTTTACAATGGGTGTGGCCTGTTGAATAGCAAGATCATATATTTGTTGCTCTTGGTTTGCGAGATAATCATGCATACCACTCTGATCTAAAAAGTCATACGCCTGTATAATGGCACCTTCTTTGCCTGTCCACCATGAAAAATCACTATAATACGGCTGATAAAGACCGCGGGACATTAGGATGTGGTCTAGCTTTTGAAGTGACTTAAACATTTCGTTAAAAATAAAGTTTCGGAGCTTCATATACAAATTAAAGTCATTGTTTTGCTTGAAATGCTTGAGGAGTACGAGGAAATCATCCCCGACGTCTTTTAAATTGTTGATTTGTGAGAGTGCATGACTTTCTTTTGTAGAAGACAACACAGTATCGTCAACGTAAACTACTCGCTGCGCGCGTGCGAGCATATTTCCAGCATTATTCTCAAGCTGTTTTTGAGCAAGCAGAAGGAATGATTCCTGTAAGCCGGGCGCGTATGCAGGCAATTGCTTGCTGACAAACCTATTGTAAGATTCAATGAGGCGAGTTGCAGACTTTAGGAGCGCTGGGTCCCAAAAGAGAATTTCATTGTCACTTAATTCTGTAGACAGTCCACGATCGGGTACTTCTTGCATAAACGGCTCATTCAAAAATGTTTCAAGTCCAGATGATAAGCGCTTGATGCCCGGCGACGATTGTATGGTGCCATTGCTATTGCGGGTGAGAAAATAACCGGTCAGTGGCGAGCCATAGCTTTCAAGGTTTTGCTGTGCAATCGCAAAGCGTTGGTGGACTTTAGAGGACATATTGCGTATAAATGTTTTTCCAAATAATTCAATACTAGAAATAACGCCAATAATATTTGAGAAAGAGCCGCCTGGATTGAAATCGTTCTGTCCAACCCAAGAAAATTTGGGATCGTTTATAAGATTCTCTAAATGACGAATTTGCTGAAGCGATTCTTTGAGCTTCTGTAGATGCGGGACTTTGGCATCAGTATCTTCAATGCTGTGGAGTGTCTGCTGAAGAGTGATCGCACATCGATAATTGTGATTAGGGTCAAGAATGCGATTTATAAAGTTCATCAATAAATTATAAAGCCGTTTCTGGGCTAAAAGTCTATAATTATTCAGATTGATGGGCTCATAATGTGCTGCCTGAATGATGTCAATTACATGTTCACCGTACCGTTCTAAAAATCCTACAGTAAAGGAAAATCCATATAGGTAATTCACAATGAATGCAATATCAGTGAGGGAGGGGTGTTTTGTCAAGTTATGTAGAGAATACGAGGCCTTTTCTAGCATTTTTAGCGCATCAACATAGCCCTGAAGGATCAAGAACTCACTTGTTTCTAAAGGGCTTAATAAAGCATTTTCTCCACCAGTATCTTTGATAAATGGGGGGAGTGGTTTGCTAATAATACGGTTGGCACGCTCCACTAGATCCATGTATATAGATTTTGAAATGATACGATCAAAACCAATATGCACCGCTTTATGAATGCGACTATGTATATTGGTTAGTAGACTGGCGGGCAATAGCCACGGCTGCAGGTTAACTGTATGACTCAAAACAATGAGATTTAGGATGTTTTCCGCTTCGTTTTGAAAGTAAGTTTTCATATCCTCTGTAAATGATTCAATCTCCTGCTGTTCATAAAGATCCATGTAGCGGATACTTTGGCTCAACTTCCTAAAAGAAGGATAAATTTTGCTTGACGAGCTTTCTAGTTCTTGTCGCCCTAAGTGCAAGCTTACCAAGCTGCCTAGCACGGTTATTAAGATCAACAACTTCATAGCATTAATTGTGTGGTTTGCTGAAAGCAAGAATTTTTTAGTTGGCGAAGCTAAGTTTCGCTCTGGAAAAATCTTTGCATCGAACAAATCATTCAGGAAAGGAATGGGGAAAAGCGCCTCTTTAGGTGAGGCTATGCGATCCACTCTACCTTGTGCATCTTGATTTAAAACCATACTATCGCTCAATTCAGTAGACATGTTTCCCGTAAAATACACGCCACGTAGCATAAAATGAGTCCGGTAGTTGTATGATTGAAAAATCGTTGAGATATACTGTGTGAGGCCTTCTCCAATATGGCCAAACTCAGTTGAAAAAGTCATGACATCATCTTGATATTGCGTTAGATCTTGCTGTTGAAAAATATCTAACGTTGCTTTTGTGGTGTACGCGATTGTTGATGATATGGCTTGGGAGACCCAGCTTGCATTAAAAACACTATCTAATGCATACGGGTTTGACCATCCAAATATTTGCTCTAACTTTTCGTGGGGCAGTGCATTGCAAAAACCAGAGAAACCAGCAATACTATCGCATTTTGTTATCATCACATATATTGGTAATTTCAATCCAGTTCGTTTCTCTGTCTTTCTTAATTGGGAAGCAATTTCTTCCGATTTTTTCTGGATTTCTTCTGCAGTGAGTGCATCATTTCCAATGAAATGATCGCAGGGAATCGTGAGTATAATGCTATCAATAGGGCGACATTCGCGATACGACATTAAGTTTTTAAGAACACGTGACCATATTCTATGTTTACTAGTAGTGCTTTGTTCTAGGAAATTACTCCCAGAAATATCAAGGATCACACCTTTTTCATAAAACCACCAACTTAGAGAAGGGCGCTCGGGCGTATCTGGGAAATGTGCTTGACGAAAGGGCTGTAGGAGTCTGATATTATTCACAAGCGTTGTTTTCCCAGACTGAGGCTCTCCAACAATAGCAGCCCAAGGCAATTGATAAGCATAGTCATCACCGTCTAGATGCTCTTTCAGCCATTTCATTGCGTTTGAAAATGAGGTATGAATAGGGTATTGGGATGAAAGACCAAAAAAATTCAGGATGGCTACAATGCGCTTATGAACGACTGTGAAAAACTGTTGAATAATAGTGCGTGCAGCTTTTGCTTCACTGGCAACCAGTGCTTTGGGCGTCACCTTTTTTTTCAGAGAAAACCCTGTCACGAGGGCAATAATCGAAAATAAAATCAAACTGATGCCCGCAATACCAAATAAAATATACGGCAGGTAATCTGCAAAAGAAAACCCTACTGTCATTTTATGTGCGTCCCATAATCATATTTTAAAATTTGATTAATCGCCTCATTGATCGGCGCTGTTTCTTTAACAGTGATAGATAAAGATAACAAAATATAAATCCCGACAATACTGAAAAATGCTATGTTATAGTTGTGAGGACTTGGTAATTTTATAAGTTGCGACTCAATCAATGTATGCCGATAGGTCTCAGGAAACATTTTAGCTTTTGGGCTTGAGATATTGGAATTTTGCGCCATTATAAATTTATAGAGTTTTTTCCGATAAATCGCGAGATCCTTCTCGTCGTCGGGGCGACGAAACTTACCCTTAAATCCCAAGCCAAGAACCCATAGATACAATGTGCCCAGATCTCTCGTTGCTGGGTCTCGTTCTACAAGGTACTTGTCTAGCATCGTAAAAATATCCTTACCAGCGACGTGGCTATTAAACATGCGCATCTCTAATAGATTTTTTTCCCACTCTTTGCGCCCACCCCAGTTAAGTGTTAGAAAAACCTCATCTGCATAAGCAACCATTATATAGAGGGCCTCTTTAAAGTAAGAAGAGGCATAGTCGCCACCGTATCGTATAGCCGCATCAAATTGTTTCTTTAAAAATGTTTCCAGTCGATTTAAAATGATGCAGGAGAGAGAGGCTTCAGGGGTTGAGCTTGGGAAGACATGTTTCGGTGATACTTGGTTAAGGTCTACAGTTTCCAGAGCCTCTGTGTTCTGAGAGTCATTGAAAAGATTGATATCCATACCAGACAGTGCAATAGATTTACATATTAGAATTTCTTGATAGGAGGCTTTGAAGCTTTTTACGACAAAGGAGTGTGCGAGGGAGTCTAGGAGCATTAGGTAGCACCCTCTTCTGGGTCAGTTATATAGAGACTAATAGCAATGGGTCTTGTATCCACATTATCACTACTGTTGAATATTTCCAAGGTTTGATCCAATGATATAAAGTTTGGGTCTACATCAATTGTAACAAACGCCATGCCTTGGTTGATCACAAGGCCTAAATCCGGAATTTGGTCTACAATTGTACGATGCGCACCCAAAACACGCATTTCTTTAATGCTGGATACATGATCGTCCGTAGCGATGATCGCATTGTCTAGCCAGTTTTTTGTTGCTCCTGGAGATTCTGCGGTACTATGCGTTACTCCAATAACAAGTTTATTTTTCCACACCCATTCTTTTTGTATCTGCAGCACAAATTGATTTTTATCAAGAGTAAAAGGAACAGGCATAGAAAGCTGTTTAACAGAAGAAAGCATCTGATGGATAAAATCTAAAACCGGTGCAAATGTCGCATGCAAGTCATCATGCTGATAAGGCTTGAGTATGGGGGGTACGGTTCCAGTGATTATGGTAGCCGCCTGTCCTGCGATGGCGCACATCTCTGTGTACACCCAAAACGGATGTGTTGTTTGTGCGCGAATTAAGCTTTCTAACCTTGGTGCAAGTGGCGTGATGATATTAAAAATTTCTGCATAACGCTTTAGTAGTGGCGAGTTTTCAATGCCGATTGGGGAAGTGAGCTTTGTAGATAAGAAATTTATTTTTGCACGTAAGGAATCAATAAGTTTCATACATAGGGCGTTCAGTGGGCCGCCATTCATTATATTAATCATTGGGGGGATAAATGTCTGCTGAATAAATCCATCATCTTTATAGGCAATTTTAGCAATAGGAAAAGCGACATATCGTGTTGGTATGCTATCGCCTACAATGATAGATAGATTAAGGACGAGCTTAGGTATGTAAACTTCTGATTTTCCAGTGTTTGAATCAACAATAGGACCTTCTTGGACTGATTGGTAGCGCGGAAAATCTGTTTCTGTATTTGCAGCATCTGGCCTGTATCTGGGAGTTGCAATATAGACCATATTGTCTTTTGTTCTGTCCAGATTTTTGATAGTGTTTAAATCAATTTCTGGATAGGATTCATCTTCTTCAAAAATTTGGATCAGTCCACCATCTGGGAATGCACCATACATCTCTGTAATGCGGATTTTTCCACTGTGTAACGCAACGGGGTCTATAGAAAGGGTGGACACCCCCCAAAAATAAGGCGCGCCTATTTTTAGATAGGACAAAGAAAGTTGGCGAACAGACAATGACTCTTCCTGAAAGTGCTGGGGTTCTAAGAGCATTCCCTCGTACCATTGAACTTGATTTTTTGCTTTTTTCATAGAATCGCTTTAGTTATTGCCTTGTTTTAGCCTACCCAAGTTAGTGATCAATATAACCCGAAATCACACAGAGATAAATAGGCAGGCTTTGTTTTTTTCCGACCCCCCTAGGTTGCTCTGCAGTCTATGATCCATATTACCCACCCCCCATCAATCTCTTAAGTGCTGGTATTCTGGTGTGAGAGATGAGTATGGGTGAGGATATGAAGGATTATGATGTGCCGTATTTATTCGACGAATACTTGTGTCTTTGGTAGCGGAGGAGGGATTTGAACCCCCGACACGCGGATTATGATTCCGCTGCTCTAACCAACTGAGCTACTCCGCCTAAAAATCGCGTGTACGTTATTCCTATACTGTGTTATTGTGGCATATGTCAAGGATGAGAGGAGAAAATTTCGTGAGATCCATACGTGTTTCTGCCTCTATTTTAGGCGGTGATTTTACTAGAGTGGGTGAGCAAGCGCAACAGATTGTAGAAGCAGGCGCCGACATGCTACATCTTGATGTGATGGATGGTCATTTTGTGCCAAACTTGACCATTGGTCCGGATGTTATAAAAGCTTTGCGCCCACTGGTTGATGTGCCTTTTGATGCACACCTTATGGTGACGCCACTTGAAAACTATCTTGAGATGTTTTGTGATGTGGGTCTGGATCGTTTAGCCTTCCATGCTGAGACATCAACGGATGTTGGCACTGCAATAAGGTTTCTCAAAAAAAAAAATATTTGTGTTGGGTTGGCATTAAATCCGGATCAGCCAATAACACATATTATACCCTATCTATCAGAGATAGATTTTTTGTTGATCATGACCGTTCAACCAGGTTTTGCTGGAGCAAAATTTATGGAAGTGGGGGTCTCTAAAATTGTAGAACTTAAGAAATATGCCTATGAAAAAGGGCATGACATTGAAATTGAAGTTGATGGTGGTATTACGCGCGCTATAGCACCGCGCGTGATAGACGCAGGTGCCGATATACTCGTTTCTGCATCATACTTGTTTAAGGGTGGGCCGTCACAGTTTCAACATAATATTGCACAACTTAAACAGACGTAATCCACCCTCCACCTAAAACACGGGATCCCTCATAAAACACGCAGGCTTGCCCTGCCGCAACGCCGTGCTCAGGTTTTCTTAACGTGGCGATGCCACTTTTAAGGTCCAGAATGGCATCCATAGCGGTGCTTGTGGAGCGGATTTTTATCTGACAGGTTTTGATGTTGTTATTATCGCTATGTCCAAGCCAATTGACGTTTTTCAGACGCATTGTTGTCTTTTTGAGCGCCTCCTTAGGCCCGACAATGACTTGTGCATTTTCAGAATCTAGGCGCACAACATAAAGAGGAGCCGTGTCGTTGACGCGACCACCGATACCCAAACGTTTCCTTTGTCCAATGGTATAGTGAATAACACCCTGGTGCTGTCCTAGAGTTGAGCCGTCTATGTGCACAATATGCCCCGGTTTTGTTGCCTCTGGTCGGAGTTTTGACACAATGTCTGCATAGTTTCCATTCGGCACAAAACATATATCTTGGCTATCTGGCTTTTCTGCAATACTTAAGCCAAAGCGTTTTGCATGTGCGCGTGCTTCTTTTTTTGTAAGGGCACCCAAAGGAAAGCGCAGAAAGTCCAACTCTTCTTGTGTTGTGGTGAACAAGAAATAACTTTGATCCTTTTGAAGATCCAAGGCCTGATGAAGTTCTGCTTTGCCCCTAACCGTTTTGCGCTGCACATAATGCCCTGTGACTAGGGCGTCAGCTCCCAGGTCTTGTGCGGTTTTTAAAAGATCTTTAAATTTAACCTTTTGATTGCATTGTATACACGGAACAGGGGTTTCGCCGCGCATGTAGCTATCAGCAAAATCTTCAATTACAGCTTTCTTAAAAATAGATTCATAGTCTAGAATATAGTGAGGAAAGTCCATTTTCTCTGCAACTTGTGCTGCGTCATAAATGTCTTGACCAGCACAGCACGAATTTTTTTTACCAATGGTTATACCCTGATCATAGAGTTGGAGAGTAACACCGATAACGTCAAAGCCTTCCTCTTTCATCAGGGCGGCTGTAACAGAGCTATCTACACCACCAGACATGGCAACCACAACACGTGTTTTGTGTGGAGGGGCATGAAAACCAATATCTTTCCAGTGTATGCTTGTCATATACTCGTATTATATGGGATGATTTTTCTCAAAGTCAATAAAGGCAATTAATCACGTTCCTTAAGCCATGCTTGTTGTATGGCTTCTAAGATTTTTTCGTTCGATTGTACTGAGCTATCTCGAAATTCAGGCAGAGCTTGCACCCATTTCCAGAGATCTGTGAATCGCACATGAACAATGTCCACTTCAGGATAAGTATCCTCAAGAGCAATCGCAATATCTTGGATATTCGTCCAGTGCATTAGTCCATTAACATATTACGGGTGGCAGATGGAACTTTGATCTCGATGCCATCAAGAGCATCGCTCATAATAATCTGACAACCAAGACGAGATGTATGCGTGAGTTCAAATGCTAAATCTAGCATATCTTCTTCATCTTCTGTAGGTTCTGCAAGTTTTTTATACCATTCTGGATCGATAATCACGTGACATGTAGAGCACGCTAGCGACCCCTCGCAGGCGCCTTCAATATCAATATCGTTTTCATGGGCTACCTCTAGAAGGGAAAGGCCTGAAGGCGCATCAATTTCTTTTTTGGTGCCATCACGTAGAATGAAGGTTATTTTAGGCATGGGCGTACATTTCCTCAATCAGCATTACGTTTCTCCCCTCATATCTAGCAGTAGTATTTTCAAAAATCAAGAGAATCTCTCCCTGGGGTGCTGGAACAGACAATAAAAGATAGTATGAGAACAGGGTTGTGAATTTCTTCTAATTGCACAAGACTGGTAATGCATTTTATTAGAAATCATTTCAAATGATTTATTATTGTGTACATATTGTTAGTAGCGCAATCAGAGAAATTTAACATACTATCACCAATGATCTTGTTTGCAGAAGCGGGTGCATGCTCTTCTGAAGAAGAGTCTGTGTTTACAAGACTGTGACAATCTTATCAGTGCTTTATGTACGCCTTCTTTCGTTTACGCTCCCTGCAGTGTATGAGGATAATCTTTACACAATCATTTCTGAGGAGTATGTGTGAGAGAAGAGGAGGAAGTGAATAGGGTGAGATATGAGTCGGAACACTGCTGTAGCTTTGCGTTGTCTCTGTTTAGTATTGCATTAGCAGTCACTAGAGCTTGTGATTTTTAATCATGTCTGGAATTGTTTTTTTCCAATACTCAATAGCCTTTGTTGTCGTTTTCCATCATCATAATGCATTGTAATGGAGTGCCAAATAGAAAAGAGATGCCGATTTTTGGACGCATATCTGCTGAAAATTTCTATTTGGGCTAGACTGCATTCTAGCACTCTATATTGTTGTTATGCATCGCTTAATCCAGTCTAATCAGATCTACTGCCACGAGCAGAAAAAACACTGAAAGAAAGAAAAAATTTTGCATGATTACTTAGTGAAGGTAAGATAAAACACTTAGTGGGCAAAGAGGCGCTCAGGCTTGAATTGCGCAATCTCCAAGTCTGCATATATAGGGATACAGTCAAAGCATTGCTGCGCAAGGCCCATTCTATTTTCTCGGACGAGCATGATGTCTAATTTTTCTTTTAATTTGTGCAGATAAGAAACATCTGTGGCAGCATATATGCGTTGTTTGTCTGTGATGGTTGAGGTACCCCAATCACTTTCTTGTGATGTTTTGTTCAGCTCTATCCCCAAAAGGTTCCAACACAAATCTTTGAGGCCGTGAGCTTTTGTATATGTACGTGCAAGCTTAGAGGCAATTTTTGTGCAATAAAGCGGAGTACAGGTGGCGCCAAATGTATATTTTAAAAGGGCAACGTCAAAACGAGCAAAATGAAATATTTTTAACACTGCAGGGTTATTTAAAAGTTTAACAAGTCTTGGTGCTTCGGTTTGTCCGGGGTCAATTTGAACAAGATGGCACATACCATCGTCAGTTGATAGTTGCACAAGGCACAAACGATCTCTATGGGTATTAAGGCCCATAGCCTCTGTATCAAGAGCAATGACATTGGCATCTTCCAGATCAAATTCAAGGTCATTTTTGTGTAGATATATGTCCATATGTATATTCTCTCCACTCTTCTGAGAATTCAGATGCCATCTGAGCACGGCTAGGGGGCTTGTGTCAAGATCGCTGAGGAGAAAGGGGGCTGGGGGGTAGGAGGAAGTTTATCGCCGGATTTTAAAAAAATGTCTCAAGATAGCCCCACATTCTTCGCGCATTATACCACTGTTGATTTTTATTTTATGATGACATGTGGGTTGCGCGAAGATCTGAGCACCATGTGCCACAGCACCTCCCTTTGGATCTTCAGCGCCGTAGACAAGGCGTGCAATGCGTGCATAGGCAATTGCTTGTGCACACATGGCGCAGGGCTCAAGTGTGACATAGAGTGTGCAACCATCAAGTCTATGCTTCCCTAGATTCTGACAGGCATTGCGTAGAGAGACAATTTCTGCGTGCCCAGATGGGTCTAGATTTGTGCGTGTCACGTTGTGTCCCGTTCCAATAACGATTCCATCTGGTGTACATACGAGCGCCCCTATAGGCACTTCAGCATTGCCACGCGCGTTTTCTGCAAGTGTTAAAGCTTGTTTCATAAGTTCAATATCTAGCATATAGACAAGGATGTATATCATTGACATGATATGTCAAAGAAAATCAGTATAATTTGAGGAGATGCCAGTAATGGATATTATACAAAATTTGCCAACATGGACTTTAGATGACCTGTATAAGGGGCCAAAAGATCCAAAAATTCATGCGGATTTGACTATGCTTACACTGCGCATTGACAACTTTCAAGTGGCGCATGAGGGGAAAGTATCGGCTCTTGATGGACAGAATATGTGTCACGCCATTCAAGAATATGAAGCGATTTATGAAATGATTGGAAAACTCATGAGCTTTGCATACCTCCTTTTTTCCCAAAATATGGAAAAGAAGAGCAATGCATTTTTCTATCAAACAATGAAGGAAAAAACCACTACGCTCTCAACAAAGCTTATCTTCTTTACGTTGGAAATCAATGCATTGGATCCTGCGCATTTAGTGTCTTTGTTGCAGATCTCTGAAAAACTGCGCCATTACAAAGCGTGGCTTGAGAATGTGCGTTCTTTTCGACCGTATCAACTGTCTAAGGAATCCGAAAAGATTTTTTGTGAAAAAAATGTGACGAGTCATGACAATTGGGTTCGACTCTTTGAGGAGACTTTTTCAGCACTACGCTTTGATGTGAATGACAAGAAGCAAATCCCGGCAAGTGATGTAATGAATATGTTTTCAAGCAAAGACAGTGTAGTGCGCAAGGCAGCATCAAAAGCATTTTCTAGGGGAATACAAGAGAACATTGGTGTCTTTGCATTAATCATGAATACGCTTGCAAAAGATAAAGCCATTAGCGACACATGGAGGAATTTTCCTCGACCAATTTCATCGCGAAATTTAGAAAATCAGGTGGAGGATCATGTGGTGGATTCTCTGACCAAGTCAGTGAAGCAATCCTATCCCCATCTATCGCACAAGTATTATGCATTGAAAGCGCAGTGGCTTGGAGTAGATAAATTAAATTATTGGGATAGGAATGCCCCGTTACCTGCTGCAGATAATAAATTAACATCCTGGAATGAGGCCCAGGAAATTGTTTTAGGGGCATATGAAGACTTCTCCCCTAAAATGGCTAAAATTGGACAATGCTTTTTTGATCAGCGGTGGATTGATGCACGTATTCAGCTAGGTAAGGATAGTGGCGCTTTTTCCCATCCAACGGTGCCATCTGTGCATCCCTATATTCTCATGAATTATTATGGGAAAAATCGTGATATCATGACGCTGGCGCACGAGCTCGGACATGGTGTGCATCAGGTCCTTGCAGGGAAACAAGGTTATCTGTTATCGGATACGCCTTTGACTATTGCAGAGACCGCTTCTGTTTTTGGTGAGATGTTAGCATTTCAGGCATTGCTCAAGCGCGCTAAAAGTAACGATGAAAAGAAAGTGCTTTTGGCCGGCAAGGTTGAGGATATGCTCAATACTGTTGTGCGTCAGGTCGCTTTCTCGGAATTTGAGTGCCAAGTTCATGATCTGAGGCGTGAGTCTGAGCTTTCAGAGGAAAAATTGGGCGAGATTTGGCTCGAGACACAGCGCGCAGCACTAGGTCCAAGTATTGATTTACATGAAGAAGATTATCAATGTTACTGGGCTCATATACCGCATTTTATTCATACACCATTTTATGTATATGCCTATGCCTTTGGGGACTGTTTAGTAAACTCTCTCTACGCCACATACCAAGACGGCATGCCAGACTTTGAGGCACAATATCTTAAAATGTTAGAGGCAGGGGGGGCGTTGCGACACAAAGAATTATTGGCTCCCTTTGGCTTAGATGCAGGACAACCTGAGTTTTGGAATCGTGGTCTTTCCATGATCCAGAAATGTATTGATGAATTGGAGCGCTTGAATTGAACTTAGATGATAACACTCTTGGCAAGCGTTTGAGGCGGTATGGGCAAGTCGCGGGGGGTGCTGGAAAATTAGGTGCCCAGCTTCTATCTCAGAAGGCATTCAGCAATGGAGAATTTCCTGATCTTTTAGTAGACTGGCTTGGTAAACTAAAGGGCCCACTGGTTAAGGTGGGTCAAATCCTGGCGATGATCCCTGATTTTCTTCCGCCCGATTATCAGGAAAAATTATTGGAATTGCAATCGAATGCACCAGCAATGGGATGGCTTTTTGTCAAGCGCCGTATGCACGCAGAATTGGGGGAAAATTGGCAAAATAGATTTCAAAGATTTTCGCACGAAGCTGTAGCAGCGGCATCCCTAGGGCAGGTTCATGAAGCGATGTCGTTGCAAGGCGTGCCGCTGGCGTGTAAGTTGCAATACCCAGATATGGCATCAACTGTCACAGCTGACTTAGAACAGCTATCGATGGTGCTTAAGGGCTACCATATCTATGAGAAGGCGCTTGATCATGTGGATATATTAACAGAAATAAGGACGCGCCTCTTGGAGGAAATTGACTATCATCATGAAGTGCACAATATACAAAGATTTTCCCATATATGGGAAAACCATCATGATATCTATGTACCAGAAGTAGATATATCGTTGTCAACGAAGCGTCTGATAACAATGAGTTGGTGCAATGGGTGTTCCTTCCAAGAATTTTTTCAGGCACCAGCTGATGTGCGCAATGATCTTGCGCGTCGACTTTTTATTGCATGGTACTACCCCCTCTATACCTATGGTGCGTTGCATGGTGATCCTCATTTTGGAAATTACAAAGTGATGGATGACGGGAAACTCGGCCTTCTAGACTTTGGATGTGTACGGTATTTTTCACCACAGTTTGTTGTGGCGGTTACGGAGCTTTACTGGGCGCTTTTATACGATGACAAAGAGCGAGCTGTTTATGCATATGAAGGCCTGGGGTTTCACGATCTACACCAGGATTTGATTCAAGCGTTAAATGTATGGGCGCGTTATCTCTACGGGCCTTTGTTAGAGGATAGAGTGCGGCCTATTGAGGCGTCATTTAGCAGCAGAGAAGGACGTGCAGTAGCGACAGAAGTATATACAAAGCTTCGTACACTAGGTGGTATACGTCCTCCTCAAGAATTTGTCTTTTTAGATAGATCGGCACTTGTCTTGGGGTCTGTTTTTATGCACCTTAACGCAGAATGCAACTGGTATCAATTGTTTCATAGTCTTATAGAGGGTATGGATAGCTATACTCTTGCACAGCGGCAGAACACACTTTTAAAGGAGTAACATCAACATGACGCAGAAGATCATTTATAGTACCATACTTTTGATAGGACTTTTCTTTTTTATTGATGATGGCGCTTATATTTTAGATGATAGTCATGGGCTCAACTACCCAGCGGAAGAAGGCACAATGACCGATAAACTCGGTGTTTATGTTGTGAATCTGGATCGTTCTCCAGAGCGTTTGGCGTATGTTATGCCGTATATAGAAAAATTGTCTTTCCCTGTAACGCGTATTTCCGCTATAGATGGGCGCCTTTTGTCCCCTGAAGATTTGAGGAAAAATTTGGATACAGTGCGTCATTTAAAGTATGTCGGAAAAGAAATGAATGTGGGTATGGCAGGGTGTAGCTTGAGTCACATGAAAGTGTGGGAAACTTTCTTGGCGTCTTCTAATGAATATGCGTTAGTTTTTGAAGATGATGTCAGTTTTGATCCTGTGCGTTTACAATGTGTGGTAAATGATGTAATTGATGTGCCGGAGTTATGGGACTTGGTGAATTTTGAAAATTATCACCGTTCCCTCAATTTTTCTATTAAGAAATTAAGTCATGGACTTGATTTAGTTGTTTTTCTGACGCCTGTAACCCATGCAGGATGCTATTTACTGAATCGTCATGCCGCACGTCAGTTGCTTGCAAAATCCTATCCTTTGATAGTACCGGTTGATTACTATTTCTCTCGGACATGGGAGCTTGACATAAAATTTGCGGGGGTTGTTCCAAACCTTGTTGCTCAAAGTATGGGGACATCTGAGATTGCGAAGACAAAGAATGTTGAAGAGGGTGAGCGTTCTTTTGATAATCGAGTCCGTGTAAAAATAACTAGAGCAGTCTATCGAGTGAAGAGTGATGTAATGCGCTTTGTATCTAGCGTACGCCAATATGTAAATGCAAAGCTTATGCAAGCATGAAGCTATATACGTTTTTATGCGTAGGATTGACCGACAATGGTGTTGACGCTTAGAAACCTTGGGTTGGAAAAAAGAAGGATGCAATTTTTCTGAAGGTGACAGGTTATGCGCTCCTACTACTTGTGCTGTGAAAAATCTAGCGTTATAGTGATCCCTAATTGTCGGAGCGTAGCGCAGTCTGGTAGCGTACCACGCTGGGGGTGTGGGGGTCGCGGGTTCAAATCCCGCCGCTCCGACCATTAAGATTTTATGAATTGATGCCGTGTTACTGTACATGAATAAACATTTTCTTACTATCGCTATTGACGGGCCTTCGGCAGCAGGGAAGGGAACTTTATCTAAAAAAATTGCACAACATTATAATTTAGCGCATATGGACACTGGTCTTTTGTATCGTTCCGTTGGCTACCTTACGCTGCAGTCGGGAAATGACCTAGCGGATAGTCAGGCCGTGAATCAGGCGGCAGGGAGCCTTACGACACATCACTTGTCCTTGGAGGTATTACGAGAAGATAGAATTGCACAGGCAGCATCACAAATAGCCGTGCACGCGGCGGTGCGCGAAACACTGCGTGTTTTCCAAAGGGCGTTTGCCGCCAATCCCCCAGAAGACAAACATGGAAGTGTCTTGGATGGCCGCGACATTGGAACGCGTATACTACCTGAAGCACACTATAAATTCTTTATTACCGCATCTCTCGAAGCGCGGGCGGAAAGGCGATATTTGGAATTTCGTCAACAGGGGATAGACTGTCTCTTAACGGATGTTTTGTCAGAAATGTACGCGCGCGATGAACGAGATCATCAGCGCACAGTCGCGCCGTTAGCGGCTGCGTCAGATGCCGTGGTTGTTGATACATCTTGCCTCTCTATCTCCGAGGCTTTTCAGACACTTTGTGCCTATATTAAACTATGACATATACGCTTTTAGTAGAGACAGCACTTGGAGCTTGTGGAGTAGGTTTAGCCTATCAACAAGAGATTCGCATAAGGGATTCTATGCATAACCCACGCGCGTATGCGCAGCACCTGGCTCCAATAGTGCAAAATATGCTAAAGAACGCACGGATTACTTCTCAAGATGTGGCGCAAGTGTTGGTGTGTACAGGGCCAGGGTCTTTTACGGGGGTGCGTGTTGGCATGGCTTTTGCTAAAGCTTTTGCATACGGGTGTTCCGTTCCATGCTTGGGCCTGTCTCTTTTTGACGCCTTTGCCAATGATATGGGTACTAGAGATTTTCTGGTTGCGCTTGATACAAAATGCGGTGATTTTTATAGTGCAATCTATCAAAAGGAACAGAAACCAGTATACACTATTCTCACAAAAGAGAAGGTGGAGGCTTATGGTGAGGAAGGGGTGCTGATATTTTCGGACATTATCCATGTCGATTATCAACCGTTACCCGATATTTTATCTTCTTTAATCACTCATGTTGATCAAGCGATACACAATCCATCGGCAACCTATATGCGAGATCCAAATGTTCAAAGTTAGAATGAGACGCGCCTGTTTAGGGGATTCTGTTTTTATTGCACGATGGCATACGCACTACTTTGACAATGGGTGGTCGACAAAAAGTGTTGAAGATAGCCTAAACACCTCTACAGTCTGTGGGCTTATTGCGTCAATAGATGACAAATGTGTAGGATGTCTCTTGTGGCAGTGTATAGCTTTAGAGGCGGAGATTTTGACAATACTCGTTGCACCAGCTTTTTCTGGACAGGGCATTGCTACAATGATGTTAAACGAAATGTTGCATAACGGTAATATTGAGACAGTATTCTTGGAAGTCTCTGTTAACAATCATGTGGCGCAGCATATGTATCAAAAAGCATGTTTTTTTACCACAGGTTGCCGACCCCATTATTATGGTGCGGGAATAGATGCCATTATGATGACGTGGCGCAAGTCATTTCTAAAAATTTCTTGACCAGGATGCGATTTTTTGGTAGAAGAGAGCGAAGAATTTTTTTTAGAAAGGTATTTTTTCATGGCGCGCCAATGTTCAATTACAGGAAAAAAAGTCATGACCGGAAATCATGTTAGTCATGCTAAGAATGCGACACGACGTATATTCCTACCAAACATTCAAGCAGTTTCGTTGTATAGTGAGCTTTTGAAGCGCAATATTCGTGTGAAAATTTCTACAAAAGCGATTCGTACTGTTGAAAAAGCAGGTGGAATTGATGAATACCTTAAGGCAGCACGTACATCGAAGTTAACAGTAGAATTACGCAAGGTAAAACGCCAACTGATGCTGCAGGCATCGTAAAGTATAAAGATTTTTAGTTTTTGAGAGAGTCCCGGCATATTTGTCAGGCTTTTTGCATATGATTTACAATATACAGACAATCATTCAGGGCTTGCATGATGTAGATGTCCTATGGCTCATGGGTGTTATGTTTTTTCTTGCATCGCTTGCCCTTATAGCGGCTGAGCGCTTTTTTGGCTTATACGGGCTGTATGTGTATACGATAGTTTCTTTAATTACTGCAAACATTCAAGTGATGAAAGTAACAGTGTTATTTGGAGAGTCTATTGCGCTTGGTACTGTTTTATTTTCATCCACATTCCTATGTAGTGATATTATTAATGAGCGTTATGGTGCTTCGGCCGCGTTTCAAGGGATTGCAATCGGTTTTTATGCGTACTTTATTTTTTCGGTTTTTATGCTAGTGACGCTTGGTTTTGTACCAGCGCCAGAAAGCCTTGCTCTGCATGATAAAATGATGGGATTATTTTTGCCAGCGCCTATTATTTTGTGTGCAAGTTTTTTTGTGTATTTTGTTTCACAAAGCTTAGATATTTACCTATTCGCATCATTGCGCCAGACAACCAGTGGTCGCTTTTTATGGCTTAGAACCTTTGTGTCTACAGGTGTTGCGGCGTTTGTAGATAATGCATTGTTTTCTATTTTAGTTTGGTATGTGTTTTCGGCCGTAGATTATTCCTTGGAATATATATTTTGGACATACGTTGTCAACGTTTTTATTCTAAGGCTTGTCATTACCATTTTATGGACACCGTTAATATACGCATTTAAAAAAAATGCTCAGAAAGTTTAAAATAATGTCCCGTTATCCCAATTTTTTATTTACATATACACCTGGAGGATTTGATAGGGCGCGTCTTGGCTCTATTGCCACGCCGCATGGTATAGTAGAAACCCCGGCTTTTATATTTTGTGGTACAAAAGCGACTATTAAGGGGGTGCCTATGGAGATGGTTTGTGCAGAGGGTGCACAAATTATTCTCAGTAATACGTATCATCTTATGCTGCAACCGGGTGGGGAAACAATTGCGTCTTTGGGAGGATTGCATAAAATGTGTGGATGGCAGGGCCCTATGTTTACGGATTCTGGTGGATATCAAGTTTTTAGCCTGGGACATGGATCTGTGAGTGAGGAAATTAAGGGTAGATGCGTCCATGATCGCCCAAAAACACTAACAAAAATCACAGAAGAAGGGGCGACATTTAAATCGTATGTAGATGGTGCAACGCATCTTTTAACTCCTGAGAAATCCATTGCAGTACAGCGCCAATTAGGCGCAGATCTTGTTGTTTGCTTTGATGAATGTACTCCATACAATGTACCAAAATCCTATACAGAACAATCTATGCGCTTGAGTCACCGATGGGAGAAACGGAGTCTCGAGGCATTTGATCAACATAATAATGGCTGTCAGGCGTTGTATGGAATTATTCAGGGGGGTGTATATGAAGACTTACGTCAAGAAAGTGTGGATTTTGTTAATGGAGAGGATTTTTTTGCTTATGCGATTGGTGGATCATTGGGGGCTTACAAGAGTCAAATGTACGACATTATCAACTTTACTGCACCGCGACTTTCCGTAGATCGTCCAATTCATCTTTTGGGGATTGGCGGCATCAAAGACATCTTTGTAGGAGTTCGTGCCGGCATTGATACATTTGACTGTGTGCATCCGACACGGCTTGGGCGCCACGGTGGTGCACTCGTGCGGGCGGCAGAAAAAGAACACATTAATTTGAGGAATGCGCAGTATAAGCAGGACTCAAATCCTATAGAAGTGACTTGTCTCTGCTCAACCTGCGCAACATACTCAAGAGGCTATATTCATCATCTGCTCAAAGCCCAAGAGCTGCTTGCATATACATTATTAACCGTGCACAATATTCGATATATGAATGCACTGATGGCAGCGATTCGTTACGGGATTCAGACACAAACATTAGATGATGTTGAGGTGCTATGGTGTCCCAAGGGTTAAAAAGTATTGCACGCGCAGTACGTCAGGTAACAAAACAGTACCGCGACATATTTCCGCTTGCCAAGCTTATCTTAGATTGGACCACCATTGCTGGCACACATGTCGCACAAACTGTGGCACCAGAAAAAATATCTACTTACAAGGGGGAGAAAACTTTGGTATTGATGGTAGACAATGCTGCAGCAAAGATTGTCGTACAGCACCAGTTGCCCATCATTCAAGAGCGCATTAACCAATTATTTGGCCCTGACTTTATTAAAAAAATAACCTTGCGCCAAGGCATGCCTACAAAAATGCGGGCGCCTCTCAAAATTTTGGATCACCAAGAGGGATCAAGCCTTGAGTGTGCATTGAAACGTCTTGAAAAAGCCCTTGATACATGATTTTTCTTGATTCTGCATGGTAAGTTATTGTAGTTTATCATCAGTGCCCGAGTGGCGAAATTGGTAGACGCAACGGACTTAAAATCCGTCGATAGAAATATCATACCGGTTCGATTCCGGTCTCGGGCACCATCTTTGGGCACGGCTACCAGCCTAATGTGTGCAAACAGCAGATTAAGCCGATACCCCCATGGTTATCGGCTTTTTTGTATCTGGGTTATATGCACACTGCCATTATCTGCACTGTGTTGCACAGTTGGCAGCAGTCAAACACCTGCAAGTCCCCAGTAATAACAGGGGCTGGCGCACTCATTGCACCCACTAACAGCATGCACAAAAAAAGAGCAAAAACACCGCAAGTGTGGGGTGGAGGAGTGCGTTTTCCTGCCCGCTGTACTTTCGTTCAGGCGATAGTTTGAGTCCACACACCCCCTCTGGCTATTCCTGCGTGTGCTGTGGACTATCAGGGGCTTTTATTGGTATGATTTATCCTGTTATGTGACGACTGTCATACAGTTTTAATTGTTGTCAGTGTGCAGTGGGTTTAGCGTCTCAATATAGCAGAAAAATACGTGATACAGGAGGAAGGTTGGGGCTTGAACGTAATCGATTATTTTTTGAGGTAGGTTCGCTTTATGAGGAAAACCCTTTCATATCATAATTCTATCTTTCCCAACGAATATTTCTTTTTACTATCTTGGCTGGGGCTCCTGCAATAATTACATTCTTGTCAGAAAATGCTTTATTCACAAACGAGCTAGCACCAACAATACTGCTGCTGGCAATCTTTGTCCCCTTTGACAATATTACTCTAGCAGCAACCCATACGTTGTCATCAATGATTATGGGCATTGCAGGATTTAGTCTATCACCGGAATCCAAGCAATAGATTTTATGGACATCAGTAGATCTTATTTCAATCTCTCTTGATAACATACAGTTACTGCCAATAGTTACATCTTCGTCTCTGCTTAGAATGCAAACTCCTTGAGCGGTAGTGTTTTTTCCAATTTTCACAGTTCTGTTTTTACCAACAATCAATATATAGCCAGTCCACTTTACATTATTTTCGATTATTAGTTTATTACCATGCCCTTTGAAAACTATTTTCAAGTTATCGCAGATAACGTTATCTCCTATATTGATAAGGTTGTCTGAAGAATCTTGAAAAAATCCGACAGTATTTTTTCCCTTAAAAGTAGGGCTGCAGCCTGTGAGGATAGAGTTCTTTTCAAGCCCGTCAGAAACTTTAAAATATTTGTTTGTTTCAGGTTCAACCTTAACAGATTTACTCATACCTACAGCAGCATACAACAATAATAACCGCCAGGCTGAATAAGGGATCGGTCTTTCTCCTTCTGTCCAGCGTCGTACAGTACGACTGTCAACACCCACCAATGCGCCTACCTTTGCACCTGTCCAGGCGCAATCTTTCATAAGGCTGAGTAACTCTTGCGTAGAAGGGGGCTGATAGTCAGGGTGATAAAAGGGTCGCAGGCTTTCTGATTGAATATCGCTCATGACATAAAGGCCGCCATTGCTAGAAGCCTTCCTTTGTTAGTTTTTGGGCTTGGCGTTCCTGGAGGCGTTTAATTCGCTTCTCTAATTCTTTCGCCTGTTTGATGAGTTCTTCGCCTTCTTGTTCTGGTAGCTCTTTATAAACATCTTTCAGGTCGCTAACCAGGAACCATGCACTGTGGTGGATTTGAAAAGGCGTTCTAGTAGAGTCATCGGTTTATCTCCGGTTTAGTGCCGGACGGTATTGTCCTTGCGTTGATTGACATATTGGGGAATTGTACCCTAATATACAAGAACTTACAACGAAAAATCTTCCTGAGAAACCTGTCCATCAAGGTGCTCATCCTGTTCCCAATTCCCATAAACCAGATCAACACAATCGCTGGTGTTTTGCGCTCCGCCTACCGTATATTTGCAATCAATCTCACGGATAAACAAACCTTCAAACACTTTACGGATGTCCGGGTGGTCGTTGATGCTGATAATCATCCGGCCTTACCATAGCGCATGTACGCTACGACGGGTGTTTCTAAAATAAAGTTGTATCGCTTGCAGGTTCGGCCATACATGCGGATAACTTCCCGCAGTAAGTCCGGATTGTCTTCCAGCTGTTCGTCTTCCAGATAGACATTAATAATGTCCCAGTCCCAACCGGGCGGGCCTTCCTGTGTGGTGATATGACCAATGCCTAATCGTTCGCAGATACGAATAAGCCAGCTGTGCTGCCTGCGTCTTTTGAGTTGATGTAGGCGTAGCTACGCGCTTGCAGTACAACTCCAGTGGCTCACCGGGGAAGCGGATGATGTAACGCTGCCAGGCGATCAAATCTAGAATATTGGGTGAACAGGTCTCAGCGGATCCTGCTGGCTCAATGGCCACTTAGCCCAGCTGGCTACGCGCTCAAACCACAGCTGTGCAGATTCCTTAAGGCTGGTCAGCTCGGTTCCGCGCATCCAATACGGCACAGCTGTAGCTTGATCATGGTTAGTACTCCAGTTGCACATTCAGGTTGCCCAGTTTGGCCAGTTGAATGCTGGTCACCACATCGGTATTCACAAAATACATGGAGTCAATCTCCGAAAAGGTTCGGTGTAGTTCCTGAGTTAACCGGGAGCAGGAAAAGCGGATTTTCGGCCATGTCTGGGTGGCGTTGTAATCGTTGTTCTGGCGAAAGGCTGCGCGGATAAAGTTTTCTATTCCTTCTTGTAGGACAGTGCGCTCTTCGGCGCTCAGGTTGGCAACCGGCCATACCTGCACAGTAACATCCGTTTCAACAGCGGGGATCGGGTAGCAGATCATAGAGTCACCATGACCGTGATAACCGTTGTCAGTGATGTGCTGGTTGATGTCGTCCACAAACTCCTGCGAGGGGATTCCACTCTCGATCATGATGTAGCAGTTGGCTGTACCTGGCCCCCGTGGGGCGTTGTGTTCAAAGCAAAGGAAGTCGGTACGGATTCCGGAAAACTCGCTGATGATTTGTTTGTAAGCGGCGTCATGGTGAAAAAGCCCTACAGCAGTAAATTGATTACGACAGCGCAGGCGTAATTCTTCGTCGCTCTCTTTACCCGAACCGGGTGTGGTCAGCCATTCCTGCCCGTTATTCACCTGAGTAACGTCAGTAACCGGAACGGGTAACACTGAGTAATAACCGGGTGCCAGGTTGTAGCTTTCTCCTGCTTGTGTGGCTTCGACCTGAACATCCACGGTCAATTCTCTATCGGGGAACTGAGTATCTGCCATGGTGATCAGTTCGTACACCTGCCCATTGATAGGTGTGGACTGGATAACCGTGCCAGCCGCTATGGTGACATTAGAGAATCCGTAAAGCTCATTGCTCAGATCCTCCTGATTCAAATACTCACGGGTGGTACTGACCAGTTCATTGGCAATGGAATGATCAGCATCACTAATTAGGGCAGGCTCCCCCTGGCTTTCAGATGCTGTTTGATCATCGGTCACAACATCGCCAGCCAGGGTGCCTGCGGCGGGGGAGTCATTACCAGAGCTGACCGCCGATTCAGCCCTGTTCAATTTTTTGCGCATGGCTTCAATGCGGGTAATGCATTTGGCTCTGCGTGGATCCAGCTCCATTGCCCGTACATAAAAGTTAAGTGCCTGCTGGAGTTGTCCAGCTTCCATGGTCAGATCGCCAGCCTGTTTTTGGTATTTGGAACGTACCGCATCAGGTACCGGCCATTGGTCGTCCATCAGGCACTTAAACACGTTGGAGCAATACGGTTCGATACCGTCCCCCTGGCTTTCTGCATCTTGCACTATTCCAGTACACAGTCAGCCGTAAAGGTTTGAATACTGCGGTTGAAGCGTTCCGGCATAGGCTGCTTTTTCTTCACGGGAAAGAGTGCCCACTCCACAGCCGGGTGAATCTGGCCGGTATCAAATAACCAGATAACCAGCTGCACCAGTACCGGGTTTTTAAACACTTCACCCTGTTCACGGTATTCAGTGACATAAGGCAAGTAACGTGGGATCAGTTCGTCACGATTGATCTTGTTCCTTGGTTCCCCGGTAGGGAACTGGGACAGGCGCTTGATGTCCGACTCCAGACTGGCCAGCCAGTAACTGAAACTGCTGATAGTCTCCTGCAGGGTTTCCCGTGCAGCGGCCTCGATGCGCTGTTGTTGTTCAGTAGCCTGGCGTACTGCATTGCTTTTCTGACGGTGACGATCAAAAGGTGATACCACGTTATAGCTCCCTTTAACTTTCAGCCGGATCCAGAACGATGTTGCCTGCTTCAATAGCTGCCAAGCCTTTGACAGACTCCAGCACGTAGGCATCGTTAGAACTGGTGTATTCAGCCACCTGATCCTGATCAGGCTGATCTTCAGATTTACGGCGGGTACCGGATTCCTGGTAATACAGAGACAGGTTGTTCAGGTCAGTCACCATGCAGCCGGTATCGTGGAAGCCGGGCACAATAATTTCCGGACGACCACCATAGGTGCGATCCAGCACAATGGCGTCTTTCTGCTCACTGGGCTTTTGACCAATGACATTCATGGCCTTGTTCATGTCGTAAGACACCAGACGTTCACCAATGATGCAGACCTCATTGCCGGTTCGGTGTGCGGCAGGGATTGCTGCATAAACGTCGTAGGCCAGAGCATCAACATTTTTGTAGTCGCCATTGGCACCAATGCTGATCTTGTCTGTCACTGCACCTTCAGTCAGGTATTGCGCGGCATTATTGTCTACCAGCAGCTTCAGCCATCCGATATTGACGTCTTCACCATTTGGGTTGGCATCAGTGTCGGTTTCAAGAGCAACGCTCTGGCCATAGAATCCAACACGGATTCGATCCAGGGAAACCTGCTGATAAACAATGTTCAGGTATCGTTTGTAGAAGTTCGCGAAACGAGCCAGTGCATCAATGGTGTCGTAGTCCATAGCTACGTCCCATTCAGTTTTCGCGCACTTGTATTCCAGTTCATTAACTTCACTGACATTACGAGCTGCACGCTTTTTACTTTTGGTGTTAGTGCGTCGGGCAACAAAACCCTGCACACCAATACCAATGGCATTGCCTGAACGCTCAGTAACAGGCAGCACGTTGATCTGCTTCAGGAACGAGCTGGAAGTTTGAATCGCATCATTCAGACGAACCGCCAGTGGTTCTGTCACAGAAAATGTTTTTTCGGTATGGCTTACACCGTAGTTTTTCGCCATGGCAGCCTGCAGATCGGCCAGCCGTTTAGTGCTATATGGATTCATTCTTTAATCCTTGATTACCTGTCTGTTATCCCCGTCCCCACAGGGTGTCAGAGCACCTGAAACTGCTTGTCTTCAGCAGATCCCATTCCCAGCAGGTGGCTTAGGTGCTGGAGCTTCCTGCTTCAATGCCTGGAACGCTTCAGTCAGGCTGTTGATTGCGGTTAGTGTTTTTTCCTGAGTCTCTTTCAGGGCACTGAAGGTTTTACCTTCTTCAGGCTTTGGTTCCGGATTGGGTTCTTCAGCTGGCTTGGGTTCAGGGGCTGGCTCTTCAGCGGGTTTCACAGAAAAAGTTTTGATGACTTCAGTCAGTCCGGTAATGGCTTCCAGGGTTTTATCCTGGACACCTTTCATCTCTTCAAACTGCTTTTTATCCATAGGGGAGTCGTCCTTTGCGGGGTCGGGTCCTCATCAGCCTGCTGCACAAACTGCTGGGCGTTAGGGTCGTCTTTTAAAAAACCAAACAATGGAGGTTCCCAGGCTGGCTGGTTCATCGGTCATAGCCAAACCAGACAGATAGGTTTTTCCTGTTCCCGCGAAATCGTCCTGCAGCCCCATGCTACAAAACATGCGCTGGCCATTACGGTTCATTTCAATCAGTCGGAAGTTAGGCGCGATCTTTTCCTGAAGAGTGGTGCGGTATTTTTTGTCTTTACTCAGGCGTACCTGGTGAACATTACCGAAGTTTCCATACCAGGACAGGGCATGATCGGAATTTAATACAGCCGTGTATTCATCACAGTCATAAATCTCAGCGGCGTCAGTCAGGTCTTTTTCTAAAATGACACGACCATCAATTGTATTGCCTGCTGTTCCAATGATTACCCAGTCTGTTAAAAGCATTTTTTCGGCCTGTCCAACTGATTCAAATAATTAAAATCATTAGCGGAATTAATTAGATAGCAATAGCGATCAATCAAACTGAATTAAAAGTATTCATTAAATCTTTAAGCCGCACTTTATGAGTTATACCGATGAAGTGCGTAATGCTGTAAAAAGCATGTATCTGAAAAAATACCGGATTGCGGAAATTGTCCGACAGACCGGTGTGCCCAGGCGGACTATTTATTTCTGGATCAATCAATACAGCTGGGATGATTTGCTTTCGGACGAAGAGCCGATGCAGGCGCTTGTCCGTCGTATGGTGTTGCTCGCGGATATGGAAGATAAGCAGTCGGGCGATCTGGATGAAATGGAGCGCATTGTCGGTGTTATGGAGCGTTTGCAGAAATTGCAGGCACGCCAGAATGCGCTAGCCGTGACTGCCTCTGCATCAGACTCTGATGATTCAGTCATTCTGACGCATGACGGGGCTGACAAACCGCAGCGACGTAAAAGAAAATCTAAAGGCAAGCGAAAGAACAATGACTTTCGGGGATTGTCTGAAGATGAAATCCTTGATCCGTTTTTATCTGGCCTGTTCTCTTATCAGCATGAGAGCTATGGCTGAATAGCAATCAGCGCACCAGGAACATTCTTAAATCCCGCTAGCAACCTATTATTCTCGGCTGAAGGTTTTGTGTATGCCTTGATAAGCTGCATAAACAAAGTATTCCTGTCTGCGTCCAGGGCACAATCCGATATTTTCAGGGAGTATATTGTCGGCTTTGCCCAGGAATAATTCGGGATTGAATTAAAGGGTAAGGATAAAATTAAAGTCGTTTCTGATTATGGAACGGCAACATTCACCCATAAAAACTGGCGCAAAACTTACTTTTCAACAGCATCCGCTAAATCACATCAGGCTTATCCGTTCTGGTCGGGCGAGATTCATAATGAACGTCTGCGCCGACAGAAACAGCCTGAAGAAAAATTCCCGGATCATAAAGCCCTGGAAGCTGGATTAGTCTGCCCGGATGGCCAGTGGCGCAAAGTTATCACCATTCATAATGCGGAAGCCGGTGGCTGTGACCTGTTCGATATTGACGGGCTGCGAACAGAGTACGATCCGGACGCATTCGCGCAGCTGTTTGAGTGTCAGTTTATTGATGATACAGCCAGTATTTTCAAACTCTCAGAACTTGAAAAAGCACTCTGCGAAATTAACGACTGGCGCGACTTCAACCAGGAATCAGAACGAACATTCGGCAATCATCCGGTATGGATTGGCTACGATCCCAGCAGGACAAGAGATGGTGCCTGCATTGCTGTTGTTGCTCCACCATTAAAGATGGGAGGCAAATTCAGGGTTCTGGAAAAATCACCCTGAAAAATGTTGCCTGGCACTATCAGGCAGCTTGTCTTCAGGATCTTTGCGCCAAGTACAACGTCGCTTATATGGGCATCGATGTCACTGGACCGTGGTCTGGTGTGCTGGATCTGGTCAGGGTGTTCTACCCCCAGGTGACACCCATCATTTATTCCATCGACAGCAAAACCCGCTTAGTGCTGAAGGCTCAGGATGTCATTACCTCAAACCGGATTGAATGGGATGCGGTGCATTCTGATATTGCCGCAGGCTTTATGACTATCCGGCGAACCACTACCAACAGTGGCCAGATCACTTATGTTGCTAACAGATCCGAGCGAACCGGCCATGCCGATGCATCCTGGGCAGCGATGCATGCTCTGATTAATGAGGGGCTGGACTATCGCCAGCAACGTGAATCCACTTATATATTTTCAGACGATTAGCCATGGCCAAGAAACGGAAAAAAACCTCTCAGCGAGGTAATTAACAAGACAGGGACTTCGGCGTTACCTTCGGTGAACCGGAACAGTGCTGCCGAGTAATTTGCTGGACGGACTTGGTACCGTACTGCATCCATACAATGGCTATTACGAACAACCGATCTCCAGATCTGGGCTGTCAAGAATGCGCCATGCCAATGCTCACCACTGTAGCTGCCTAATCTTCAGGCGCAATATGCTGGCTAACTTTTTTCAGGAAACGCCACTACTGTCCATCAGTAATTTTAAAGCGGCAGTGCTGGACTATCTGGTATTTGGTGAAGCCTATTTTCAGATTCACTATAACTATTTCAAGGAAGTCACCAGGCTCTCACACCTGCCAGCCCTGAATATGCGGTGCATGCCCGATACCGATGACGGGCAGGAACAATTCCTGATTCTTCATCCAGTCGGCATGGTCAGAACCGTATTTGATCCCGATACCGTGATTCGTGCCGCTGAATACGACACTGGCCAGAAGGTCTATGGCGTGCCGGATTGGTTAGGCGGTCTGCAGTCTGCGCTATTAAATGAAGATGCCACGCTCTTCAGGCGCAGGTATTACAAAAACGGTTGCCATATTGGCTACATTCTTTACACCAATGATTCCACTATCAAGCCGGATGTGGAGGACGAAATCCGCAAGAAATTAGCCAGTGGTAAGGGTGTTGGTAACTTTAAATCCCTCTACCTAAATATTCCCAACGGCAGCAAGGATTCCATTCAGGTTATTCCCGTAGGGGATATTAGCCAGCGTGATGAATTTAAACGAATTAAAAACCTGTCTGCAGAGGATGTGATTGTATCACACCGGGTGCGTGGTGAACTGTCGGAAGTTATTCCCAGGGAGACTGGCAGCTCAGATATTGAAAAGGTCAGCAGGGTATATATT
The DNA here is from genome assembly GCA_965178295.1 of Alphaproteobacteria bacterium. Lineage (GTDB taxonomy): Bacteria > Pseudomonadota > Alphaproteobacteria > UBA7879 > UBA7879 > CBCXTT01. The sequence goes on along the minus strand of CBCXTT010000002.1, from coordinate 57,569 downwards.
CAAAATGAGACTAAGCCACTGGGGCAGGCGTTTATGGATTTAAATCGGCACTTCACCAGAGTGATACCGTTTCAGTTCGATTTTCCCGAAGTGGCACTGGCACAAAATTAGTCAACCTACCGTAATAGATGCATTTAGTAATGGATACGATGTAAAATGATATCCGGCCACCCAAGTAGGAGATGGACGGACTGATCGCAGAGGTACTGCGTCGTATGTCTCCTTCTGACCTTCAAAAGCTACTGGCGCAAAGCTGATTTTTTATTATGGCATTTAGCGGATAACTTATCCGCTTTTTTTACGTCTCCCGTTTATGGTTGTTGTTGAGAGTATGAGAGATCTACTCTGTAGAGATCAGATGTCTGATACGCATCAAAGTGTCGCTTATTCCTTCTAATGCGCCATCACCCATAGCGCAGCCCTTTCTCACTCCATCAATGATCACGTTCAGCATCTCCAGCAAGCAGTCTGCTTTTTTGTTCCTGTCCTCATACGAAGAACAGTCAATAATGACGTCATCACAGGGTAACCGCATCAAAATCACCTTCTGATTTAGCTGGTCATACACCAGAGCCGTACCCGGATCCTTCATCGGTTCTTTCAGAAGGTCGTACAGCCCTTCAGCCTGTCATCATTATTCTCATCTTGCATTGTGTTGTTCCTTTTTTTGACCTCACAGTAAGTGAGCAGAGAAATAACAAACTGCACGGTGCAGTTACCTGTCAAGCCGTGATTGCCAACACAATAAGTGATAGCACGATGCAATTACAGGAGGATGAGATGAGCCGATCATTGCCTGTTTACAGCCTGTGTGTACCTGAAGAGTTACACGAAGAAATCAGGAAGGCTGCAAAACGAAATAAGCGATCTATCAACAGTGAGTATCTTTATCGGCTGGAGACTGCACTGGCCCAGGATGAAACAGTGAAGTAGGTTCTGGTAGAAGTCAGAAAACTGGATGCGAAAATTGATGATCTTAAAAATCCGGATTCAATCTGGATTTTTATTAAGTGTGGGTTATGCTGATTTTTCAGTATCGTTCAACCTGAAGCAATATCCCTGGTCACCATAGGTTCTAACACACATCCCAGCAAACTTTGCGCGGTCAAGATCGGCCAGCTTGAGCTGGGAAAGCGTGACATGGTCTTTCTTATTCTGCTCACCGTATTCATACTCATTGCCCTGAACATCAATCACCCTGCGCGGCCTTCCTTCAACGATTCTAACACCTTCTGGTACCAGAGCCATTTTTCGAGCTTTAACGCTCTCATAATATGTCCGTGTGTTTTCTTAACTTCTTCCGGTTATCAACTCGCACCTGCATTTGTTCCAGGTGAGGAATGATGTAACGGGTCATCTGGCAATCATACAAAGCTCGATGGGCTTTACCTTCATCAAACTCAAATCCGAACATTCCCGCCAGCGAAGAAAGTTTTCTCCAACGATCATCATCGAACAGATAATCAGCGATTGCGCTGTACCATTTCATAACGCAGAAGGTGTTTACCTGATATTCCATGAATAGACCGTGAGCCGTTGCCGTCTGAGTCAGCAGCCTGTAATAGAATATGCTGTTGTAGATATACACCGTGTCAGCCCTGTGCATGATCTGGCAGACTTGCTCATGAATATCTGCCCAGCTGGGAGCATCGTCTACCATTGCATTGGAAATACCTTGAATCGCTGTAGCCTATGCCGGAATATCAATGGTGGGCTTAAAAGAGTATTGAGAATCACAGAACCATCAGCGTTATCAATAATGGCGATTTCGATTACCTGGTCTTTTTTACCAAGGCCGGTTGTTTCAGTATCGAGTATGTAATAGGGCATTGTTAATTCCTGATTTAATTGTTGTGGTTAATATATGGTTTCTTGGAATTTCTTATGCAAAATGCTGGAATTGGAAATTTGCGTAAGTTCATTTGTATCCAGATAGTCACTTTCTTCTTTTATCAGCCTTTTCAGTTTTCTGATTTCAACTTCATAAGCCATCTTTTTACAAAAGGCATGATATGGTTCTTCTCTATAAACCAACTGCTTTTTTTGTACAAAAACCTCTGCAGCTGTCAGCTTGTTTTGAGCTACTAAATTTTCTATTTCGCTTACTCGTTGCCTTTCCATACTATTCTCTAATTGATGTGAAGTTGTATCACCACGATTGTGGGGATCGGTTAAATATTTAAATCTCAACGCTGTATTTTAAGCAGCCCATTTTCTTTGCGTATTCATCAATAAGGTCATACAGTTTAGTTTCTGCTCTAAGATAGCTTTCATCACTGGCGATAAAGAATTGTTTTCTGAATCCCTGAGCGACGAAGTGACCAGTGCATTGATAGAGTTGCTTTTCTTTTTTCATAGCTCTACTCCTAAACTTTTAGCTCTAGTTGCTTGCAGGTTCTGGTGATGGTCATTGCATCGCGCTGACTGCAGTTTAAAAAGTCACGTACTTGCCTCACGGATAGGCGTTCTATTTTACCATTCTCCAAAGCATCGATCACGGTGATTACTTCAGGTGGTAACACCACTTCTGTTGTTTCTGAATGTGACTCGGAAAAGTGTATTTCTGGTTCCCTAGTCACTACCAATTCTCGGCTATTGTCTGACAGCAGTATGCCAAAGCTATCCAGCATCAGAGCCAGAAGGATAATAAAGCCATTGCTGACAGTAACACCGGGTAACGCTGTTACTTGCTCAATTCTGACAGCAGCAGATCGCAGGCCAGTCACTTGAAGCGGTGGTAAGGCATCCAGTTCTTTCTGTGTTTCCAGTGCCTTGGTGACGTAGCCAGCATCCATATAACCGGCAACAGCATTTTCCAGTGTTACCTGCTTTTGCCGGATTTGTTGGTATTTGTCTTCTGCTGCTGACAGGGTGGCAACGCTGGCAGTAACGCTAACGGCAATCACAGTAACGATACTCACGCCATAAACCAGCATGCCGAAACCGGAGTCAGTGCGGTAAGCCTCCTTCAGCATGGCAGGAAGGTGCAGCAGTGCTGCACCTTGCATAGTCACCAGAGTGATGGCGAACAGAAAACCCTGATAACCTGGAGCCAGTGACCAACCAAAAAAGCCGGTCATAATCAAAGTAACGGCCAGTAGCGTGTTGCGGAAGTGTTTTTTAGTATTCATTGTCAGGCCCATTCTAATAATTGATATCGTGAATGCTGATGCCGTGCCCCTTCTTGGGAATCACTCGGAAGATGCTATGCAAGGAATAAATACAAAATGCTTTCTGCGCCTCTTTTGAGGCTTTTAAAATGTACTTGTCTGAACCCCAGAATTTAAAGAGCATGCCTTTAAACCCAAAGATATATGGAAAGAATTTTGAATTGCGTAAACAGCCTGGCTTCTCTTCTGATTCAAATACAAAAATCATTTCAATCTGGGCATTTATTGTTTGCATTTTTATGCCTACTACTCATTGAATGTGGCTGGCTGGATTTGCTTGGCTTGTTCCCAGGCTTGCTCTGTCATTGCTAAAAAGTCTGTTTTAAATAATTCCTTTTCTTCAGAGTCCATTTGATTATCGTTCTTGTTGTACCAGGTTGCCGAGCCTTTTATATTTTGAGAAAAACAGGTGCAGACATAATTGCTATTCAAACCGAAACGGTGAAACAGTCTCACCAGTTCAGCTTGCTTGCCTTCTTTGTCAGAGCGTTCAATTGATCGGGTAAATCCCAGAATGAATGGATTGCAATGGATAAAGTCATCTGCAGGCTATTGAATAACCAGGGCTTTGTATTCGGTATAAGTTGCCATCGGCTTCTGTTCATTCTGGCTAGTAAACTCTTTGCCTATTTCAACTGCTTTGACTTCTACTTTCTTTGCAGCCTTAACAACGGGCTTTGTTATTTCCATAACAGTGCTGGCCAGTGCCGATCCTATGGCTTCCAGCTTGCTGGACAGGGTTTTCAGGTTCAGGCAGAACCACATTTTGGAAGGGATACCACGCAGGTCTTCTTCCATCAGGCCAGCAGCCACGAAACGACGGCGGGCTGTTCCCTGTTCGCTGCGGGTCAGGCCGGTTTTCAGGGTGATTTCCTGACGGATTTGTAAAACCAGCCTTTACGCTGGCGGGTAGTGGTTTTTTGTGACTAGTAGTAAAACTGGGAGAGCATTACGGCTGCAGCTGCAGAACCGGAAATGGTGCGAAATTCGGGACGGTAGGCGACAACGTGCGTCATGTTTGGCTCCTTTTTAGTGGAGCCTGCGCCCAGGGTGATAAGTCTGATGGCGGCAGGCTTGTCGGGGTTATCACCACCGGTAAAAAGGAACAGGCCTGTGAATGCCTCCTCATTCAGATATCCGGTACCGCCACACCAGGTGCATGCCTCTGTGGCCAGGTCGTTTTCATCGTCTTTCTGCAATCTGAAGGGCTAACTGTTCCCGTATACGTCGGGTGATGTCTTGTTTCAGGGCAGGCACCTTAATGCTTTTCAGGAAGTCGCGCTGCTTGGCAAAAGGACGTGCAATCAGATCACGGGCAAGGCAATCGCGCTTCTCGTTTTCCATTCTGGCTTCGTCTTTTGGATTGATCATGGTTATCCCCCAGTTTGTTACCCCCTTGATTTACAAGGCTTTCAGCAGGTAACTCGATTACCTTTGTTGTCTTTTCCATTTGGTAACTTGGTTCCTTATTGGTTACCGCATGGTTACCTTTTAGATTTTCTTCTACCCCCTTGTATTTAAAGGCTTTTAGATTGTTTTATTGATCTTGGTTACTCAGGTTACTGTTTTGCGAAGCGTACCCAGATTCTCTAAATGTCTTATGTATGTACCTATTCATGACTGCTTGCTCCTGTTTTCAAATATCCAGCAGTGCATGGTTTTGTTAGTTATCTGACTCTTAACTTTGCGGGTAGCAATGAACTTGTGGCGCTGGCTGTTAGCTAACAACTTCTTAAGTACACGGGTTGGGATTTGCTCGGCTTTTCGGTTGATGCATACCTGATTGAAGTGTGCCAGGTTGATGGCGATCAGTTCCGGATTGGCAGAGTGGTTGGTAGCTCGATGTCATAAGGCATTTCACCAGGGAACTCTGGATCTTTTGTCTGCACGTTCAGCAGTTCATAGATTTCCGAGCATTGTTCAACGACAGGATGGTCGGCGTTCAGTCTGCGCTGGCGATCAAGGCAGCGTTCCCATAAAAAGTCTATGGCGTTATTAACGATGACATCTGTAATGTATTTTTTACCGAACACCAACTGCAAGCAGTAAACCCATGCTGCAACCTGAGAGTGGTTCAGTATCAGGCGGTTTTGCACTCCCGATGTTTCGCTGGACAGCTGATAATAATCTTCACGAATAGCCGTGAACCTTTCTTCATAGGCATCCAGAAGTTCCTTTTCCATGGACAGTACAGTACCTGGTCGCGCCAGCCTGCCGTTCTTCAGTGCTTATTGCACCCAGGGTGGCAGGCATAGCTTCTGTCTTGCGGCTGAAATGTTCCTTGGTGCAATGACAGTGAACAATCCGAGCCAGTAGTGCGTCAGAACCATCGACTGTGGTATTCTGGGAAATAAGAACACCACCACGGAATGGTGGTTCTTCAGTTTCTACACCTCGCTTTTTTACCCCCATTGCACGGATACCACGACCGTTGTAAGCAGTTTTCAGTTCGTCCATATCAAAGGATTTTTTACCCGCTCCCCGGTCTTCACTGCTTCGGTCAGACTCCAGCAGAATGACTGGCAGGTTGGCACCTTGCTGAAAGTTTCGTGCCCGGCCTGCCAGTGATGATGTGGAAGGGTCAAAACCTTCATAGTCAGTTCGTCCCACACAACGCCAGAGAAATTCCAGAATGCTGGACTTACCCGCACCCTGTTCACCGGTTAGTTTCATGAAAGGCCAGCTCTTTTGCTTCTGGGGGATTTGTTCGGCAAACAAGGTGCCCATCCACCATGCCATGGTGATAATACCGTTATTGCCATAGGCACCAATGTAATCGTTAATCCATTCAGGCTTGAATGACTCCGGATCGGTAGTCATGCCGATGCTTTGAAGGCCAGTTTTAATTCTGTGGTTTTGCACTTGGAGGAATCCTTGTTCATTTAATGTAATGCGTCGGCCATTTTTGAAGCCGAATCCGGGGAATGCATAGGTGCAGGTATCTTTGTAACAGCCAATAAAGGGCAGTGTTTTTACATAGGTGGCCTGACGGTCAAACCACTTTTCACGCAGCAACCAGGTCTTTGGCATCACCATCAAAGGTTCCGCCTGGTATGCGATTCAGGAGTGCCTTATTGAATGAGCTGGGTGATTCCAGGCATGAGTCATCTAATGGCACCTGAACTTTCGGTGTGCTATTGGCAAAACCAAACTGGAAAAAATAAAACTGCTCATCAGTTAGAGCATCCTGCTCTATATAAAGGAAGGACGGGATGCAATTACTGATACGTTCCCTGGACAGTGCGCTATAAAAAAGCATCTGAGCATAGTTCACATCCTGTTTCGGGTCGGTCCACAAGGCATCAAAGGGTTCAGCGGCTAATGCATCCCGAAGTTCAGACACCCCTTTTCCTCAACGGTGTAACGGTATAGGACATTCCCGAAATCAAACTGCACACGCTTGCGTGGGCTTTTTATCCAGAGCCAGAATGCTTTTTCCTGTGGGTTTTTCGCCATGGAAAGACAGCCACACCATAGAGCTTCCCGCAGGTATTGGGGTTTTAAATTTCCATTGTTCCACTCATCGTTCCAGTCTTTACCGGCATAACGAGTAAGCATGACTTGTACAGTCTCGCCAATACCTTCTAGAGCTTTGATATGATCAGGAAGGTGCTTTACCTGCCTTGTCATTGTCATAAGCGAGAATCCAGTTGATGTTTCGATTACGGTTTTCCTCAATTAATTCTTTGGGCAGATTGCCACAATCAAAACTGGCAACGGCTTTGCACTGGGTTTGATGCTTCTGGTTGTAGTGCTCGAATGCCCAGGAATCAAAAATACCCTCAGTAATAATGCAGGTGTCACCTTCATTTAATTCAAATCCGGGCTTCTCCTCCCAGTGCTTATCCTTTTTCTGAATGCCTTTTTTATAGCTGTTTTTACGTCCAGCCTTCTTTTGTGGATGTGGTCAGTGATAACAATGCCTATAAAACCTATCAGCTGGATCCCGGCAAGCTTGAAGTTATTGGTCAGGTCATCTGGATCGGGAGCAGTCAGTAATGGCCAGAGTACGTAAACGCTACAAAGTTGATCGGGGGAATTGGGTAGGTCAGTTTCCGCCTCCGGGCGGTTGGCAGCGCGGAAGGAATGGTATCAGGCGGGTGCTCTGCTCTGTGTCGTCTATTTCACACATGACCAAGGAAGAGCAGGGCTTCAAGCTTCAGGAGCTTTACGAAGAGGCAGCGGACAATCTGAAAGGGGAGCAGGAGCAGAAGGAAGAAACCCGTAAGAAACAGAAGGCGGATAAGCAGCGCATGACTGTGCAGCATGCCTGTGACCAGTGGAAGGATGAGCTGGAAGTCATCAACGATGATGAAACGGTGGGGCTATATGTACGATCAATAAACTATTATTTGAAAGAAGCCGGGAATCATGAGGTTCGTGATTTTGATCGTGATAAGAATGGAGTGTTTATAAAGTACCTAAAACAACAGCCCGGTAAGATAAATGGCTCAACAATGGCTGCAGCCACTCAAAATATGCATATCAGGCACTTGGGTATTTTTCTGCGTTGATGTTTTGCTCATGACATTATCGACACGAGACATGAGCTAAAAAACGTGCCGGTACCTAAGAAGGATATGGCAACCTACACTGTGGGCGACCTCACAAGAGCAAAGGAATTAATCTTGCTCAAGATGGAGGATTCACCCGCACTAGTGATGTCTGCGCCATTACCAATATATATCCGTTCATGATGGCATCCAATACTCTGTTACGGTTGGGGGCACTCTGGTCACTGCCTCTTTCCGCTATCGATATGAAACGACGGATTATTAGAATCCGTGAAGTAAAAGAGCTGGGCTGGTTGCCCAAAAGAATGAAGTTTCCGAACAAACCGATTAATGACCAGCTCTATGAATTTTTGAAGCATGGATCTGGCGGGGCGTTCCCGAAAAGAAAAATGGTTTCTGGACAAGGGGGATGGTCGTCAGTGGCATGCAGACACGAGCAACATCAGCCACTACGCTGCAAAAATATTCAATGAAGTGGGGCTACCATATATCAAACCTTTTCATTGGGGGTTTCGAGCCACAATGACTACGCCCCTTTTGAATGAAGGTGTAAAGCCACAAGTTGTGCAGCAACTTGCCGATCATTCCTCCCTGGCGACAACAATGTCGTACTTCAATAGTCGTACTGTTGACCAGCGCGAAGCCACCAATGCCATCCCTGACATATAGGTTGGTGCCACTTTGATGACACATTTATAAAACAACCTCTACACACCTTTAAATATAAAGCTATCACATGAGACTGAAAATCCGTCGATCGTATAGATCTTGCCGGTTCGATTCCGGCCTCGGGCACCACCTTTAGGTGAGTCAGAAAAGCGGGTATGCGGTGGACTGCAACTCCATTTAGACCGATTCGACTCCGATACTTTCCTCCAGTTGTGCAAACGCTAAAAAAGCAGACAACTCCACCCGTGGTGAGCGGTTTTTTTGCGTTTATGTGCTTTTGTCGTTCTTCCATGTCAACGTGCACTAAATTGGTGCAAAAAACCGCAGGCGTAGGGAGGAGGAGTGCGTTTTGTTGCCGGGTTTTGTTGTATACGGGCGCTGTTCGTCACTGCTGGCCGGATGAATGAGGTTTTCTAGCGGCTGTTTGATCTGTGCGAAGCCAAAATACCGTCTCTGCAATCTAAGAGTGGTGCCACTTTAGTGCCACTTTAACAAATTCCTTTGTCCATCCTTTGGTGCTACGAATATTCACATGGGACTTAAATCCGCCGCCGGCAATCGCCTTGCCGGTTCGATTCCGGCCTCGGGCACCATTTCAAAGAATTTGTATGCCCTGAAAACGTAAGAGTGGGACCGTACCCCTTTTTTATGCTTATCACATCATTATTTTTTCAACAGAGCAATTCTTGCAGTAAAACGATACTTCTTTGGGATGTTGTAGAAATTTTCTTCCTCTTCCTAACCTTTTGTCCACTTTCTTTTGTGTGCAGGATCTTGCAATGCAGTTTAAATGGCATGATCATCGAGATGATCTGCCTCTATCGAGATTTTTCATGCTCCAGATAAAGAAAAGACCCCCTAGAATAATAGCAGGACATCTGCTTCTCCAGTGTGTGGATGGCATGCAACACTTCTGTGCTGGGGATGGGCACATAGGCTATTTTGCAACATACTCTTATGTATTTTTATTGTGGATCAGCTTAAAGAGTGTTGAAAGTTCAGATGAAAGTCGTTTGCGGTGTATGACGCGATCTACCATACCGTGTTCCAGTAAGTATTCTGCTTGTTGAAAATTATCAGGTAGTTTTTCACGGATTGTTTCTTCAATCACACGCCGTCCAGCAAAGCCTACGGTACACCCGGGTTCTGCTAAGGTAATATCACCTAACATAGCAAAAGATGCAGATACACCACCTGTTGTAGGATCTGTCAGGAGAACAATATACGCGAGCCTAGCGTCTCGCACCATTTGCACAGCAATAATGGAGCGTGGGAGTTGCATCAGAGATAAAATCCCCTCCTGCATGCGAGCGCCCCCTGATGCCGGAACAATCAGAAGGGGTGTTTTTTGTCGAATAGCATTCTCTGCAGCTTTGATGATGGATTCGCCTGCAGCCATCCCCATAGAGCCGCCCATAAAATAAAAGTCAAATACCGCAGTGGTTACTTTCGTATTGCCAATTTTTCCTTCTGCCACAAGCACTGCATCTTTATTTTTTGTTTGGGAACGGTAGATTTTAAGGCGGTCAGTATATTTTTTGCTATCTTTAAATTTTAAGGGATCTTCGGGGGTATCAGGCACAGGGATAAGGGTGTATTTTCCATCATCATATAATTGCTCTAAACGGGATTGGGCTGAAATGCGCATATGATGATCACAGTGAGTGCAGACATGTTGGTTTTCGATTAAATCCCGATGAAAAATCATCTGCTCGCATTGAGGACATTTATCCCACATATTGTCAGGTGTCTCAGCTTTTTCCCCAATCAGGGCATCAAGTGTTGGGCGTACGTAATCTGTAATCCAGTTCATAAAACCACCTATTGCTTCAAGGATATGATTATAGGAAAACTACTAGATGTGTCAATTCCAAAGTCGTTGATCGGGTGTACGTGTGAAGGGTTCTTTGTTTATTTGTTTAGAAACTCTAGCATGTTTTTTCCAGCTCTAAAGAACGGGATGCAACGATCGTCAATAGCGATATTTTTCCCCGTTCTAGGATCGCAGCCAATACGCGCATTACGCTCTTTGAGAAAAAATGATCCAAAGCCACGCAGTTCAACGCGATCTCCACGTTCAAGAGCCCGTGTAATTTCCTCAAAAAGAACGGATACCATAGCATCAACTTGTTTCTGTGTTAAGGCTGGCATACGACCCATGAGCTGTGCAACCAACTCTGACTTTGTCATGGATAAATTCTTTCCTATAAGCCACATAATGATCCCTTCTGGATGCGGAGGAGATCGCCAGCCTACATTTTGAATCCAATTATTCAGACACTATGGTCGCAATATTATCAGGAGTCGTCAAGACAATTTTTCCCCCTAAACCCTTCTGCAATCAGGTAGATTTCATTAGATTCTTTGCGACTTGCAGGGGGTTTGAAATGTGATACTTTTTTGAAATGTGTTTTGATGATATTCAAAAGAGTGCCCTCGGCCCCGCCTTGAAAGACTTTAGTAATAAGGAATCCACCTGGCTTTAATGTTCTGAAAGAAAACTGCATCACCATGGCGACCATATTGACAATACGAATATGGTCTGTGCCTTTGTGTCCTGTTGTGGCTGGAGCAAGATCACTTAAAACGACATCAATTGAGCCGATGACATGTTGCGTCAGGAGTTCAATTCCCTGATCTGTTGTGAAATCTCCTTGTAGAAAAAAGGCGCCTGAAAGCGGAGCTATTTTTAAGAGATCAAGCCCTATAACACGCGGATTTTTTGTGCTGGAATGGATAATTTGGACGGCGACTTGGGACCAACCACCGGGGGCAGCTCCAAGGTCTATAATAGTTTGACCTGGCTTTAGGATTTGATACTTATTATTTATTTCTAAGAGTTTGAAGGCGGAGCGGGACCTATACCCTTTGTATTTTGCATGCTGAACATACGGGTCGTTGAGTTGACGTTGAAGCCAGCGCTGGGAGGAGTTTTTTCGTCCCCGGGCTGTTTTAAGTTTTTCTACTTTTCCTCTAAAGCCTTTGAGTTCATCAGACATGCTCTAACCCTCACGCGGTCATTTTCTTACGGTTAAGATCGAAGTGTGCCCAAACTTCTAGAAGTGCACAGATAAACGCTTGGATCATCTCTGGTGTATGAGAGGGTGAGGGAGTGATACGAAGACGTTCTGTGCCCCTGGGGACCGTTGGATAATTGATGGGCTGCACATAAATTTTGTGAATATGCAGCAAGCGATCTGTAATGGCGCGGCATAAAGAGGCATTACCTACAATCAGAGGGACAATATGGCTATTATCATCAAGAAACGTAAATCCAGCTTGATGTAGTGATGCTTTGAAAGTATTGACATTTTTCCAGAGTGTGTCGCGCTCTTCTGCGCATGTTGAGAAATGTGCAATGCTTGCAATTGCCCCTGCAGCAACAGCGGGTGGTAAGGCTGTTGTGAAAATAAACGGGGGAGCAAAGCTGCGAATAAAGTCGACAAATGGTTCATTTGCACTGATGTATCCCCCCATAACACCTACGGCTTTTCCAAAGTTTGAGCAGATCATAGTAACACGGCTTTCTTCTCCAAGTTCTTCTACGCGTCCAGCGCCTTGCTTGCCATAGATACCGATAGCATGCACCTCATCTATGTATGTCATGGCATTGTATTTTTCCGCTAGGTCGCAAATAGCGGATATAGGAGCAAAATCACCATCCATAGAATACAAGGATTCAAAAGCAATTAATTTAGGACGATCGGCTCCAATGTCTTTCAGCTGCTGTTCTAAAGCATGCACATCATTATGGCGAAAAATACGCTTTTCAGCGCCACTGTATTTAATGCCGTTAATCATGGAAGCATGATTACACTCATCTGATAAAACAACACCATGGGGCATATGGCGCGCTAGGGTTGATAAGGCTGCTTCGTTTGCCGCATATCCTGAAGTTAAGAGGAGTGCCCGGTCTTTTTTGTGCAATACCGCCAGTGTCTTTTCGAGGATAACATGATAATGGTTTGTGCCGCCAATATTGCGAGTCCCGCCTGCACCAGCACCACATTGCGTAATAGCTTGCCGCATAGCGTTTAAGACAACGGAATTTTCGCCCATAGAAAGATAATCATTACTACACCAAACAATTACCTTGTCGGTTCGCCCATTGTCTTGATGATGCCATGCATAAGGAAAGTTACCAGCTATGCGCTCCAAATCAGCAAAAAATCGGTACCGACCTTCAGCTTTGATTGTCTGTAACGGTGCATTAAATAATGCTTCATAGTTCATAAAAGTTCCTCAACATAACGCCCACAAAGATTATTTGTACCACAACGCACATTAAAAAGCCTGCGCTTTATTATGCAAAGGTATAATTGTGAAAAGGCATAATTTTTGAGGCGGGCCTTATATGATACTAAATTCTAATGTACCATCTTTATATGACGCAATAACCTTGCTTCCATCGGTTATTTTTCCTTCTAGTATCATGGCTGAAAGAGGATTTTTTATTTTTTCTTGAATAACACGCTTTAAAGGTCGTGCCCCATAAATGGGATCATATCCCGTTTTTGCAATCCAGGCCTTTGCTTCCTCATTTAAAGTTAGACTAATTTTTTTTGTCTCAAGCAATTTAAGCAATCGACTCATTTGAATGTCGACAACGTATGCCATGTCTGTCTCTTGCAGCCGACTGAATAGCAAAATTTCATCTAGGCGGTTTAAAAATTCTGGTCGGAAGGCTTGTTTGACAACATTCATGACTTGATCGCGCACGGCATCTGGAGATTCTCCCTTTATGGGTTCGGCTAAAATATGGCTTCCCAAGTTTGAAGTTAAAATGATAAGCGTATTTCGGAAATCAATTGTGCGCCCTTGTCCATCTGTCAAGCGTCCGTCCTCTAAAACCTGTAGCAATATGTTCAAGACATCTGGGTGAGCTTTTTCTACTTCATCAAATAAGACAACCTGATAAGGTCTGCGGCGTACTGCCTCCGTTAAAACGCCTCCCGATTCATATCCAATATAGCCCGGAGGGGCCCCTAAAAGTCGGGCTACAGCGTGTTTTTCCATGAATTCGGACATGTCAATGCGTATCATGGCACTTTCATCATCAAATAAAAACTCGGCAAGGGCCTTAACGAGTTCTGTTTTCCCTACACCGGTAGGCCCCAAAAACAAAAATGAGCCCATAGGGCGGTTAGGGTCTTGAAGACCGGCACGTGAACGACGCACTGCTTCACTCACAGAACGCACTGCCTGCTCTTGGCTTACAACGCGTTCGTGGAGTTTTTCCTCCATTTTGAGAAGCTTTGTACATTCACTAGCTAGCATTCGGCTTACTGGGATACCCGTCCATCTAGAGACTACACTGGCAATATTTTGATCTGTAACTTCTTCTTGGACCATGTAGCCGTGGGGCGTCTCTATCTTCTGCACTTTTTTTTCAAGTTCTGGAATTTCTCCATACATGAGTTCACCGGCTTTTGTAAGATCACCCGCACGCTGTGCGATCTCAAGTGCGCTTCGAGCACGATCAAGCTGCTCCTTGATACCTTGAGCTGCAGTCAATTTTGCTTTTTCGCTTAACCACTGGCCCGTTACATCATACGATTTTTTTTCAAGAGACAAGAGTTCTAGTTCTAGGTCTACCAAGCGTTGCGTAGACCTTTTGTCTTTTTCCTTTTTTAAAGCCTCGCGCTCAATTTTCATCTGGATAATTTTTCTATCCAATTCGTCTAGGGCCTCAGGTTTGGACTCCACTTCCATGCGCAGCTTGCTCGCCGCTTCATCTACCAGGTCAATAGCTTTGTCCGGCAAAAATCGGTCTGTTATGTATCGATCAGAGAGCATAGATGCGGCGACAATGGCTCCATCTGTGATGCGGATACCGTGATGTAGTTCATATTTCTCCTTAAGACCGCGCAAAATAGAAATGGTTTCTTCAACGCCAGGCTCTGAGATAAAGACAGGTTGAAAACGACGCGCAAGGGCAGCATCTTTTTCGATGTATTGACGGTATTCATCTAAGGTAGTTGCCCCAATGCAGTGAAGCTCGCCTCTGGCAAGAGCTGGTTTGAGCATATTTGATGCATCCATGGCGCCGTCGGTTTTACCGGCACCCACGAGGGTATGCAGTTCGTCGATAAACAAAATAATTTGTCCCGCGGCATCCGATACTTCAGCAAGGACGGCCTTGAGTCGTTCTTCAAATTCACCACGATATTTCGCGCCGGCAATCAGAGCACCTAAATCGAGAGAGAAAAGACTTTTTTCTCGTAAACTTTCAGGCACATCTCCATTCACAATACGTAGCGCAAGACCTTCAGCAATGGCTGTCTTGCCCACGCCAGGCTCCCCTATGAGAACAGGATTATTTTTTGTGCGCCTGGATAATACTTGAATTGTTCGGCGAATTTCTTCATCGCGACCAATGACGGGATCAAGTGTCCCGTCACGGGAAACGGCTGTGAGGTCGCGAGCATACTTTTTTAAAGCATCGTAGTTATCCTCTGCCGAGGCCGAGTGAGCTTGGCGGCCTTTGCGCATATTGGTGATAGCGGTGCTTAATTTCTGGGGTGTGATGCCAGAATTTTTTAATATGTCTCCGACTTTGTCTTGTGATAATGCAAGGGCGAGCAGAATGCATTCAACGGTGATAAATGAGTCCTTTGCCTTATCTGCATTTTTTTCTGCTGTTTCCAGTATATGGATCATGGACTGTGCGCTGAAGGCCGGTCCCACACTTTGACCTTCTACGCGTGGTTCTCTGTCCAATGCTGCTTCTGTCTCTTCTAAAATTTTCTTAGGACTGCTGCCGACAGCTTTTATGATGCTTGAGCAGAGTTCGTGGTTGTCATCTACTAATACTTTTAACAGGTGCAAGGGTAATATCTGGGGATTATGGCGCTGCTGAGCAAGCGTTTGTGCTGACTGGAGAGCACCTTTTGCTCGATCTGTAAGCTTGTCAAAATTCATGGCACACTCCTCTCTTCTCACGACCCAATAAAGATTGTATAAAAATACGCCGATTTTGCAACAAAGAACGTACGTTTGGCAGAGAAAATTCTGAAAATAGAGACGTAAAAACGCTCTCATCTTAGAGGTGTATCGTCTGGGTAAGTTAACGATGCATCCAGGGATTGATTCTCTTCACTCTAGAAAGTATGAGTGTACAGCCAATGCATATCCGTTGTATGCCTTTTTATCGAAGGCTCTGGGGAGACCAGAGCAGTAAATTTCAGCTTAGCAGGAGATCGATACTGTCTGGATAGAGCCAAGCATGAGAGCGGAGTGCTCTCATTGATCTTGTTTTCGATTGCTATACTGTTTGATTGCTTAATCATCTAAGACCAATTGATCTCTGCAATATTGTGCAAGATTTGCATTTTTTAGACCCCCAAAATGACTGGTTGCCATTGTGCTAGACGTAGTCATTTGAGACTCATTGGCCTCTACTTCTACAGTATATTTGAGCAAATTAAGCTCTTTTGTACACCAAAAGAGCTTTGTGTGCTGTTGTGTATGCAGTGGTATCAATCCTTTGATTGGCTTAACATTATTTCCTTGCATTACACGTTCTGGTGCCTGCAATTATAGGTGATATGCACAGTCGATTGCATTGGTGTACACGTCCGTTTTGGGTAGAGAGTATCGCGAGTGTATCAATCCTACCACGTTTTGTATTATTTTTTGACATTTGTATACCAAGAATATTACTGTCTTTTCTGGACAATATTCTGTTCGAAGCGCAGTTGCAGGGGTCGTTAACCGCTTCTGAACGCTGTATTGGCGTCTCCCGTTTCTGCGATTGACGCAATCTGAACAACCGCGGGTGCGGGTTTCAGCGTTTGACTCGATCACTCTTTTTCATCATCAATCTCAGACTCAGAAACTGTTTTTCTGCAGAAGCGAGGGGAGGTTATAATGTGTCCGGACACCCGATTGTAGTGTGACACCGTGATTAGAATGCGGGGTTTCATGTGTCGTATTAGTGTCCGCTACACACGTTCTTAATCAACAATATAAGAAGTGCTGTATCATATGCAAAACATCGTGAGCAAGGGGGACGGCACTTTGCGCAATGGAGGTGATCAGTATCTCGCCATGTTGATGATGTTACATCTCGATCTGGAATGAAAGGTTGCGCATAATTCATAGCTCTCTTAAAAAGATAAGTCAAAACTACTCGTGATTGTCAGACGGGTTTCATACATGCCCTAAAGTCTATAGAGCTTTTGGCGATGCATTTTGTATATTTTCTATCACCCATCGTTCGATAGCCTGTCGCTGAGGTCATATCTCACATACTTGTGACCTCGCATAGTTTTAATGGCTCTATACAAGATACGTCTGTCCTCTTACATGGCGATAACATGCTTGCGCTTTGCGGGCGCACGCTCAGAAAAGTCAGCAGATTTTTTGCAGTGTTAACCTAGCGAGCTCCGGATTAAGAGCCCTCAGAGTACAGCGTATTGGTAGCGAGGGCGGACTGCGTACTCGTGTTATCCTGAAGCTTGAATTCGAGATACACGGATTCCCCCACATGCCGAATCTCCAGCTCGCGAATAAACCAATTCTCTGCGTTGGTTATTTGTGCATGAGGTTGTATCATGTGCTCCAAGATTTATGCTTTTAAAATCCACTAAATTTCTAATATATAGGGGGTAATGCTGATTTTATTGTCTTGAGGCAAATGAAGAAGTGGTGGGCACTATAGGGTTCGAACCTATGACCCTCTGATTAAAAGTCAGATGCTCTACCAACTGAGCTAAGTGCCCGCTTACTGTATAAGACTCCTCATTGCGTCAAGCAGATTGAAGAATACGTTGCTCACTATAGTGAGCAATAGATGCAGCGTCAACAAAATTATGAGGGTTTTTAGGTAGGACCCGCTCACTCCAGAGATGAGTAAGACGCCTTTCTTCTAAAGTAGTGCTGTGTTTTGGAAGATGGGGTATTGTGGTGCTAAGCATAGAAGTGCGCCTGAGACAGTGCCATTGCAGAGCTGACGATTAAAAATAGTAAGAGTATTAGAGAAATATTGTGCATGCTCCGTACGTCACAAAACAGTCATTGTTGAATGTTTGGGCGCACGAAAAACAGGGCATCAATCTTTTAATGTTAAAAAATTAATCATATAACTGTTTATTGCGGGGGGCGGGGCAATATTTTCTCTTAATATCTCAGACGCTATATAAGCAGGGTGACACAATTTTCTATCTTTAGCAGTTTTTTACCCGCCCTATTTTCCGCTTTCTTACATATTTTGTATTACTATTTGTAGCAGAATGGGGAAGGGCGGTCCCTGCTCTGTTTGTTCTCATTATACAATATGATAATGATAAGCGCTGGACAGACAATAGGTGTAATATAGTTTAAAAAAGAAAAGCCCGTCAGAACAACAGACTTTTCTTGCTGAACAACCTTTTATACGATGCGTCGTATATCCGTAGGTTGTGGAACATGAAATTTGAAGATTGGCGGCAACGTCCGCTCTGTATCTCCTACAGCCCATACATGAACAGAGCGAGCAGCTACGTTATTCTTTGCATGATTTGTATCATTGACGACAACCTCACCACCGTATGCTGAAAGACTATTGATTGCACGTCGTAGCAGTGCTTTATCCACAGAAGACATGCCCGGCACCTTGCCGTCTAGCTGGTCGAGCATTGTACTGACTTTAAGCTTCTCATCTACTGTATATCCATCAATAGGTTCAGCATCAGTCACATCTTTTTGGTTTAAGTGTGCACCAAATGTAATGAGATTAATCGTTTCACCATCTTCTTCTTGATAGCCGAAATGTATTTCTGCTCCTTTACCCGTATAAATTCGGCTGTTGGATTTTCCATCAGCAGCAGCAACAACAAGGTCCATAAAAAGACTTTGAACGCGCCTTTTAAGATCCGAATGATCGATACCATCTAGAGATACAGCGTGGGTACGCAAAACATCTTGCGCCGCGTCAACCATGCCAAGAATTTTTTTGGCCTTGGAACCATAATGTCGACTTTTTTTCTCGAGCTTTTCTATTTCTGCACGCAGTTTATCATCGCCGATAAGCTGCAGCACAAATTTGCTTACACCCCAAAATGCATCTTGGTTTTCGTGTGCCCAGTCTAGCGCATCCCCTGCTTTTTCTAATGCGACCTCCATCCACGCGTCAGCTTTTACAAGAAACGCTTTAGCTCTATCTTGTGCGGTATGAAAACGCGGCCTCCATTGGGCCCAGCAACGTGTCAGACAGCTGTTAGAATGTCTTTCTAGAGCGCGAATATCTGCTTCTTCTATTGCAATGGGTGTAATTTTTCTTCCTTTGACGACCCCCGATAGGCTGTCTTCAAAACGATGGTCTGTGCTTGCTGTATCTGCATTAACGGGGGAAAGGGCCATACAAATAAGCCAGCCAAATATGAGCAATGTGTTGGATCGTTTCATCGGTTTCTCTCCTGTACGTTCTAGGGACTAAAGATCTTAATAGGCAATGTAGATCTTCCAGCAGAAACACCTGATTTTTTCTTCATATATCTTTAGTGAAGGTCTCTCTGCAATAAGTAGGATAGAGAAAGAAAGTTAATAAAAGATGACTATTGATTAAAAAGGGGAAAAATATTTATTGTGTTCCAATGCACGATTGGAGGGGGGGTCGGTCGTATGGAAGTGATCCTTAAGTTGTGTGCGTGCATATTATGCAATGTCGCTTTATCGACTCTCAATAAAACTTTTTAAATCAAAGCCCAAGAGAAGAGGGGCCGAGAGCAAAATAGAGGAGTATGTGCCAACCACAACACCCGTCATAATCGGAAGACTATAGTTCGCAATGACCTCGCCACCAAAGAAATAGAGTGCGAGTAATGCGATTAAGGTTGAGCCAGATGTTAAAATAGTTCTGGAGAGTGTTTCGTTAATACTGAGATTCAGTGCATCAGGAATGGATATCTTTGTTGATTTCCGAAGATTTTCTCGAATACGATCATAGATAACCACAGTATCATTGATCGAGTAGCCGAGCGTTGTGAGCAGAGCCACAATGGCTGTGAGGTTAAATTCAGCGCCAAATATAGCGTAAAGACTAAAAACACCTAGCGTATCGTGTATCAACGCTAAAATAGCACATAGACCAAACTGCCATTCAAAGCGGAGCCAAACATAAACAAGCATTGCAAGCAAACACCAAAGAATAGCCTTCCACCCATTGAGCACAAGCTCATCACCAATTTTTGGACCAACAGTTTCAATTCGGCGTGTTTCGAAAGTGGGTCCAAGAGCTGACTGCACTTTTTCAATAGCATGTGCTTGAGCTGTTTCTCCGCCATCCTGATGCTCCATACGGATTAGTACATCCGTGTTGCTTCCAAATGCCTGTAGCGATATTTCACCGAGATTAAGGGCGCTCAATGTTTTGCGCATAGCACGTAAATCAATGAGATCCCGTGCTCTCATTTCGACGACAATCCCACCCTTAAAATCGATTCCTAAGTTGAGTCCGCGTGTAAAAAAGCATCCGAGTGTTGAGATGATCATTACGGCAGATACGGCATATGTTATATAGCGCCCAGGAATAAAAGGGATATTTGTTTTTTCAGGTAGGAGCCGGATACCATAAATCATTTCATTTCTCCCAAACCAAACGACAAAGATTTAGCGCCAAAAATATTATACCAAATAGATATGATAACGCGTGTTACAGTCACTGCTGTAAACATGGAGATTAAAATACCCAGAGATAGAGTAACGGAAAATCCACGTATTAGTCCTGTGCCAAATTGGTAAAGCAGCCCTGCACCAATCAGTGTTGTGATATTTGAATCGAGAATAGTGGCCATGGCGCGCTCATATCCTAACTTGATAGCAATATTGACACGTCTTCCGGCCTTCAATTCTTCACGAATGCGTTCAAAAATCAGCACGTTGGCATCAACAGCCATACCCAATGTGAGGGCAATGCCTGCGATACCTGGTAGAGTAAGGGTGGCACGAAGGTAGGAGAGAGCAGCGAGCAACAGTATCAGATTAAGAACCAGTGCAATATTTGCGATACCGCCATAGGTCAAGCCGTAAACAAAAAACATGAATGCTAATACAAGAATAACAGCCATAATGGTTGCATTCTCTCCCGCTTTTACAGAATCTGCACCCAAATCTGGACCTACTGTGCGCTCTTCCACTACGGCGAGTGGAGCAGGTAAAGCGCCGGCGCGTAACAACACCGCCAAATCTTGAGCCTCTTTTGCAGTGAATCGACCGGTGATAACACCGCGTCCACCCGGGATGGGTGAATTAATAACGGGAGCCGTAATAACTTTCTCATCTAGAATTACGGCAAAACGCTGCCCCACGTTTTTTGCTGTAACATCGCCAAAACGCTTGGATCCAAGTGCGTCAAGAACGAAGTTTACCACCCATCCTCCTGTGTGCTCCGTATCCATCGCAGCTTGTGCGTCAGTCAGCATTGCACCTGTAATAGCAGGATCTTTTTTTAGGAGGATTGCGTGCTTGTGCACCTCGCTTCCACGCGATATCTCCTCGTTGACTAACATAGCCCCTAATGGCAGATGATGTGCATTATAATTTCCCCGATTATCGGGGTGTTCTAAATGGAAGGTCATTTTTGCCGTCTTGCCAATAAGCTTTTTGGCTTCAGATGGGTCGCCCAAACCAGGGAGTTGAACTAAAATACGAGCTATGCCTTGACGTTGAATCAGAGGCTCTTTTGTACCCATCTCATCAATGCGGCGACGTATAATCTCAATAGACTGCTCAACGGCTGCGATTTGGCGGCGATGTAGCTCGTCACTATCAAATGTTACTTCTACAGAACCGCTGTCAGACGTCGTAACCAGAAGAGCGTCTGCCACTTTACGTATAGCCTTATAAGCCTTGTCTTTTTGAGCTGTATCACGGAGCTCTAGCTTGATACCATTTTGTAGAAGCTGCAATTTCGCATACCCTACATTTTGTTTACGTAGGGTCTGTCTCACTTCTGTTGCAAGGCTTTGTAATTGGTCTTTAACAACTGTTTCTACATCGACTTCTAAAAGTAGGGAGGCTCCACCTCGCAGGTCCAGACCAAGATTGATACGTTCATCGGGTAGCCAAGCAGGCCAACCTTGATTCAAGGTTTGCTCGGATAAAAAGTTAGGTGTTACATAGGTAATGCCTAACAATGATAAGATGATCACTAAAAATAGGCGCCATTTTTGTATATACATGACCTCAGCCTCTCTACGCTTATCGTGGTCGATTCCAAGTTATTTCTTGATATGTGACGATTGTCGGCGTTTGGCTTTTGAAACTACTTTCCTGCTTTGACTGATTTACTGGATTTTCTTATTTTTTCTGATTTTTCTTTGGAGGACTTTTTCGTGTCAACAAGCATAACCGTTGCAATCATGGATCGTGCAACACGCACTTGCACATCTGCGGAAACGCGTACCACTACTTCGTCCTCTTCTAAGTTATGAATATGACCAATGAGGCCACCATTTGTGATAATACGGTCACCTTTCTTCAAGTGAGCCAACATTTCTTTATGCTGTTTGGACTTTTTGTTTTGTGGACGGATAATCAGAAAATACATAACAATAAAAATAAGCACTAAGGGCAACATGCCCATTATATCAAAACCTTCCATAAGATCTTTAACTCCTTAAAATATAGAACGGCACAAACATATGATACCCAGTTATATACGATTTTTCGAAAAATGAGAAACACTATTTCTTTTAGCAACCATTCTATTCTCAATTTTATTTTTTCGTCTATATGAATTCATAAGATAGGGTGAACGAGAATATTGGGATAAAAATACCAGCCTATAGCTTGTAGCCGTAACGTATTAACGCACCCTTTAACAAGCTGAATTTTGTGATTGTCTGGCCGAGTCCTGCTTGTAGATTAGCTGCCATCTACAAGCATAGAAGAAGAACGAATCGAGAGTGCAGGTAATTGGATTGAGACAAATTCAGACACTACGCTATATGTGAAATATCAATATGTGATTGTGATGTGTCAGATAGATAACGATGGTGAGAGGAGGAGTGTATTGTTTTTATGGCCTCAACAGAGTAATACCTGTCAAACATGATAACAATGCCTTGGAGATGCGGTAGAAATGATATAATGCTGCTTATGAGAAAGTACCGACTTGTTGATCGGTATTCAGCAATATAGATAATACAGAGGATAACACGGTAGTCGTATTGGTAGAGGCGCAATGTTAGTAGTGATATTTGGGGATAAATAATATCAAAAAAGCGATGATAAGGGCGGGTCCAACGGGCAAGAGACCTTCATCACTTTTGATACAATGGGCGCTTAGTCCAACTGCGCCTACCCATATAAGAAAGGTGGATATTTCTTCCGGCCTTATGCCTAGACCGAGTATAGGTAGGAGCTTGATGTCACTCATGCCCGAAATATCTTTGCCTAGCATTATCAATACAAGACGGAGTACAAGCGCGCTTAAGAAGAGCAGTATAGAGGACAGTATAAAGGGAAATGCAGAGGTAGAATCAATTAAGCGCACAAATACTGTAAGAAAAAAAACGGTAAGAATCAATTGATCTGGCATACAGTCTGTCTGCCAATCAGTCCATGCAATAAAGAGGAGAAGCATGATGATAATAGAAATTAAAATGCTCATGATCGCGCTCCGAAGAAGGTATTTATTGTGGCGCTTGAGTTGAGAGAAAAAGGGTAAGGATCTGCTAAAAATAGGTTGTGTGTGCCCGCGCCACTCAGCACATACGCAATCATCTCTGGCACGTTGCTGTTTGGATGATCTATGAACCTTGTTTCGGCGTCAGTACAGCCGGTTTGATTGAAGTTGCGCATTACTTTTCTCACTCATTTTCGCATGTTTTTTGAATGGAGTTAGGATATTGAATGCGCCAATTTTGTCTTTTGTTGTGCGCAACATAGAAAGAAAGATCAAAGCCAACTTTGCCCATACACTGCAATGCGTCCTTTTCTATGGAAGGTGAATCGGTCATAGAAGTGTGGAAAACAAATTCCGCTTCAGGAGATGGTGACAAGACGATGGTGAGATCGCTTAAGAGTGTTTGTGTGTGCATATATCTCTTTCCCTCACCATATTTTTGTGCGTAGAATGGCTGGGGAACCAGGATTCGAACCTAGGTTTCCCGGTCCAGAGCCGGGAGTTTTACCGCTAAACTATTCCCCAATCATTCTGGCCAATGTAACGTAATGTGGTAGAAAACGTCAAGGGGCTTGTCGGGACCTCTTTTATGCGCTGTTAGTGGTCGAGAGCAAAGGTAAAGGTGCTGACAACACGTAGTTTCTTCTCAATACTTCCCTTGTCGTGGTACCCTCCATCTGCGCCATGTGTCTCAATAACACCTTGGCGTGCATTTAAAATTCTTCCAACTTTTGCACCAGCATCACTCGAAAATTTCTCTGCAACGGCGCGGGCATTTTGTGTAGCTTTTTGCAAAAGCGCAGGACGCATTTCATTAAACCGTTGAAGCAGATATTTTGGATTGCCATCATAGTGTCCCCCAGAATAGTGTCCCCCAGATGTTAGCATTATTCCTTTTTTCAAAAGAGCAGTGGTTTGCCCTAGTGCATGCCTGACTTTATCGACATCGACCGTGCGCACAACATAGCCACCATCGATTTGATAGTTTGCCCTATCTGAACGGCTATGTTGATATTCCCGGGTGGTTAGATCTTCCACAACTGGGACCATGGACTCAAAGTCAGCAACGCCAAACCCCATATCTTGCAAAAATTGACGCACGTGGTCTAATTGCTGATTGAATTGCTGCTCAGTTTCATCAATTTTTTTTCCACTAGCTTTAAAGCTAATTTTCCAGATCGCAAAATCAGATTTCACAAATTCTTCGGCAAGACCCTTTACAGTCACCGAACTTTGTCGCTGACTTTGAAAAGATTTTAAGCCACTAGAAAGCGTCCATCCAAGAAAGACAATAGATAGAGCAAAGATAGAGACTGGCGCAAGTTTGGAATAATTCATTGTTAATTTTTCCTCTTTCTTCTACGTTCTGGGGTTATTTATGAGAATCTGAACACGCTGCTCTTTCTCGAGCATATCCTTGTTATGCTCCCATTCACCCGTCTGTTTTTTGTCATTTATAAAAGCACGTCGGGCCTCAATGAGGCTTTCAATCTGTTCTATGTGTTTTGGCACTTTCACATCTTGCTCCAGAGTCCGATAGAACTTTGTTTGATAATCTTTATCTTGAATGGAAACGGCCAAATTATTTAAACATTTTGGATGCTTTTGCTCTGTGAGTACGCAATGTCTTAATACCTTGTACACATCATGGCGTGCACATGACGCATCGCACACCCAAAGATTATGGTGTAACTTTGTAAAAAATCCATTTTTTTTACTTTTTTTGCGTGTCTTGTTGTGCCCCATGGTGTCATGTAGGTTGCGCTGCTCTTCGAAAGACAAGTCTCTGACATTGTACTTAGCTCTCATTTGGGCGGCCGTCGTACTCTTCTGGCCTGCATTGACAATAGGTATAATGCATATCATAGATAAAATAAAAACAAAGTATCGCATCTTAAAATCCCCCGTTATTTAATGTATGGTTTTTTAATATTATGGTTTTTGTGATGCGTATTTGTCAAGTCCTTGTCTTATGCTCTCTGAATGTAGTAAACTTTTGGTGAAAAAATGAGTAGTAATTTATGTCAAAAAACAAGCCTGTTTCCATCGATGCCATTGCCGGCACAACATATTATTGGTGCACCTGTGGACGTAGCCAGAAACAACCATGGTGTGATGGGGCGCACAGAAAGGAGGGTACATTAAAACCTATACCTTATACAGCTACAAAGGATGAAACATTATTCTTTTGTGGGTGTAAGAATACACAGACGCCGCCTATATGCGATGGATCGCACGCATGTTTGTCTGATTAAATAAACATGCTATATATTTCTTTGGAAATTATGATGAGGTCTGGTATAGTTAAAACACAATTTAACATAATTGATCGTAAGATTGTTTGAGGGGAGTTAGAAATGTCTAAATTTGCGTGTCTCTTGCTTTGTTTTGTCCTTTTGGGTTGCGACAAGGATAGTGGTAAAACAGATACATTTTTTAGTGGAGACGTGGTTGAAAAGCCCATGTTTGATGCAAAAGAGGTAACCGTTTCTTTTAAAGCTGCAAATATGGTGCGCTACGCGGACCATGACAGAACCGCCTATTCGGATGCGCCCATAGATCTCCTTGGAAGAATACCAGCGGATCATCATAAACTTCTCTTGTTTTTTACGGATAGTCCGGTTGGGGCGCACTACATTCCTATTTTGGCTGACACAATGCATGTTAAGGGAGATATTGTGACTGTTTCGCCCAATAAAAAACAAAACATCCTCAGTTTCTTGGAACTAGCTCTTCTTTCTCATCGTGATCCTGTGCCGTATTTTACGGTTAAAGCATTTGACTCTAAGGCAAGTAAGTTAGAAGAGAGTTTTGTGATAACAGCCCCAGGTGCCATGGCTACGCATGATGAAAAAATACCAGGTCTTCTCGTCTTAACACTCGATCCATCAACAATGATTGACCAGGTTTCATACGACATTCAACAGGGAAATGACATATTTGATATCTCGCTCCCGATCGATAAATTTACTGATTTTTGGATGGGAAAAGGATCATTTAAATCCAAATTTCCTATCGGAAACATTTTTTTTGTTGAGCCTGATTCAGGAAAGAAAATCTTGTTTACTGTTCGCATTGAACATGCAATGGTTTTTGAGGGTAAGCTGGTATTAGCGTGTGCGCTGCTACACGATACGTCTGTTCATGGTAAAAATGTTTTGTCAGATATGGTCAAAAACTGGAATGATAAAGAGCTGAAGCGTGTCGTTTTGTTTGTAGATAGTCAATAGAGTGGGAGTTATTTCTCTCGATTAAGAGTATGTCCAGTACTATCTATTTTTTTAGATGAGAGCGCTTTTTCTAAGCGCAATTGGGCAAACTCTTGACTAGCCTCAGAGATCTCTTGCTGGAGCGCATCTAAGTGCTCTTTTTTTTGTGAAACTTTTGATGCTTTGTCCACAAGATCTTTTAAATGCTTTTTTGTCGCCTCATCAATGAGGTGCGCATCATCTTCGAGCCCAGATTGCAGTGCTGTTATTGTTTGGTTTAGTTTTTCTTGAGAACGGATGAGCAGTCTTTTATTGAGATCATGCGCTCCATGCTGGTAACTTTCCTCCAGCATGGTTTGAATTTTTTTTTCAGTGAGTCCGTAGCTAGGCTTTATATCGATATGCTGTGCGTATCCAGTGTTCATTTCTGTTGCCTTAACTGTTAGAAGTCCATCTGCATCGACCAAAAATGTTACCTGTATTTTTGCCATGCCAGCGGGCATCGGAGGGATATTTTTCAAAGAAAAATATCCCAGAGAGCGACAGTCTTGCATAAATTCTCGCTCTCCTTGCACAATATGAATTCGCATTGCTGTTTGATTGTCTTGGTGTGTAGTAAATGTTTGAGCGATTCGACAGGGGATTGGCGTGTTACGTAGAATAATTTTCTCAACAATATTACCCATTGTTTCTAAGCCTAAAGAAAGTGGCGTAACATCAAGAAGAAGACTCTTTCCACCTGTAGTGAGATTCTCTGCTTGTAACGCAGCGCCTAGAGCTACAACTTCATCTGGATTTAGGGTTGTAAGCGGGGATCGTTGAAATTTTTTCTCTACCGCGTTATATATGGAAGGTATGCGTGTGGCGCCACCGACAAGGACCACAGCGTTAATGTCCTCTATTTTAAGGTGTGCATCATGCATAACGGAGGAGATCGTTTCTATTGTCTGATCACGTAGGGGCTGTGTAATTCTGTCAAAAGTTAGGCGATCGATACTGTAGGGAATACCATATATTGTACCGCTATAGACATTGTTTTGAGTGAGGTGCTCTTTGATTTTCCGTGCATGTGTCAGAAGATGTTTTTGGGCGTTGGGCACTTTTATTGCGGTCTTGCACATTTGTTGCATGTGATCTGCAATGGCATGATCGAAATCATCCCCACCTAAACTAGCATCTCCACCTGTTGCTATCACCTGTAGAATGCCTTGTTGCAATCTTAAAATGGATATATCAAAAGTACCACCCCCTAAATCGTACACAGCAATACACCCATGGTTTTCCTTGTCTAAGCCATAAGCGATCGCAGCGGCTGTGGGCTCACTGATTAAGCGCAACACATCAAATCCAGCCATTTGTGCGGCAAGTCGAGTTGCATTGCGTGCATTATCATTGAAGTAGGCTGGCACCGTGATAACGGCTTGGTTAATGTCACGCTCAAAGTGTAAGCAGGTTTTGTCTTTGATGTATTTTAAAATTTCTGCAGCTACTTGGATGGGATTGTATACTCTATTGCCTACTTTAAAGTGCACCAGGCCCTGTGTATTATTGTCGGTTACAAGGTGAAATTGGGATAATATAGGATCCTTATCTTCTACACTTTTTGCCAAGAGGCGCTTTGTAGAACGGGCGATATGCTCTGGGTGTGTGGATAAAAACGGCATAGCAGACCGACCGATTTTGATCTCTCCTACATCAGCCATAATAGACGGAACGAGTGGATGACCATCGATTTTCAGGGTGTAGGGCGTTTGATTTTTGGCTATAGCAACAACAGAATGCGTGGTGCCAAGATCAATACCTAAGACAATCGATGACGTATCTTGAGGCGCTTTGGGTGTTTGCCCGGGCTCATGCAATTGAAATAACATATTTTTCCCGTCTCTTTCCCTATTTTTTCTTTAGATCTTCTTGTGCTTTTTCGATATAAACGAGGTGCATTAATGTATTGATAGCGTTAGTGCTTTTTTGCTCTAGCTCTTTTTCAAGGATGTGTAACATTTTTTTCCATTCTTGCATAAGAGTGATAGAAAACGCCTGAAGCGCGTCGTCGTTTTTCATCGTTTCTATTTGCATGCGGCGGTCCATAGATTTTTCTAAGACTTCTGCAGTGGGTGTTGTTGCATCAAATGGAATGCCATTTTTTTTCAAAATTACTTTGGCACGCTGGATAGGGCTTTGAAGCGTTTGATACGCTGTATTGATCTCCGCCGATTTTTTCTCGGCATACATTTTATCTACATCAGGTGCATTAGAGAATTTATCTGGGTGGTAGCGCAGTTGCGCTTGAAAGTAATGAGCGTCGAGCTCAGCCGTCTCAATATGAAAGGTGGGGGGTAGGTTCAACAAGGCAAATGGACAATCAGACATGAAATGACTCCCCACAACCACAACGACCTTTTTCATTAGGGTTTTTAAAGGTAAACCCAGATTCTAATTTACCCTCTACGTAGTCCATCGTAGTGCCAAGTATAAACATAACAGCCTTTGGATCTATGAAAATATCAACGCCATGGGTGCTTATTTTTTCATCTAACGGTTCTCTTTGTCCCGCATACTCAAGGGTGTAAGAAAGACCGTTGCATCCTTTTGTTTGCACACCGATACGGATGCCAACTGAGGGTGTGCCTCGTTTATCAAGCAAATGACGCACCTGTTGAAGAGCGGCAGGCGTAATCGACATAATTTTTTTAAGCATTGTTATGCTCTTTATAATTTTGAATCGCTGCCTTAATCGCATCCTCTGCTAGAACAGAGCAGTGAATTTTGACAGGAGGCAGCTCTAAATATGTTGCAACATCTGTATTTTTCAAGGTCATTGCCTCATCTAGTGTTTTTCCTTTAATCCATTCAGTCACGAGGGAACTTGAGGCAATGGCACTTCCACAGCCAAATGTTTTAAATTTTGCCTCTTCAATCACGCCATCATTATCGACCTTGATTTGTAGTTTCATTACATCACCACATGCTGGTGCACCCACCATGCCGGTGCCGATATTTTTTTCATCTTTGTCAAAAGACCCTACATTACGCGGGTTCTCATAATGATCAATAACTTTTTTACTATAGGACATACTATTCTCCTTTTTAGTGCGCCGCCCATTGAATTTTACTGACGTCGATACCTTCTTGTGCCATTTCCCACAGTGGGCTCATTTGCCGTAGGTGCTTGACCGCATCAATAATTTGAGTGGCAGCAGCCTCTACTTCTTCTTGCGTTGTAAAACGCCCAATTCCAATTCTGAGTGAGGTGTGCGCCATTTCAATATTGATTCCAAGTGCTTGCAGCACGTAGGAAGGTTCCAGTGAATCAGAAGTGCATGCAGAGCCGGAAGACACAGATAAATTTTTAATACCCATCATTAGTCCTTCACCCTCTACATGGGCAAAGCTTAAGTTTAAGTTACCAGGTAAACGGTGCACATTATCCCCATTTAAATATACATCAGGAAGCTGGGACATAATTTTTTCTAGAAATCGGTCCCTCAATTTTGTAATGCGGGCATTTTCTGTGCCCATTTCATCCATAGAAATATCCAGTGCTTTCCCCAGTCCCACACAGAGTGGAACGGGTAGTGTGCCAGAGCGCATACCACGTTCCTGCCCACCCCCATTGATTTGTGCTGAAAGACGCACGCGAGGTTTGCGGCGCACATAAAGTGCACCAATACCTTTGGGGCCATAGACTTTATGGCCAGAGATACTTAGTAAATCAATAGACATCTCATCAACATCAATAGGGATTTTACCCACAGCCTGCGCAGCATCTGTATGAAAAAATGTGTTATTGTCTCGACAGAGTGTGCCTATAGCTTGTAGCGGTTGAATGACTCCAATTTCATTGTTTGCAGCCATGACAGATACAAGGAGCGTATCCGCGCGTAGAGCGGTGCGAAGATCGTCTAAGTCCAGTAAACCATTTTTCTGTACATTGAGATATGTGATCTCAAAACCCTTGCCCTCTAAGCGACGACATGCATCTAGAACACATTTGTGTTCAGTTTTACATGTAATAATATGGCGTTTTTTGTCTTGATAAAAATCGGCTATACCCTTAATTGCTAAGTTATTAGACTCTGTGGCGCCTGAGGTAAATATCACTTCTTTTGCACTAGCCTTAATGCTCTGCGCAATCTGTGTGCGTGCATTTTCAACGACTTTTTCTGCTCTCCATCCATGTATGTGGTTGCGTGAATGCGCATTCCCAAAATGCTCATTAAAATACGGAAGCATCTCTTCTACTACTCGTGGGTCACAAGGTGTTGTTGCTTGGTAATCTAGATAGATTTGTTGATGCATGTTGTCGGTCCTTGTTTGAGTTTCTGAAAGAGATGGATCCATACATCCCCCGCCTTTTCCAGGTCTTGTTCTGTTGTTGCCCATCCACTGCTAAAACGTACAGCTGTGGAAGCAATCGTGTTATCATGCGTAAGTTCTGCTGCGATTCGGGATTGTTTGACGCGTCCAGACGAACAGGAAGACCCCGCGCTAATCAATATATTGTCCAGATCAAAAGCTATGACTTGTGTGCTGCTGCTCAACCCAGGCATGGAAATGTAAGAAGTGTTAGGTAGGCGCGGAGCGTTGCCTGATAAAAGATAGGCTGTATTCCCAGAGGCCTCTTGAATGCGGCGCTCAAATGCAATGTGCCATTTTCGTACAAAATATAGATCCGGTTCTTTTTCTGCGGCGATACCAAATCCTATAATCGAACTAACATTTTCAGTACCAGAACGCCTCCCTTTTTCTTGACCACCCCCCCGTATGAAGCAGTTGAGAGGTACTTCTTTCTTCGCAATGAGAGCGCCGACACCAATGGGCCCACCAAACTTGTGGGCGGTAACGGTCATCATATCTAAGCCACACTGATCAAAGTCTATGGGCTGTTTTCCAATCACTTGCGCTGCGTCGGCATGTACATACGCCCCATATTTTTTGGCACATGTTATGATATCTGAGAGGGGCTGCAGGACGCCTGTTTCATTATTGCCCCATATGATAGAGATTAGATTTTTTTTGTCCCGCAATGCATGCACTTTTTCTTCTAAAGCAGACATGTTGATTCTTCCATCCGAGTCAACAGATATGATGTGTGGATGTTGAACTGCTTTGTAAACACTATCGTGCTCAATGGACGATATAATAATATTATCCCAGGGGACCGAACGCAAAGCCTGATTGTTTGCCTCTGTGCCTCCGCTGGTAAAAATAATATATTCTGGATCTGCCCCTAAAAAATTTGCTAATTTTTGTCGTGCTTGAGTAAGATATTGACGGCCCTTTTGTCCCATCTGATGCATGGAGGATGGGTTGTGATGTGTGTGCAATAGGTCGGCCATTCGTGCTGCGACCTCAGGTAGCATGGGGGCTGTAGAATTATAGTCTAAATATATGATTTTTTTTTGTGACATTTTAGACGATCCCCGCCCGTCTTGCGACCCGAACACGCTTTTGCATAACATCATCCAGACTAATATTAGAAAGATATGTTTGGACTTGCGCCCCAAGGCCTTCCCACAAACCATGGACCAAGCATCGTGCACCACTGGTCATGCATCCCTCAGTATTGGTTGTGCAACGTGTTGCTTTCAGAGATTCGTCTGCAGCTTCTATGATATGTGCCATAGAAATTTTTTGAGCTGGTTGTGCAAGTTTATAGCCACCATTTACACCACGTACGCTTACGACAATATTAGCACGCCTTAGTTTGATGAAAATTTGTTCTAGGTAATGCAAGGAGATGCCTTGGCGGATAGAAATTTCCGACAGCGCAACAGGACGACCTGCTCCATAGCAGGCAAGATCCACAGTTGCCATGACAGCGTATCGTCCTCTTGTACCTAATTTCATCAATCTACTTGTTTTATTAGAAAAACCTATTATAATTCCATCTAGGCTGAAATCATTTTCATCTTAGAATGTAGTATACCTGACTATTTTAGTCAAGATTTAAATGCTGCGCTCTTTAGAGGTAGGGTGTGCGGTTGAATTATAATGAATATTGTTTTTAAGGTTAAGCATGGCTGCAATTATCATTCCCGGTCCAGCGGGACGTCTTGAAGGGCGCTATCAAAGGCATGCTCATAAGCAGGCTCCCGTTGCGCTCATTTTGCATCCCCATCCGCTTTATGGTGGGACTATGCATAATAAAGTAGCATATACATTATATCAAACATTTTTACGTAATGGATTTAATGTGTGTCGCTTTAATTTTAGAGGTATTGGACGTTCAGAAGGGGCTTTTGATAACGGTGAAGGTGAATTGAATGATGCAGCGAGTGCACTTGACTGGCTGCAATCACAAAACTCGGATGCAAGAGAATTTTGGTTAGGCGGCTTTTCTTTTGGCGCATGGATTGCGATGCAGCTTCTTATGCGTCGTCCTGAAATTACAGGCTTTATTTCAGTTGCACCGCCTGCAAATAAGTATGATTTTAATTTTTTGGCACCATGCCCTGTGTCGGGTCAAATTATACAGGGGACGGAAGATGCGGTAGTTCCTACGGAGTGCGTAGAAGCGTTGGCAGGAAAATTGTCCAGACAGCGTGGTCTGAATATTGATCTGACGATGATTAAAGGGGCTGATCATTATTTCTTGAATCAATTGAAAGAATTGTATAAATGTGTATCACAATATCTTGCAGAAAAGGTAGATCAGCGCTTGGAGCACAACATTGGTTAGTCCACGCTGTTTAAAAGTTGGGGAAGAAGTGAGGCGCGTTTTGGCTGATATTCTTCAGCAAGGCATATTCCATATGCCGGGATTAGATGCCTATTTTGTGACGGTAACGGAAGTGCGTATGAGCTCCGATTTGCGATTGGCCAAGGTTTTTATTTTTCCCTTAGGTTTTGCTTATAGTGAGACAGTGATGGTTATCAAGTTACTTGACATGGAAAAGCCTTTTTTGCGACGGAAACTTGGTCAAAAAATACATCTCAAGTTTATACCGGAACTGACATTTCGAGCTGACAAGACCTTTGATACATCATCTAAAATTGACTCATTGTTAGGGACAAAGAAGGTGCGGAAAGACGTTGAGCGTGATCGGTAAAAGCGTGCACGGTTGGCTTCTTTTGGATAAACCAGAAGGTATAACATCTGCGCATGCATTATCCCAAATAAAACGACATTTTGGGATTCAAAAGCTTGGTCATGCTGGGACGCTTGATCCGTTAGCACAGGGTGTACTGCCTATTGCTCTTAATGAGGCAACAAAAACGATGCGGTATGTTGTCGCGAATCGTAAGGGATATGTCTTTACGGTATGCTGGGGCGAGGCGCGTGATACGCGAGATCGTGAAGGTATCGTAACGGCCGTATCAGATGTGCGACCGATGGATGGTGAAATTTTAGCAGTACTCCCGCAATTTTTAGGCAATATTATGCAAATGCCACCCAAGTATTCCGCGCTTAAAATCAATGGTGTACCTGCCTATCAGAAGGCCCGTCAGGGGGAAGTATTTGATATGTCCGCACGGCCAGTAGAGATTTTTTCCCTTCAATGTGTAAAGAATGATGAGCGTGAAGTGACGTTTAACGTTGTGTGTGGCAAGGGGACATATGTTCGCAGTCTCGCAGTGGATTTGGCCTATGCGCTCGGCACATGTGGGCATGTTACATATCTTAGGCGCACTTTTGTCGGCAGGTTTCATGAGAAAAATACGATTTCTCTTGCTAATTTGTTGAAAATTAGATACCTCTCTGAAATAGGACAATGGGTAGAACCTATTGGAAGCGCGCTGGACGACATCCTGGCGATTCCAATTTCAGATAAAGACGCAGTTAAGTTAAAACAAGGAAAACTCGTTACTTTATCCTATGCATTACCCGATAATGATGTGGCGCTTGCCCACGATGTGATCGGCGTTCCCGTTGCCCTTGTACGAATCAAGGCTGGTTTTATGCAGCCTGTGCGTGTGTTTAATATGAGTCAACATGAAGGAGAGATGTGATGTCGATTACGAAAGATAAAAAAGAAAATATTATTACCGATTTTTCTATAAAAGAAGGGGATACAGGTTCTCCAGAAGTGCAAGTGGCTGTGCTTACAGAGCGTATTATTAACATGACCGAGCATATGAAAATTCATAAAAAAGATTTCCACTCTCGCGAAGGGTTAGTAGCGATGGTTAATCGTCGGCGCAGGTTGTTGCGCTATGTCAAAGGAAAAAGTGAAGCACGCTACAAGGATTTGATTAAACGTCTTGGCCTGCGTCATTAGTTTTTGGTGCTTGTGTACGGTGTAGTTGTTCTCAGGTCAGGCCTTGAAAGGATAGAGGTTTATATATAATGTTTAATGTTTTTACAAAAGAAAGTATCTGGGGAGGAAAACCCTTAATTCTCGAGACAGGAAAAATGGCACGTCAGGCAGATGGCGCTGTCCTTGTGCGTTATGGTAATACA
Source organism: Alphaproteobacteria bacterium (assembly GCA_965178295.1). Classification (GTDB taxonomy): domain Bacteria; phylum Pseudomonadota; class Alphaproteobacteria; order UBA7879; family UBA7879; genus CBCXTT01. The sequence goes on along the minus strand of CBCXTT010000002.1, from coordinate 22,995 downwards.
GCAGTTTTGACAACCGTTGTTTCTTCAAAAAAGATGACCCCAACTCAAGATTTTTTCCCATTGAGTGTGCACTATCAAGAAAAAGTTTATGCTGCGGGTAAAATCCCTGGTGGCTTTTTTAAGCGTGAAGGGCGTCCTTCTGAAAAAGACGTTCTGACCTCCAGATTGATTGATCGTCCGATTCGCCCGCTATTTCCAAAAGAATTTAACAATGAAACGCAGGTTGTTTGTACAGTATTAAGCTTTGACCAGGAATTTGACGCTGTTTTGGCGGCTATGGTCGGTACGTCGGCTGCATTGGCTGTCTCTGGCATCCCTTTCTTTGGCCCAATTGGAGCGGCGCGTGTAGGATATGTCGATGGACACTACATTTTAAACCCAACGCCAGCGGAGCTTGAAAATTCAGAGCTCGATCTGTTAGTTGCGGGAACGTCTGAGGGCGTTTTAATGGTCGAATCTGAGGCAGGTGAGCTTTCTGAGGAAGTTATGCTTGAGGCAATAAAATTTGGACACACAGGTTTTCAGCCTGTTATTGAAGCGGTTTGTTCTTTTGCCGAAGATGCGGCTAAAGAACCATGGGATCTACCTGAAGTGCCTTCATGGCACGCAGCGTTGAAAACCGCTGTACTTTCTTTTTCAAAAGATATGATTGCTGATGCATATAATTTCCAAGAAAAGAAGATACGTCGTCAAAAACTTGACGATATACATGAGATTGTCGTCGCAGAATTTTTCGATTTTAACGAAGGTGTAACCGCAGCAATACTGCGTGACATTGTGCATAGCGCTGAGCGTGCTCATGTGCGAGGCAATATGCTATTGACAAAGAGTCGCCTAGATGGTCGGGATCCTGAAGCAGTACGCCCGATCGTTTGCGAGACGGGTTTATTAGACCGAGCGCATGGCAGCGCATTGTTTACACGCGGTGAGACACAGGCGTTAGCAGTAGCCACGCTTGGTACCGGCGATGATGCGCAGCTTATTGATGCGATGGAAGGTGCATATAAAGAAGATTTTATGCTGCATTATAATTTCCCACCATTTTCTGTAGGTGAAGCAGGCCGTCTGGGTTCGCCAGGTCGTCGTGAAATTGGTCATGGTAAACTTGCATGGCGAGCAATTACTCCTGTGTTACCAGCAAAAGAAGATTTTCCTTATACAATTCGTGTTGTCTCTGAAGTGTTAGAATCGAATGGCTCCTCTTCTATGGCAACGGTTTGCAGTGCCTCACTATCGCTTATGGATGTGGGGGTGCCGATTCCCGGACATGTGGCGGGAATTGCCATGGGGCTTATAAAAGAAAAAGATGATTTTATTGTATTAAGTGACATTATTGCTGATGAAGATCATTTAGGTGATATGGACTTTAAGGTTGCGGGAACCACTGAAGGCATCACTGCGTTGCAGATGGATATTAAAATAACAAGCATTAATGAAAGCATCATGAGTCAGGCTCTGGCTCAAGCAAAGCATGGACGATTGCACATTATTCGTGAGATGAATCAAGCGATGACCGCGTCACGAGAATCGTTGAATAAAAATGCACCACAAATGGAACGGATGACGATTAATCCAGATAAAATCCGGGAAGTAATCGGTTCTGGTGGAAAAATTATCCGAGAGCTTTGTGAGACAACAGGTGCCAAAATAGATATTGAAGACGATGGTAACATTTTTATTTCGGGACCTGATAGTGCTTCGGTTGATGCGGCACGGAAGCGGATTGAAAGTATTGTGGCGGTCCCAGAAGAGGGGAGAGTCTACAATGGAGAAGTTGTAAAAATCGTTGAATTTGGCGCTTTTGTTGACTTTCTTAATTCCTCTGGCCTCGTGCATATTAGCGAAATGAAAGAAGGACGCGTGGAGAGGTCTAGTGATGTCGTGAAAATGGGTGACAAAATAAAAGTGAAGGTTATTGGCTTTGATAAGCGGGGCAAGGTGCGTCTGTCTATGAAGCAGGTTGGATCAACAGAAGAATTAGCTTAGATTTTGGCGGCCATGGGGATTATAAACGCACAAAATTTATCCGGCGCGTCAGTGCTCCCTCTTGTGGAAGGTGGAAAAGGTGTTTCCATCTCTACGGGCGTGACGGCCGGTGCCTGGGCTGCAGCTGGGGGTATTGGCACTTTTTCGGCGGTTAATGCGGATGCTGTTGATGAAAATGGGAAGTCAATTCCCATAATCTATCATGGAAAAACACGACGTGAGCGCCATAACGAGCTTATCGATTATGCTATTAAAGGTGGTGTATATCAGGCGCAAGTTGCTCATGAATACGCGAGCGGTAATGGCCGGATTCATATGAATGTTTTATGGGAAATGGGTGGAGCTGAAGCTATCTTACATGGTGTTCTTGAGGGCGCTAAGGGGCTTGTGCATGGTGTGACATGTGGGGCTGGAATGCCGTATCGTGTTGCAGAAATTGCCGCACAATACGGCGTCTACTATTATCCCATTGTTTCTTCTGCACGGGCGTTTCGCGCACTGTGGAAGCGAGCATATCATAAAGTTTCTGAATATCTTGGCGGTGTGGTTTATGAGGATCCCTGGCTTGCTGGCGGACACAATGGATTGTCGCGTAGCGAAAAATATAACCAGCCTGAACCTCCCTTTCCGCGTGCAAAAGCGTTAAGAGATATGATGAGGAGCTTTGGCCTAGATCATATCCCTATTGTTATGGCAGGTGGTGTTTGGGCATTAAGCGAATGGTCTGATTGGATAGAGAATCCTGACGTAGGTCCTATTGTTTTTCAATTTGGCACACGGCCCTTGCTTACTCAAGAAAGTCCGATTTCTGATGCATGGAAGAAAAAGCTTTTAACATTGACAAAAGGAGGTATTTATCTCAATAAATTTAGTCCAACGGGTTTTTATTCATCAGCAGTTGACAATGCCTTCCTTCACGATCTCAGGAAACGAACAGAGCGGCAGGTTACGTATAGACGCGCACCTGAGGATGAATATGTTACAGCACTTTCTGTGAGTGCGCGTGGGCGAACGGTTTATATAGCCTCCGAGGATATGGAAAAAGTTAGGGCCTGGCAGGAAGAAGGGTATAGTACTATGATGCGCACGCCTGATTCTACATTAGTGTTTGTTACGAAAGAACAGTCCAAGTCCATTCTGAAGGATCAAATTGATTGCATGGGATGCTTAAGCGCTTGTCGTTTTAGTAATTGGTCGCAAGGAGAAAAAGGAACAACGGGTCGCAAGGCAGATCCACGTTCTTTTTGTATTCAAAAAACTTTGCAATCTATTGCACATGGTGGATCTATTGACGAAAACCTTATGTTTGCAGGTCATAGAGCATATAGATTTGGTCAGGATCCATTTTATGCTGATGGATTTGTTCCAACGGTTAAGCAGCTGGTGGATCGCATTATGACAGGTGCGTAAACGATGCAACAGTGGGGAGCTTTCTCTTTCTTTGGTTTGCGTGCAATACTCTTTTTGGTATACTGCTCATCTTCTTGGGCTCATGGCACACCATCCTATTTGGCCTTGAAATCGGATGAGGTGAATATGCGTGTGGGACCAGGGAAAAACTATCCTATTACATGGGTGTTTAAAAGAAAATACCTACCTATGCGAGTGCTTGCGACGTTTAAGGAGTGGCACAAAGTGAAGGCCCATGACGGAAGTATTGGCTGGATTCACCAGAATATGTTTACTAAAACAAATCATGTTTTAATTGATATGACAGCACGCACGCTTCATGAAAAGCCGTCTCAAGACGCACCCATTGTTGCAAATATTGGGAAATATAATATCGCGCGATGTTCTTCATGTGCTAATGGCTGGTGTAAGATCAAGATTTCTACAGATGATAAGGGCACGCTGAAAGGGTATATCGCGGATCGAAATCTGTGGGGGGTGTAAGTCTTAAATCTTTTTACATGACAAGCCTCCAATCATTGCGAGAAACAATATTTGATACACGACTTACTCTCTCCTTTTGTTCTGTACTGGGAAGTGCGCATCAATCGTTGAAGCAACAAGAGAGTAGTTCCTCATGTTATTAAAAGCGCTTTGCTCTTTTGGTGTATCAGTTTATTGCTCGCAAGCATGCTCGCGCCATTCAATAGGCGATCTTCGTTCTCAAAAGTGCAAATAATTCCCCCAGCTTCTTCTACAATTAATGTGCCAGCCGCAACAGCCCATGGTTTTATCTCGTACTCAACATAGATTTCGGCGCGTGCTGACGCAATATAGGCAAGGCTTAATGCAGCAGAACCAAAACTGCGGATACAGCCTATTTTTTGTGTGGCTCGGGCATGCATCATTCTTACCTTTTCTGCTCTATCCGTATCGGGGCCAGCAAGCTCTGTTAAAAACAAGGCGTCTGTAAGATTTTTTCTACTCGAGACATAGAGGCGACGATTTTCAAGAAAAGCGCCCTTCCCTTGCGCAGCCCAAAACAGCTCATCTTTCATCACATCATACACGACACTCGCAATGCTCTGATCTTTATGCATCAGAGCGATAGAGATCGCAAAGTGCGGAATGCCGTGTAGGAAGTTTGTTACGCCATCCAGTGGAGTAACAATCCAGCATCTGTCAGGGTCGTTTCCTCTAATTTCTCTTCCTTTTGCCAACAGAAAGCTATAACTTGGATAAGCTTGTTGGAGCTCTTTAACAAGAATCTGTTCCGTGTACATGTCTGAATGCGACACAAAGTTGCTAGGCCCTTTTTGCGTCATCTGTAAGTGTTCAACTTCACTAAAGTCACGGCGCAAACGTTTTGTTGCTTTTTCAATTGCACCTACCATGACATTTATAATAGGCGTTTGTATGCGGCGATGGTAACTCGGCTGCATCGGCTAATCCTTCGCTTTTTCAACATAGGAACCATCTTCGGTGGCGACGACTACTCTTGTACCGGCATTGATGTGCGGAGGAACCATGATGCGTCGATTGTTTGAAAGCATGGCAGGTTTGTAGGATGAAGACGCGGTTTGCCCTTTCAAAACGGCATCTGCTTCCACAACTTCCATTACAATATGATCGGGGAGCCTCACTTGGACAGGGTTGCCCTGATACAGTAAGAGCAATACCATCATTCCGCCTTGCAAAAAATCAGCCGGTTCCCCAATCAGATCACGATTGAGTGTTACTTGATCATATGTAGCGTTGTCCATAAATGTGAAATCAGTTCCCTCTTGAAAAAGAAATTGTTGTTCAATTTCTTCTAAGCGCACACGCTCAACGCTTTCGCTAGCTCGGAAGCGTCCGTTTAACTTTGTGCCATTCTTAAGATCTTTAAGTTCAGCCTGTAAGTAAGCACCTCCTTTTCCAGGTTGTGTGTGCATTGTTTTTGCGACAATCCAAAGACGCTCTTTATGCTCAATGATGTTTCCAGGGCGTAAAGTATTGCCATTTACTTTCATGAGATTTTCTACCTTTGATTTGTGTATATTGCTTGCATATTTTGAATGAGTTTTAAGGCATCATTCTCCGGGCGTTGGAAAACATTGCGACCAATGATGGATCCAGAACCACCACCCGCGTGAATAGCTTTCACTTCTGTAAGTAACGTATTATCATCTTTTATAGCACCCCCTGAAAAAATAATGATCCGCTTTCCGTCAAAACAGCTTTGCAGCATATAACGGATGCGTCCTGTGAGAGTTTCGTGGCCTATCGGGTGTATAGCGATAGCATCCTTGCTTTCTGAGAGCGCAATGTGGCTTGTTGGGGTTTTGCATTTTACGATATCTGCACCCAGTAAACATGCCATGTGAGCGCCGTAGCTTGCAATATCTAACGCTGTCTCACCTTCTTTGGTAATATCCCCCCGCGGATATGACCATACGACAACGACAAGCCCTTTTTCTTTTGCTTCTCTGGAAAGGGCCTGAAGCTCTTCAAACATATCAAATGAGTCAGCTGAACCAGGATAAATGGTAAATCCAATACCGCTACAGCCAAGGCGTAGTGCATCATCAATATTAGCAGTGACTGCTTGATTAGGAGCAGAGGACTTTGTGAGTGTGTTGGAGCTATTTATTTTGAGGATAGTTGGCACCATGCCGTAAGTGCGTGCAATTCCAGCCTCGATAAATCCTAGAGGAGCTGCAATTGCAGAAACACCGCTTTTGATTGCAATACTAAAGTGGTAGGTGGGATCATAGCCCGCAGGGTTCTGTGAAAAGCTACGCAGCGGCCCATGCTCAAACCCCTGGTCAACAGCCAAAATAACAATACGCCCTGTTCCAGCTGTTGCCCCATGGTTTAAAATACGTGCCATATTGCATCGTACACCAATAGAGGTATTGGCATAATTTGTGAGTATTTGTTGTATATTATCCACCATCGTGAGAATTACCCGATTCTGTTGAACGCACTTCTTTAGTATTAACTTGTACGGAGTTTATCATCTATCGGCAAGGTATTTTTATATGCGTATCTTGAAAGAATGACAGTAATTTTGCTGATGCAAAAAAAAACAAAAGAAGCAGTCTGCATACTCCTATGCCCCTAATGGCGCAAAGCACCTACAATCTTTCCCATTGCAGAATCAGCAAACAATTGCTGCACGAAGAAGAATATGGAAAAGAGCACGAGGGTAGCTTGAGGCGATGAATGCCACGATACAATCAGAACATCAATCTTAAAATATACAGAGACGAAGGCGGAAAAATCCTTGCACGCTAATCTTGTAAATCTTGATAATAACGTCGTAATCATCAAGAGTATTCCATCACAATAGCTGCGCGAGGAGAGGAAGACTCAGAGGGAGGGTTTTGTCATAAGAATATGTTCAGATGAGCCCCGTGTACATTGGATTGCTTGGGCTAGAGCAGCGGCTTGATCATACGGATGCGTATGGAGGAGGTGCTGCAAAAACCATCCACCAGGCATAACATCTGTCTGCTACACAGAAGAAACTGGAAGAAACGGAAAATGCGCTGATTGATGCCAAAGAGCTGCGTATGACATGCCAGCCATCGATTATATATACAATGCATAAGACTGGTGATATTTGCGTAATGAGGTTGCCTTTCTTAAGTATGTTGCTTGTTCATGTAATAGCAATCGTGTAATGAAAGTTACACAAGAATATGCGCTTTTTGTGAAAGCAGTTGCTGAATCAAAGAGACGCAGGCTGTGACGGAATTGCACCATATCTACGTCTCAGATACGTGTTAATGACACCAGCCTTTCTTGGTTAAAAGCTTAAAAAGTTATGAGCGATCTGTTAAGACAAACGATCTAGAGGATGTGGTCACAGAGATAACAAATGAAGGATTGACTGGACTAAAGACGCCTTCAGGAATTGTGTGTAAGTTTGACCTTGCATGTGTTATGCTTTTGCATTCAATGGAGTGGCAGATTTTTGTGCATCGAAAGATGCACAAGAGGTAGGTAAGGGTAGAAAATTGAATATTTATTTTTTCTGTTAATACGTTGAGAGCGTTGTATAAAATTTTGTCATGTAGATGATGGATAGGATTCAATGAGTGGCTCGATTGCGTGTATTGATTAACAGATTTGGCTGACCGCGGTTTTTTCTCTGTCTTTTTGGATATAAAACACGACAGCCAGTATCTAGCCCCCTTTGAATTTTTGAACATACAAGATAATGCGTTGGCCTGTTTTGATAATGGATATTAGATGACAATACTCAAGTCACGCTATGTTCTGAAAGGCTGCACTCAAAGGATTGGATTGGTCAGTGCGATTGCTGCGTCCCCTCTCGCATTGGACCATAAGCAATGCATATTTCTGCTCTATGCTTGCGGACAGGGAGAAGCTTGAGGATAGGGGGAGAAGTGATGCCTGTTACGGCAATGCTATGTATTTTAAAAGTTCTTGACCTTCTAGAATGTTTCCACTGCTTGTGTGAGTTACAAGGCACCCTCGCTCCGGGGCGTATATGTTGAGGATGTCGGATTGATTGCTGCCAATTTTGTGCGGTATCAGAAGCTTGGCAAGCAGCGCATCTTTTTCATATAGTGTGCCTAAGGGAGCTATGTAGTCCACGAATCCGCTGGTGCTAGCGTAGAGGCGGATGAATTTTTCCTCAGGAACTATATGGCAGGGATTTGTAGGTTTTTTTGCAATACCAGATATAATTTTTTGATTCCTTAGAAAATTGAGAATACTGTGAGCGCACATTTCTGCGTATGCGAGATTGATGGATTCTTTATCACCTAGTTCTATTGTATAGGAAATAAAAGGCGTATTCTGACCATGTGCACTTGCCCATTGCCACCAGGGATAAAAGCAACTCTGATTAAAGCAGGGAGTAAAAGCATTTGGTGTTGTAACAATATGCGCTATATCTAAATAGCGTGCTGCGTTTATGGCGTATGCAGGACTATAAAGATATGGTACAGAGACAGAGTCCGCATGCAAATCCAAAACGCAACGGGCATCAATGGCGAGGCGCTGTAACACTAAAGCAAGATAGGCTCCAAAACTGTGATTACTCCTACGATTTTTGAAAGTATCACAGGCCGCTTTAAGTGCATTGCGGAATGTATGCTCTGTATTGTGTGAGAAAATATCCATCCCATTTTCAAGAAGATTGATAAATTGTCGGTTCCAGTTTTCTCCTGTGATGGGATTTGTGCGACCAGTTGTGTATTCACCTATTTTAAGATCATTCGCGTAAGGATTGGCTTGCGGCACTAAGACGATATCATGTGTTGGCGGATATGCGTCAAAATAGCGTGAGAGGTGATAAATCACCGCTGTGCCCTGTAATTCTGCACCATGTAATCCTGCTTGTATGTATGCACCAGGACCGGGACGCGTGCCGTTGAATCTTAGCACACGTAAGGCATATGTACATCCGGATGGCATTGTGCGCAGTGGGATACTCTCAATATTAGGCTTCACAATCAATAATTCCCTCAAAAGTGATACGTGCTGAGCCAGATAGCCAATACATTTCTTGACTATCTACATAAATGTGTAGATCATCAGAACGATATTCAAGGGTGACTGCATCCTTTAAGTATCCTAGTTTTCGACCACTGGCGACAACAGAACAGGCACCACTGCCACATGAACCAGTTTCTCCAGCTCCACGTTCCCAAACACGAATAGAAACTAAGTCTTGTTGGCGCTTTTGAGCAAAATGGACGTTTGTGCCCTTTGGAAATATGGGGTGTGTTGCACAAAATGTCCCCAGGCTCTCCACGGAGATATTTGTGAGATTTTTTGTCCATAACACTAAATGTGGGTTGCCAAACATAACATAATCTACAACTTCAATATTGTGCGGAAGACGTAACGACGTGGTGTCAACCGAGGGCCAAGTCGGTGCACCCAGTTTAACGTCGATCATTTTATGAGCAGTGTATTTGTGGCGCGGTGTTTTGATTTTAAGTTGTGTTGTGTTGATTTGGGGTAAGGTGCCATTTTTAGATAGATACCAATGGGCGATACAGCGTGTACCGTTGCCGCATTGCTCCGCAGGCGTTCCATCTGCATTAAAAACACGCATATCAATAATGCTCCCCTGAATAGACGCTATCAGGACTTGATCTGCTCCAATTCCATCACGTCTATGGCATATAGATTGAATTTCGTATGTGGTCAGGTTTCGGGCTAAATCACCGCGATCAATGAACACAAAATCATTGCCCGCACCTACCATTTTTATAAAGGGGACTTTCATCGGAGCACTTTTTCCAATGTCGTTGCTGCATTTGTTTGTTCATCTCTATATTTTACAATAATGGGTGTTGTATAAGTAAGTCCTTGTGCCTTTGCCCAGGATTGTCTTATGGGACGCATTCCTGGAACAATTACAGCACTTGAGGGGATTGGAGCGCCTTTTTCATAAATTTTTTCACGCACAATATCATAAACAGAAACCCTAGAAGATAATGTGACACCAGGAGCTAACACAGCATTTTTCCCGATTTGAATACCGTCTACAATGATACAGCCTGCGCCTATAAAGGCACCATCTTCAACGATCACCGGCGTCATCCCAATAGGTTCCAAAACCCCTCCGATTTGTACACCAGCAGAGAGATGTACTTTTTTACCAATTTGGGCGCATGACCCTACCAAGACATGGCTATCCACCATAGTACCTTGGTCGATATAGGCGCCAATATTTATATAAGAAGGAGGCATAATCACAACCCCAGATGCGACGTAGGCTCCACGACGTACTGTGCTGCCTTGGGGTACAATACGCACGTTATCCTGAGTTGTGAAATGACGGGGGAGAATAGTATGCTTATCAACATATCCGGGAAAGTGCGGAATATCTTGATTTTCCCCTTTTGCAAAAATAGCTAGTATGCTCTTTTTTACATCTGTGTTTACTTGCCATTTTTCATTTGTCTTGAATGCTGCGCGCCTGCTACCATTCTCAAGTGCGGTTAAGAAGTCTTCGCAAGGCGACTCAATTTTGTTGAGCATACCAGCCCTCTACTTTTTGGTGAATGTTCTCTAGCATGTTCATATCTGTAAAATCACGGCAACTTAAAGGTGGCAAAACTTCGGAAGTCCTTATTTTTCCTTGTTTATGCATCAGGGCTTTCAGGGGGATAGGGTTGCTGGACGAAGATAGGATTTTGCCCACTTTCGTCCATAAGGCGACGTCGGAAGCACGCATGTCACCCCGTAAGCATTTTTGTGCATAGGCTTGTGTGGCATCGGGCCAAGCATTTGAGGCCATTGAAACGAGACCCTTGGCCCCTAAGGGGGCGACAATAGGTAAAAACGCATCATCGCCTGAAAGGAGTAACACATGAGGTGCCGCCTGTGCGTATGCTATCAATGCATCCGTGTATCCACTTGCTTCCTTGAGTGCCCAGAAGTTTTTGTGTTCAGCTAACCGTTTTATTATATCTACATCAATCGAAACGGCTGTGCGGCCAGGATGGTTATACAACATGACTGGGTGAGCGCTTTGATCCAAGAGGTTGCGAAACCAACTGTATTGACCTTCTGGTCCTGGTTTGACATAGGGGGGGAGAGGGCACATCAAACCCCCAAGAGGTAGCGCATTACACCAACGAATCCACTTGTTTATCTCTTCCATGCAATTACTACTGGCTCGGACAATAGGTGGCGTTTCAGAGTTATGCTGACAGACGCGTCGTACAATCTCTTTTTGCTGCATGGGGTGGAGGGATAGGCCTTCACCTGTCGTGCCCAGTACCACAATCCCGTTTCCAGCACTGTTTTGTTCGTCAACGAGCGCATCGAGTGTATCAAAGTCAATTTTTTGATTTTGAAACGGTGTGATGAGCGCTGTCCATACAGCTTGATTCTTCATGTTTTTCCCTCATTTTTTGCTCTTAGTATGGCGCAAAAAAGATCTTCGAATCGGACAAGACCTTTGAGATGTGATTTCCAGAGAAGTGTCGATGCGGCAAAAATAGCCCCGCGGGCATATATGTTGCGATCTTTCGCAGTATGAATGAGCTGGAGTGTTTCGCCTGGAGAAGAAATTTGGACTGCATGCCTGCCTGCATTATCTCCCGTGCGTTCTGAACGTATATATGGGGTAGTGCTCGTGAAGAAGCTTTTAAGTGTCTTGGTAGTACCGCTCGGACTATCTAGTTTGCTTGTGTGATGTATTTCCTGCAATCCAACCTCAGGGTTGTCAAAAATAGACAAATGTTGATTTAACGTTTTTGTGAGATAAAATGCCATATTCATTCCAAGGCTAAAATTGTTTCCTATAATCCATGGAATGTCAGCCTTTACAAGATATTCGGATAGATATGCAGGCCACTGCGCATTTGTTGTGCCACATACAAGTGGTCTATTTGCCTCAAGCAGCATAGGCAGTAGTGTCATCATGACAGGGGATGTTACAAATACGATACTGGCATCTGCTTGCTTCAGTGTCGCGAGGTTTGGCTTATTTTTTGAATCAAAAACAGCCAGGCAATTTTCTTTTGGGAGCAATCTGGAAACACAATTCCCTGTTTTTCCATTGCCAATTACCGTAAATTTCATTGTATCAGAGCTCCTGTTATGTGGTTTCTTTTTAAGAAGGCATTGTACATTGTTCTTGTTACTGCGTCACAGGTTCCGGGTTTAATCTGAATTTCTATATTTTTTATTTTCCGTATCATCCTTTCCTTGGGGAACAGGGTGGACAGCATCTCTATCGAAATACCTGTTGTAGTGATGGTATCGGCGTCAAGGCGGCTAATCGCGACAAAATAGGGGGTAGGTGTGTGATGAATGCATGTGCCTGGAAGGCTCGGCTGTTTTCTTGATAGAACATAGAAAGGAATGCCTCTTTCTTGCAGAGGAGTCATGGTTTGATGATGCAAAACTTTTGCGCCCATTTGGGCAAGTGTGCGCATTTGATTGTAAGAAAGAAAAGGCCAATGTACCGCGTCGGATACAATATGAGGATCAACAGGAAATATACCTGGAACATCTGTCCATATATCAAGGCGTTTTGCGTTTAAAGTAGCGGTGATCAGGGCTGCAGAGTAATCACTGCCTTCAAAACCGAGCGTTGTCGTTTCTCCAAATTTGGTTGCTCCAATAAATCCCTGTGTGACAAAAGGTAGTTTGGGGCTCATAATTCTCTTTGGGTGGGCAGCGCCAAAATTGTTATCGGTTTTGATATAATGCCGACTATCTGCAAAAGGCAATTGACTGGCATGGGAAAATAAAGTGGCGGACAACATCTCACCGTAGCTGAGGATATGATCTCGTGCAGCAGGTAGTACAGTTTCTTTGTCCTGCTTTGTGATATCCTGCACAAGAGATGTCAGAATACTCTGAATACAGTTGAGAAGGTCGTGCGTAGGGTCAAGGGCTTTGGCTATGTCTATGTGCTGTCGACAAATAGATCTGTAGATAGCTTGGTCATGTGTTTCCATCAATTGAAGGAGCTGTCGGGTTGTGTTGCCTGTTGCACTTACAATAACGCCATCATATTGATGTTGCGTTACGAGTGCGCAACACTTTTTTATGCCCTGAGTTGTTGCAAGAGATGATCCACCAAATTTGGCAATTTTAACCATAACGCCGCACAAATTCTTTGAGATTGTGGAGTGTAGCGCCTGCGGCACCACGGGCAAGGTTGTGCCCCACCACAACGAGTTGAGCGCAGTTGGGTGTTGCAGGGTTTTGTCGTATGCGTCCAATGTGTACACGCATGTCATTTTCTTCCAAATCTTGAGGTTGAGGGCGTAGAGGGTGTGTATGTAGCACGCATGCAGGCGCCTTTCTCAGTGTGTCTTTTATGCTTTCGATGCTTATCGCGCTCTGATACGCGAGTGTTAGCAATATGGTATGTCCATCGCGGATCGGGATACGATTAACCTGCACATGTATGGGCGATGCAAGGGTAGGGAATATTTTCCGTATTTCTGCGTCTATTTTTTCTTCTTCTTCTAAGATATTTGGTATTGTGTTATCCAGAAGAGACATGGCGGCAACACCTGGGTATCCAGCTCCGCTGGCGGACTGCAGTGTAACCATATTAAGTTCTTTGACAGACCCAAGGTGAAGAAGAGGAGCCAATGCAATGCTGAGAATTGCTACAACACAATTAGGATTTGTTATAATTTTACCAGGTGTTGTTTGCCGTGTTGTGGCTACAAGTGTATCAGGATTTATATCATGCAGCATTAGAGGAACATTTTTTTTCATTCTATTTGCACTGGCGTTCGAGAATATATGATGGCCACGTTCAGCAAGTTTCGATTCAAGGAATAAAGCTTGATCTGCTGGAAGGGCAGAAAGAATGTAAGGGCTTTGAATATTATCAGGAGACACAATACGCAGGGCACTAATATGCTCTGGACACGGAGAGGAAATATGCCAGTTTGTGGCCTCTCGATATGTTTTGCCTATTTTCGCTGGTGAAGCGATTAGCTCTTTTACATTAAAGGCCCCATCTTTTGTAAGCATATGAATAATTTTTTGCCCGACGAGGCCTGTTGCCCCTAAAATAGCAACATTTTTTTCTCTCATTTTTTCTTTCGTGCTAAGTTTTGTATTAAAAAGGCGCTGCCAATGTTGAGCGCTGTTTTGTCGATTCTATGGCCTAAGGACGGTATGAGATGAAGATGGACATCGTAGCCTAACTTTCTGAGCGTTTGATCACCAAGTTTTGAGCGCTCCACTGGCACAACATTGTCCGCCTCACCATGGATGAGTTGTATGCGTGTCGCGTGGTACTCTGTTGGGGGGATGGTAAGCTCTCCAGCATAACCTAATATACTGCAACACATTAGGTCTGATTCTCGGAGCAAATTGAGAGCTACAGCTGTGCCTTGAGAAAAACCAACGCAGGCAGTTTTTTCTGGAGAAACATCATATTTCTTTTGTTGATCTTGGATAAAGGTTCTAAGATGTGGGGATATCATGTCAAGACCATTTTTGAGCACTGCTGGAGATGTATCGGCCAAATCATACCATTGGTAACCGTTTGAGGCGTGTGGGCAGCATTCTGGCGCATTCGGCGCAATAAAAACAGTATTGGGCAAGTCATGTGACCAATGATGCCCTAACTGAATTACATCATCCCCATTAGACCCATAGCCATGCATCAACACAACCAGAGAATGGGGAGATTGTGCTGGGGCAATGATTTTCGCCTGTTCTTCCATGTATAATGTGCCTTATTTATCCGTTGATAATGTTATTTAAATACCTTATCTTATCTGTAGAAAATAAAAAAGAGATATAGGGAAAATGTCTAAAATATTTTACCGAATCATAGGTCTTTTTGGCATGTCTCTCTTTCTCCTAACTTCCATACCTTCCGTTTCAGCAAAAGGTATGGCTGTTCCGTGGCAAATGAATTTCCAGACCGCAGCTACACCTGTGATGGTGAGAATGCATGCCTTTCATGATTTTCTCCTAATAATCATTTCTTGTATAGGTGGCTCTGTTATTTTATTAGTTTGCTACGTCCTTTGGCGCTTTCGAGCGAGTGCGAATAAAGTGCCACAAAAATTTTCTCACAATACAACGGTTGAAATTATTTGGACACTTATTCCTGTATTGATTTTGATTGTGATTGCTATTCCATCGTTCCGGCTTTTATACTTCATGGATCATACAAATGAAGCAGATATGACTATCAAAGTCACTTCTCACCAGTGGTACTGGAATTATGAATACCCAGATCATGGAAATTTTGGATTTGATAGCTATATGATCCCTGATGAAGAGTTACAACCGGGTCAACCACGTTTGCTTGCAGTGGACAACCCCGTGATGGTGCCTGTTGGAAAAAATATCCGAATTATTGCAACGTCTGCAGATGTGATTCACAGTTGGGCTGTTCCTGCCTTTGGCGTGAAAAGAGATACCGTGCCAGGGCGTATCAATGAAACGTGGTTTAGAGCGGATTATCCCGGTGTTTTTTATGGACAGTGTTCTGAGCTTTGTGGACCAAAACACGGATTTATGCCGATTGAGGTGAGGGCAGTTCCAGAAGAAGAATTCGAGACATGGGTCGAAGCCGCGCGGTCTCAATTCTCGTAAAGTAGAACAATGACGCTATTTTTGAAACAATATTCAAGGAGACTTTTATGAGTGTAGAGTACCATGATCATCCAACGGGGTGGCGCCGGTGGTTATTGTCCACAAATCACAAGGATATTGGGACGTTGTATTTTATTTTGGCAGGAATTGGTGGCATTCTTGGAGGCTGGCTTTCTATGGTGATTCGCATGCAATTGATGGATCCAGGTGCGAGCCTTCTGGGAACGAACTACCAAATGTATAATGTTGTTGTGACGATGCATGGACTGATCATGGTTTTTTTCATGGTGATGCCGGCGCTAATTGGGGGCTTTGGAAACTGGCTTATACCTCTTATGATCGGGGCGCCAGATATGGCGTTTCCCCGACTCAATAATATTAGCTTCTGGCTTCTCATCCCATCTTTTTCTTTGTTAGTATTAGCTTTCTTTTCGGACACAGGGTCGGGGACAGGCTGGACATTTTATCCCCCATTGAGTGCACGTGGGTTTGGGCAGTCTGGTCCGTCTACAGATTTTATGCTGTTTGGCCTGCATTTGGCAGGTGTGTCTTCTGTAGCAGGTGCGATTAACTTTATTACAACCATATGCAACATGCGGGCACCAGGGATGACATGGCACAAGATGCCGCTTTTTGTATGGGCAATGTTAGTTACAGCTTTCTTACTGCTGTTAACTGTTCCTGTGCTGGCCGGCGCAATCACCATGTTGTTGACGGATCGTGGTTTTGGCACTTCGTTCTTTGATCCAGCGGGCGGCGGAGATCCAGTATTATTTCAGCACTTATTCTGGTTTTTTGGACACCCAGAGGTATATGTCATGATTTTACCGGCTTTTGGAATTATTAGTCACGTGATTGCCACTTTTGCAAAAAAACCCATATTTGGATACCTAGGAATGGTTTATGCGATGGTCTCTATTGGTATCGTAGGATTAGCTGTTTGGGCACATCATATGTTTACTGTGGGACTTGATGTGGACGCGCAAGCGTACTTTACAGCTGCCACAATGATCATTGCTATTCCAACAGGCATTAAAGTATTTAGCTGGATTGCGACCATGTGGGGGGGGTCCATTAGTTTTAAAACACCAATGCTATTTGCGATCGGATTTGTTGTGCTCTTCACCATGGGCGGACTGACGGGTGTCGTTCTTTCTAATGGAGGCATTGATGTTGCAATGCACGATACATATTATGTGGTGGGACACTTGCATTATGTGCTGTCGTTGGGTGCTGTTTTTGGCATCTTTTCAGGCCTGTATTATTGGATTTCTAAAATGTCTGGACGGATGTATCCTGAATTTTGGGGACAACTTAACTTTTGGGTGGTTTTTGTTGGTGTCAATATTACTTTTATGCCGATGCACTTTCTTGGTTTGGCAGGAATGCCGCGCCGTATTCCTGATTATCCGGATGCCTATGCTGGCTGGAACAAACTCTCATCGCTTGGATCGTATGTTTCTGGATTTGGCGGCATGATGTTTGTTATTATCATGCTTTACACAATATTTTGGGGGAAAAAGGCACCGAACAATCCCTGGGGCGAGGGAGCTGACACACTTGAGTGGACACTTCCATCTCCAGCGCCGTTTCATTGTTTTACAATCTCACCGCGAATAAAAAAATGTCCATAGCACAAGAAAAATCTCCAGGCACTGAGTCGACAGTACAGGACTATTGGGCATTAACAAAACCCCGTGTCATGTCCCTTGCAATTTTTACGAGTGGTGTGGGGTTATTGTTGGCACCCGGGACTATTCATCCGTTTATTGGGTGTGTTGCACTTCTTTGTATCGCTGTTGGAGCAGGGGGGAGTGGTGCTTTAAATATGTGGTATGAACGATCCATTGATACGTTAATGAAGCGCACACAGAGCCGTCCTCTGCCCCGATGTCGTGTGCAACCAAATGAAGCACTATCTCTTGGGGTAATTCTTTCTTGTGGTGCAGTTTTTGTGTTGGGTTTGACCGTGAATTATATCTCTGCTGCTTGTCTCGCGTTTACTATTTTCTTCTATGTTTTTGTCTACACTGTTATTTTAAAACCTAATACACCGCACAATATTGTCATTGGTGGGGCGGCAGGTGCTTTTCCGCCAGTGATTGGTTGGGTAGCCGTTACAGGGAGTTTCAGCATAGAGCCATGGCTTCTTTTTTTAATTATTTTTATGTGGACGCCGCCACATTTTTGGACATTAGCGCTGAGACAATCTGAGGATTATGCGCGTGCAAAAATCCCCATGCTGCCTGTGGTACAGGGAGCTAAAGAGACCTGCAAGCAGATTCTTGTATATAGCGCCTTTCTTTTTTTGGCGTCTTTATTGCCGTGTGTATTTGAGATGTTAGGCTGTGTATACTTATTCAGCGCTCTTATTTTGAGCGCTATCTTTATGTTATACGCGTATAAAGTTTACCACAATGCGCAACGCGCTATGGCTCTTTTTGTATACTCTATCCTTTATCTGTTTGCACTTTTCTTATCGATGGTTGTAGATTATATTGTGTGCCAATTAGATTGGATGAATTGATGACGAAGAATACACAGCATAAAAATATGGTTATGGGGCTCATTCTATTTGTGCTCGTCGTTATTTTCTATGGTATTGCCGTAATTCGCATGTAGAATTGTTGTGTCTCATTCACGTGATCCAAATTCATCCTTACTAATTATATTGGTCGCTCTTGTAGCGACCATGGTTGCTTTTTCGTTCGCTTCTGTACCACTATACCGCATGTTTTGCCAAAAAACAGGATTTGGGGGCACCCCTAAAATCACTGATAGATTTGCGCATGACATTAAAAATCGTGTGTTTACGGTACGATTTACGGCGGATGTGAACGGAGATTTGCCGTGGAGATTTGAGCCACTTCAAAAAGAGATAAAAGTGCGTGCGGGAGAAAATGCTTTTGCACTCTATCACGTCACAAATTTTTCTGATGAACCAATTATTGGTATGGCAACATATAATGTAACGCCAGACAAAGCGGGTGGATATTTTATGAAGGTGGAATGTTTTTGCTTTTTGGAGCAACAATTGGAGCCTGGACAATCAGTAGATATGCCCCTGTTGTTTTTTTTGGATCCTGAAGTGACTGAAGATCCTCATATGAATGATGTGCATACAATAACTTTGTCTTATACTTTTTTTAGACATAAAGGTAACGTGATCTCTAATGTTCAGGGAACACAAACACATCGTATGGAGATTTAAATGAATTTTTTTTATAGAATGTTGCTGAGAATGCAAAAGTGGCTGCAGAAAATACTAGGCAATACCACTGTTGGTGTACGCGCTATTGTTGTGCGAGGTGATGAAGTGCTGTTGATCAAGCACACCTATATGCCGGGCTGGTACATACCAGGTGGTGGCGTAGATCGCGGAGAGGATCCCGAGCGCGCTGTTATTCGAGAGTTGTGGGAAGAAGTGGGTGTTATACCTCAGGGGAGACCTGATTTATTTGGTGTATACTACCATGTTTATAAGGAGGTTGATGATTATCCTATTGTATATATCGTGCGTGATTTTGACCAAGTACCTATTCGTAGTGGAGAGATTTCTGCCTCCCAATGGTGTCCCTTATGCTGCTTGCCTGACGATATATCCCCTGGGACACAGCGACGGTTAATGGAGTTCAAGGGCGATATCCCAAAGTCTAATACCTGGTAGGGAGAGCTTTCAGACCATACCTATTTCGTGTGAGATAAAATACGGATCTACTCCCATTTCTTCAAAAGACGCTTTCCATTGTTGTGTGTCAGGGGTTTCAAATATGAGATTTTCTTGCGCTGGCCTTTGTATCCAGACACCATTTTTGACTTCATCTTCGAGCTGTCCCGCGGTCCAGCCAGCATACCCCAAGGCAACGCGCCAGTGTTTAGGTGTTTTTTTGCTGATGAGATGAAAAAAGGCGCTGTTGGATGTGAGAGCAATACCTTCAGAGATGATAGAAGAGGTGTCGTGGAGCACATCGCGTGAGTGCAGAACAAAGCCACGGTTCATGGAAACCGGTCCCCCAAAATATACTTTTTTGTCTTTTATGTTTTGATCGCAGTTAATCTGCAGATGAGCTAAAAGCTCTATAAATGTGATAGCGTCTATAGGATGATTAAGGATTAATCCTAAGGCGCCTGCATTATCATGGGAGCACACAAGGATGACGCTTTGATCAAATATGTCAGCATGAATTTGTGGAGGTGCAAGCAGGAGTTGACCAATAAGTGAATTTTTTATATTTTTCATCCTCGTTACCGTTGGTGGAGCCAAGCGGGATCGAACCGCTGACCTCTACAATGCCATTGTAGCGCTCTCCCAGCTGAGCTATGGCCCCGAAATCGAAATCCGTTCTACGGTACTTATGTGCATTTAGGAAATCAAGTGTTTTGTAGCTTTTTTGAGATATTAGCGCGAATTTTTTTGTGCACACTCCAGTCCTTGTGGCTCGTTGAGTTGTGGGCTGAAGGGGATATACTCTATTTGTGGGGCCACCCCAATGGAGCGGAGCGCCCTGTCTCTGCAAGAAAAGATCCAGTCGGCAGCATATTGAGCCAAAGGATGCTCAATAAAACGTTTATCAATTTTTAGAAAGAGGGGCACTGCTTCACCCTCCAGTTCTGGCAGTACCGGTACAACATCAAGGTGGTTAAGTTTGCACGTTTCCCAAGATGACGCTATCACACCCAGGCCCTGCTCGGCCAAGACATCAAAAACACGCGGACCTGCAGCGGTAATAACATTCACCTTCGAAATAGGCAAGCCCAGGCGGCGCATGACAAAGTCGTTGGCTTTAAAATGCTCGTCTTCAAGCACACCTTTCATGAGTATGAGTCGGTGTTTTGGAAGATCATCTAGCGAATTAATGTTTCCAAATGCCTCTAAATACTTCTTTGAAGCCCACAGTTTCTGTTTAAAGCTATGAAAGGGGATATACAAGTAGTTTTCCGTATTATTCTCCCAGCAACCAATAAATAATTCATGCGGTTGTGGTTGAAAAAAATAGTCCGCATCTTTTTGATGAAGGTTTAAATCAATTTCTGGATTCTCATTTACGAAATCAAACAAATAGGGACAGATAAAAGATTCGAGAATAGTTTGTGTTGACATAATAGAGAGCGCGCCTGTGTTGTACTTGTCATTTGCTGGTGCGTCGTTTACCCCCATGCTCTCGGCAATCCAGAGGAGTTTTTCCAGTTTTGGAATAACTTCATGGCCAAATTCTGTTACTATAACAGCACCAGACCCTTGTTTGCGAATAAAAATCTGATTATCTAGCTTTCTCTCTAGCTTGGATAATATAGATGAAAGAGTTGTTTTGGGTACACCCAATGATTGCGCAGCACCTGCTATATTCATCATTTTTTTAACAGCAGATACAACCTGCGCTTCTGTTGTGTTTAACGTAAAATCTTTTAACGACATTTATGATTGTCCCATATTTTTCACCAATCATAACAAATATGATTATTCCAACATACACAAAATATGGGGTACAGTTAATCGAAAAACACTTTTTCTACTCCATATGGTTCTTGTGCATTAAAAATCACTTGCATGCCGAGCGCAAACAATTTATGAGCACGGCTTTAGAGGATTGCGTAAACACCATAAAACGAATTTATCATTTTATGAATCAAAAATGGTATTGACTTTGTTTTTTTTAGTACGTAGGATGGGATTGTAAACGGGTAAACTAACAAGAGGTAAGTGCTATGAAAAAACATACAGCTATTGTTTTATCCTATGCTTCTGCTTTAAGTGCTGTTGTAGTTGCTTTTGGCGCTCCGTAAAGGACAAAAACCTTTACCCTTTATTTAAGGGAAAGGAATATAAGGAAGTAAGAAAGGGAGGTACCAAGCTCTATAAGAATTTCTTGGATAAAGTAGGCCCTTTGAAAGCTTCTTCTAAAGAAAATACCTGATCTGCTAAAGTTCCAATACCCCAAAATAGAATTTAGTAGATAGGTTTTCCCTAAATCAACGAGGCTTATGCCTCGTTTATTTTTAGTTTTTACAGAGGCACCTAGCGGCTCCTTGAGCTATTGGGTAGAGTGTTCCTGACATCCATGCGTGAGGGGGGGTTATCAAGCACTCGTTAAGATATCTGCTCTCTGGTATATATCCAATTTCCATTGCAACGAGGATGCTTGCCACTTTATGACAGAACACCACAACTCGCTAGAATATGCAGCAATTTTCTCCCCCTCTTCTTTGGGAGGGGTGAGTTTTTTTGAGCACCACAGAAATAAAACAATGATCCCGCGGCTTCGATAACTCTGTTTCGGATTTACACACATCAAGGGCTTGCTAATTTTTTCACAGGACTCGAGAGCTTGTCTATCCTATTTTCTGTTGTTTTATAGACCAATATGGAATGGAACGAGCACCTTTAAGCATTGTAATATCAGAGCATTAGAGTCGTATGCAACGGCTTAAAAACCCTGCGCTGATTTTATGTCGTGCCCACCCAAGCGTTGCACCACTCATTGCATTCAATACAATGATAGCAGTATTGCGTGATATCTTCCGTGTACAGAGGAGTAGGGAGTACTTGCAATCAGGCCACGCAATAATCACTGTCTAGGTGTTTGTGACCCCCCTGCGCTGATGGAATATTGCTCAGCGATTGGCATGCTATCCAGAGCCACACGATTTATATGTGAGCAAAAGGTAAGATATTGCCATTAGGATTATTGAGAGCGTAATAATACCGCTTGTTGCAATATAACTGTTAGTTGCTTTGAAAATGACTTCCGCATAAAATGGTGTTGTGCCAGTCATGAGAGCTTGTCCAAGCGTAAACGGTACAGAAAATCCTGAGTAGCGGTATTTTGTTGGAAAAAGAGATTGACTTAGTATAAACACCGGAAGACCCGAAAATCCTACATGTATACCGCTGAATATTTGGCAAAAAATGATGAGGCGTATGTCCATAATCCAAACAGCGGTAATATAACTCACCCAGAGTACCAGTCCTGCAATACAAGAAAATTTTAACATACGCATTAAGGTCATGCGGCCTGATAACCAGGAAAAAAATAAAAACGACAGGCCTGAAATCAACATAACAATTGATGTTATGCCCAAAATAAAATTTGGTGTTGCATTAAAAGTCTTAGGCATAATACCGATCAACCAGCTGTTAATGAGATAAAACGGCATCAGAAGTGCCATCCCCCACATGAGAACGATAAAAACATGTTGAGGGTATTTTTTAACGCATGCGATGAAAGGGATTTTATCTGTGCTTTTTTCTGCATCGATCCAAACATTTGTTTCAAAAATAAAATGGCGAAAGAGGAGGGCAGAAATGCCAAGAAGTGCGCCTAAGGCATAAGGTATTTTCCAGCCCCAAGATAAGTGTTCAAGATTAAGGAATAAGCTAGTTGATGCAGTGCCAAGCAGAGCTCCTAAAAAGCCCATAGATAAAAGGACACCGATATTCAGATGTGTATGAATGACTGCGGATTCACGTAAAAATACAATGCGACCTGTAAAAGCACCCCCGGAGCCCAAGCCTTGACTGAATCTGCAAATGATGATTGCAATAGAGGACAGAAC
>CBCXTT010000001.1:0-41926 GCA_965178295.1 Alphaproteobacteria bacterium | reverse complement strand
CCGTAATATTCGGGATTCGCATCCCCCAACACACTCACCGGTCCCAAAGCACCTTCTATGGGTGTAAAAAACTTACCCGCTGTATGCAATGTTTTGTTACTGAACATCAACGATGGTGCGGCATATATCAGTGATGTATTGAGCGCAGATCCTGTCGCAAATAAAATAGTTTTAGCCTCAATGACCGTGCCACACTCTCCCTCCACGCCACATGCCCAACCATCGCGATCTTTCAGCACTGCTTTCAATGAAAAATTAGGCACAAATTCGACGCCTTCTTCCAATGCCTTACCTAGCTCCAAATGGTTCAAACGATAAGATTTTGCATGGCGCATCTCACCACGATACAAAACCTTGCATCCACCCCATTTTTTGAGTAGACTGAGGCGTTTATGGATATTTTGTTCTGTCTTAAGCGCCCGAGCATGAGCAAGAAAAGTATCAGCCACTGCACAATCATGCTGTGTCCATTTGTCTCGCACCACCTCAATGCTGTGCTGTTTTATGAGCGTTTGATACATCGTCTCAAAACGTAAGACTTGAACAGGATAATAAGCCAGTGCTTCTGTTGCGCTATCAATAGCTGTCAATCCAGCGCCAACGATAACAATAGGCAATTGCACCTCAAGAGAGGTCACGCTATTATGCTGTGCGGCACCTGCTAATTGTAATGTCATGAGAAAATCAGATGCCTGACGCACGCCCGGTGCCATAGAATTTTTGAGGGACAAAATATTGGGCGACCCAGCGCCAGTACACAGAGCCACATGATCAAATTGATCAAGCGCCTGCTCTATTGTTATAGTACTCCCAAGGCGCACACCTCCATACACAGAAAATGCCTGACGACGGGCAAGCACAATATAGATAACTTTTAATAAATTTTTATCCCAGCGGGCGGTGATACCATACTCTGCAACACCTCCAAATCCATCAATCTTACGTGTTTCTAGATCGGAGAAAAGATCACTCACATCTCGTATAGGAAGAAAATTAAGCGTATCACCCGCTTCCGTACCGACAATATCCTGAGGCAATGGCTCAATTTTATTTCCATCAATGCCCACCACATTGTGTCCTTGCTGCATAAGATAATGACTCAATGTGTATCCCGCAGGTCCCATACCGACTACTAGAACATGGCGCCCAGAATATTTCTTTGGCATAGGCACAGCATGGTGCAATGGGTTCCAACGCGTCAATAAGCTATATATCTCCAGTCCCCAAGGATATGTCAATACTTCCTTCATAAGCTGGCTTTCCATGCCAGGAACATCAACCGGCGTTTGCTTATGAAAAATACAGGATTTTGTACACTCATTGCAAATACGGTGACCTGTGCCGGGAATCATAGGATTGTCAATCATCGCCACAGCTAAAGCTGCAACATAATGATGAGCGCGCATCAAGACAGCCATCTCCGATATTTTCTGGTCCAGAGGACAGCCCGACAACACATTACCAAGTGGGTTAGTTTTAAAAGATGTTCCTCGCATCTGTCCCGTACGGCACACATCTTTTTCTTGACGATGGCACCCGATACAGTAATGACTTTGTTCGAACGCATGTTCTTGATCAATGCCCGGATCTGTTAGAGAAAACCCTTCTCTTGGTCTTATGTCTTGCATTGCGTCAACATTGAGCAGAGATGAAAAATCTTGGCTTGCTGGCAGCTGAAACAATACTCCATTTTTATGTGTTTCTTGCCCATTTTTATGATACAGCGCCCATAGAGCATAATCTGTTGCGGCTGCAATTTCAGATGAATATGCATTCGGTGAAGCCAGCCATTTAGTCACAGCGCGTGCAAAACATTCCTCATCTGCCGGTGCAGCCAGAAAAGCGAACAAAGCATCGGGGCACAGGGTGCTAATATTGTCAGGCGGACCATATCGCGCGATGCGTCGCCGTACAAAATCCACTTTCACACGATGAATCAACGACGCACGCTCTGATGCTTTCGTGTTCACATTTGTCAAATTAAAAAGCCATAGAATAAATGTATCCAGATGCAATGAAAAGGCAATAACATCATCGCCAGTCAACTGTTTTTCTGGAAGTGCCACATCACGATCCGTCAGCCAATCCATAAAAATTTTTTGGAGCTTAAGCAACCCATTGTGTGTATACAGATCATACAAAGAGAGCCCGCCTGCCAACACAAGACTTGGAGATGAGGATTTTTTCTTGCTTTTCAGTGTCGTCTCTTTCATTTTATCTATAGTGCCACATATTTAAGAGGAGCCGCTAATGCCCCAGGAGGACCTATCCCTTGCCCATAAAAAAGTACTCGTACGTGTGGATATGAATGTACCATTAAAGAATGGTCTTGTCAGAGATGATTTCAGGCTCCGTGCGATTTTACCAACACTCAAATCTCTCCTCGATCAAAAAGCACGCGTTATTCTCCTCTCACACTTAGGACGGCCTAATGGCCCTACTCCAGACTTTTCTTTGATGCCTGTCGTTAATGCTCTCAAACAACTTCTTCCTCACACGCCCATACATTTTTCAATCGATACCATCGGTCCTGAAGCTCAAAAAAGTGCTGCATCTTTAAAAGATGGGGAGGTGCTAATACTAGAAAATATACGGTTTCACTCAGAAGAGCTCCAAAATGATGCAAGATTTGCGGCACAATTAGCAACACTAGGCGATACGTACATAAATGATGCTTTTGGCACCGCACACCGTGCTCACGCCTCTGTTGACGCCATTACACACCATCTTCCCAGTGCTGCTGGTCCCCTCTTATCGTATGAGTTAGATACTTTAAGTCGCTTCTTACACGATCCAAAACGCCCCCTCTTCGCCATCATTGGTGGTGCAAAAGTCGCTAGCAAACTAGGTCTTTTATCAGCTTTGATTCCAAAAGTAGAGAAAATTGCAATTGTTGGGGGTATGGCTAATACTTTTCTAGGAGCACTGGGAAAGATATTGGCGCCTCACGCACCGAAGACACTCTATATCAGATTACGTATGATCTTTACACTCTTTATCAAAAAAAAATCATACTCCCCCTAGATACAATTGTTGCCGATAGCATAACTCACCCCACGACCATCGAGGTTCGAGATATTGACAGACCCAAGACAAATAAAATGATTTTAGACATTGGGCCAGAAACGCGGGATCTAATTAATCAATCGATCGCACACGCTAAAACGGTTATATGGAACGGTGCGCCTGGCGTGAGTGAAGTTAAAGAGTTTGCCGGAGGCACTGTTTCTATTGCTAATCGCTTAGCTCAAGCGACCCAGGAACATGGGCTCATTTCCATTGTGGGGGGCGGTGATACAGTAGGGGCATTATGCTCTCTCGGTCTCGAAAATGAGGTGACATATTTATCCACTGGCGGCGGTGCTTTTTTAGAGTGGCTTGAAGGAAAAACATTACCAGGTATTGCGGCTATCAATGCCTCAGTATAGGACTCGATTTATAACAACGTGTGTTTAGAACGAGATATAGGGTCAATAAAAATAAACAAAACGCAACAATCTGGTGTGTCAAAGCTAGGTACAGATTCACTCCTGAAAGTAAAGTCATAACACCTAGAAAAAACTGCAGACTTACTATACCCCATAGACAGAAAAACCATTTATGCATATCTTTTAGATTAGAACTTTTATATCCTTTAAATCCCAGTAACATGACAGAACAAAAAGAAAAAAACGCAAGGACTCTATGCAAGAGTTGCACCATAGTAGGGTTTTCAAAAAAATTGCGGTAGAACGGCGTTAAAGCCCAAGCATCATCTGGGAAAATAGCGCCCTCCATTAAAGGAAAGGTATTGTAGAGAAGCCCTGCACGCATGCCTGAAACAAGAGCGCCATAAAAGATGGTCAACAGCAAAAGCACGAGACAAAACTCTCCATGCATTCTAAAATGCGTTGCTATATGTTGCCGCATATTCTGGGCCTTTACTGCAGCACTCACCAGCAGTGACATAATGAACAGTGCAAGAACAAGATGCGCTGAAAGTCGGTAAGGACTGACCATAGGATCGTTTTTTAATCCACTTTTTACCATGTACCACCCCATAAAGGCTTGGGCGACACCGAGTGCACTCACCAAAAGCATTTGGCGTTTCAACGAGGGAGTGAACGCTCCTCTCCACCAAAAAAACACCAGAGGAAAAAAGAAGATGAGGCCAATAAATCGCCCCCACATCCGGTGAGCAAACTCTATCCAAAAAATGTGTTTAAATGCCGACAGTGCCATATGCATATTAACTTGCTGAAATTCTGGTGTTTTTTGATATTTGCGAAACTCATCACTCCACTCTGCTTCAGATATAGGTGGAATAATACCCATAACAGGCTTCCACTCAACCATAGATAATCCTGCATGGGATAGCCGTGTATAGCCACCAATGAGGACCATAATCAGTACAGAAAACGCCACGCCAAACAACCAGGCACTAATATAGAGAGAAAGATTATGCTGCTTCATATTACAATCGTTTTGATAAAAATATGGCAAGCTTTGACACTCCTTTTACAAGTGCGGTAAAAGGCACATATCCTCGCATCTGAGACGCCTCATTTGCAAGGCCAATATCTCGATGCTCCAACTCCTCCGCATGACATTGTGCAATTACGTTCCGCACGGACTCCATACCATCTTTCCCCTGCAGTTCCTTGAGCTGAGCGTGGTAGTGGGCATCAATCACCTCTTCCACAGCAACCGTGCACGCCATCGCCGCGCGCTGTCCTAAAAGCGCTGACCCATAGCCCATCGCATATCCGGCCATATGCCATAGCGGCGTAAATACGGTTGGCTTCACATGATGTGCTTGACTTAATCCATCAAAGAGGTCTCGGTGCACCGCTTCTTGTTCTTTCATATACGTAATTGTTGGACCAAGAGATGTATCCCTTAAAACAGCTTCTTGCCCCTGATAAATACGAACAGCGCCTGCCTCACCGGCTTGGTTCACCCGTAAGATTTCTGAGAGTGTTTTTTGCATAATCTATCGATGCATACAACGTGGCCATATTTTACACACCATCAAGGAGAGCATAATAGCCACAATAAGTGAAAAAGAAAGATTAAGTTCGGCCAAAGAAAAACCAAAAACCCTCAATGGGACTTGATCACATGGCACTATCTTTGTGCCAAGAATATATGCTTTTAATTGCTCAAACTCATCCGGTACCCTCAATCCCCCACCACATATTTTTGGCAATTGCACCCAGTGGCGCTCTATTAATACATGATAAAATGTCATACCTGCACTCACAACACAACTTACAACATTGCCTAAAAGCGTCCAGACAACAGCACGAGTATTATGATATACACACAAGCCCAATAAAGAAAAAAAGATAAGTGCGCCATAGGGAAAACGTTCGTAGATACAGAAAACACATGGCGGCTTGAGCAGAACATATTCCACAAAAAAAGCCGCCGCCAAGGCTCCGATACCAATACCTAAAGTGCCGTACAAAATCATTTTTAAGTGCATAGGTTGATTAGCTATATCACAGTGAAGCGTATCCATACATGAGCCCTCCCTTTATCACATATATCATAACAATTTAATGCGATAAGACAATGGTTCTGTGATCTAATTTCAAGTGGGGCGAGTGATGGGAATTGAACCCACGGCCTCCAGTGCCACAAACTGGCGCTCTAACCTACTGAGCTACACCCGCCGCGAGAATACTACAGGATTGTTACTAACCCTTTCTCCTCTATAGGTCAAGGGAAAATATATACACCTGATGCTTGTGAACACGTGTATACCGTATGTAGGCAAGGGAAATGGCCAATATAATAGGGAGAGGCAATACGGCCTAGACATGAGAAAGCTGTCCAATGAATACACTCAAGTTATTTTCTTTATGCATTTTTTGTATTGCACTTAAGGTCGTACATGCAGAATACTCCTATTATTATCTCAAAAACAAGAATCACACAGACGAAAGCCGGGCGTGAAACATACGAGGTAACACTGTGAAAGTTATACGCACGTCTCAAAAACTTGATGCAGAGCCGGTCAGGACTTAATATTGAACATTACAACCAGTGCACAGAAGGGATTCAATGCGCTCACCTTCCTGTGCCGATCCAAGATCCCTACTCTTCTGACTTCTGGTTTCCTCTCCGTTTGAAGAAAGTCCTCACAAAATCTCTACCCCTCACCTCATTGTCGCTTCAGTAGACTCAAAAACCACAATGCATATTTGTATTATTATCTGAGCGTGGCACGATAACAAGCGCATCCGAAACAGGTGTCAGATGATCAACAGACTCTCCGTTGCTAGGCATATTGACAACAGATCCATCAAAATAAAGGGTGCTCGAATTCCCCCCATCCAGATTTAGCCCTTCATAGCATCCATTATCGACCATGAAGTCAGCTAATTCTGGCATCGAAAACCCTTCAATATGATCGGGGGTCAATCTCTCAACAAACT
The DNA here is from genome assembly GCA_965178295.1 of Alphaproteobacteria bacterium. GTDB lineage: Bacteria > Pseudomonadota > Alphaproteobacteria > UBA7879 > UBA7879 > CBCXTT01. The sequence goes on along the minus strand of CBCXTT010000001.1, from coordinate 35,504 downwards.
GCTGTATATCCGCCATCGACATTTTGGAAACTTCATCAGGTGACTTTCCACTAGATCGCAATTTTTTATACACCTCCTTTAAAGTGAATGCGTTTGCATGCCCGTAATCATGATCGACTACCATTAAAAGAAGATGATTCTCTTGTGTGCGACATATGGCCGAACGGGCATGACGTTTGGTAAGAAAAGTTTGCATTGTTTTTTCAGGTGTAAAATCCTTAATTACTACACCATTTTTCATAAGCAATGGCGCACCTCCTAAAACATTAGAATGTGTTGCCCAGCTCTCTTGGTTTTCGCTTGCCTCAATCTCCCATTTCAAGACCACATCATCCCCTAGCACCACGTGTGGGGATTGATTAGAAGGAAAAGAAAGGATGGCCCCATCTTGGGGTATTGGATTATTACCATGCAGGATAATATCGATGACTTTATCGGCACGTATCACGATTTCTGTTCTTTCCATCTCTGTCAGAGTATATTGGTGAAATGCTGGCGTATAAAGAACCGCCTGATCAGGCGCATAAATATTTAGACGTGGATGTATCACTTTGCCCGCCACATCAACCGTAAGCACTACATGTATACGATCAAAATCCATTACCCCGCCTGTCCACCCCATCGCTCCGCGCTGCTGTGGATTCAGGCTCTGCCACATGCCATTTTTTTTACTCAAATTCGCAAGAGTCCCCGCATAGGCAGGATTGTTGTGATAAAAACTCGCATTTATAGCTGCAATTGCTCCATTTCTTTTCGCTATTTCTGGAACAGCTGATAAACCAAGCATTGTCACCCACGCTGGTGCTAGCTGCATATGATAATGTTTGAGATCTACATCCACCACATGTATACGATGCGGTGTCGCGTTCACTGTATAATAATGCACATTTTTATTGGCACATATAGTGCTTACAAACAGCAGAGGAAAAATGAGCCAAAAAATACGCACGCCTTAATCTCCGTTTCTATTACAATAAGTCTAGAGCGTACTGCAAACCATCCAATACATCCATCAATTTTATCGCTCGTACACGAAAAAAGACTTGCGAAATTTAATAAAACATCATATTAGTCGGGTGAGGTGTTTTGTATTGCTCATAGTTCCAAGCGATATTATGGGTTTTTCTGTTGAATTAAGGAGATAAAAATGACGACCTTCGATGCGCTGGATGTAAAAACACGAGACATGATTGGGACTGGATCTGCTCGTGCTGTGCGCCAACAGGGTTTTGTTCCTGTAAGCCTTTACGGTGATGCAAAAGCACCTATAAACTTGAAAATCGAAGCACGTATTCTTGTAAAAGAAATGCATAAGCCAGGGTTTTCAACTAAGATTTTCTCAATCACTTTTAGTGACAAAAAAGAGCGTGCTCTTGTGCGTGACGTACAGCTACATCCCGTGACTGATGCACCCATGCATGTTGATCTTATGCGCGTTAGCGCAAACAGTAAGATTCATTTGAAAGTGCCGCTGTATTTTACAAACAATGACAAGTGCCCGGGCCTCAAAATGGGCGGCATCTTAAATGTTGTACATCATACAATTGATGTAAATTGCAGTCCAGACACAATCCCAAAACATTTTGAAATTGATTTAGATAATCAAGATATTGGATTTACGTTGCGTATGCCAGACATTCCCCTTCCAACAGGAGTTTCCTTTGCCCACATGGATGAAAACGAAACACTCGCAACCATTGTTCCGCCTAAGGTAAGCAACAAATCTAATAATGATGATGAATCTGTAAATGATATTGGAGAGAGTGGAGCCGAAAACACTCCTGCCAACAAAGATAAGGCTGAGTAAAAAAACTTAGACTATATTTAAAAGTACGTCCACATTTTTTAAGCGGGAGGTATCTGTGTTTATAAAGGCCCTCATAGGACTAGGAAACCCCGGAGATGCATATACCTTTACTCGACATAATGTGGGCTTTCTTGTAATTGATGCACTTCACCAAAATTATTCTTTTCCTGATTTCAAAAAAAAGTATCATGGTCTTTTTTCAGAAGGCCTGATTGGCTCGCAGAGGGTGTGTCTTTTAAAGCCCACAACCTTCATGAATCGCTCTGGGAATCTCCGTTGGGGAAGTGGTTTCCTTCTACAAAATTCCTATGAAAGATGTTTTCATATTTTGTGATGATATCGATATGATTCCAGGAAAACTGAGGCTTAAAAAAGGGGGAGGACATGGTGGGCACAACGGCATAAAAAGCATTGCACAACATGCTGGAACTGATTTTTGGAGTTGCAAAATTGGTGTGGGGCGCCCCGGTCATAGTAGACAAAACGTCTCCTCTTATGTATTGTCACAATTCAATGCAGATGACCATAACTGGATGGATACATTGTTTCAAGAAATTTGCTACCATGCTCCAGAACTGCTGCATACAGAGCCAAACATTTTTTCTAGCAAGGTAATGCAAAATAGGAAAAATGTGAGCTAAAAACTAAAAGGAAAAATTATGGGATTTAATTGCGGTATTATCGGGCTGCCGAATGTGGGAAAATCCACACTGTTTAATGCTCTCACCAAAACAGCACAAGCGCAGTCAGAAAACTACCCTTTCTGTACGATCCTGCCCAACAAAGGACGTGTTGGCGTGCCTGATGATCGCCTTGAAACAATTGCCTCCATTGCAGGATCTCAACGTATTATTCCAACATACCTTGAGTTTGTTGATATTGCAGGGTTAGTGAGGGGTGCCAGTAAGGGTGAGGGACTTGGCAATCAGTTTTTAGGTAATATACGCGCGGTTGATGCCATTATTCACGTTCTGCGCTGCTTTGAAGATGAGAACATTACTCATGTTGAGGATAGAATTGACCCCCTACGTGATAAGGATATCATTGAAACAGAGCTATTGCTGTCAGACTTAGAAAACCTTGAGCACAGTAAGCAAGCCATCATCAAAAAAGCACGCAGCAACGACAGTGAGGCAAGGAAAAAATTAGACATTATTAATACAGTCCTGCCTCTTCTACAGGCGGGATGCCCTGCACGTGAATTCTCTCCTAAGGATGCAGATGAAACGAATCTCTTGTATCAACTCCAACTTTTGACAACGAAGCCCATTTTATATATTTGCAATGTTGCAGAAGATGAAGTAGCCACTGGAAATAAATGGTCTCAAAAAGTGAAGACGATCGCAACAGAAGAAGGTGCAGAAACTATCGTGATTAGCGCTGCCATCGAAGCAGAAATTTCGCTTATGAATGCTGACGATCAGCGTGAATTCTTGGAAGGGTTGGGCCTCAAGAAAGCAGGGTTAGGTCGGGTCATACAAGGGGGATACAAACTACTCGATCTCCTAACATTTTTTACAGTTGGCCCAAAAGAAGCTCGCGCATGGACTGCGTATAAAAATTCATCAGCGCCTGAGGCGGCTGGTCAGATACATAGTGACTTTGTGCGTGGATTTATCTGTGCTGAAACAATTTCTTACGATGATTACATCGCATGTGGCGGTGAGAATGGAGCAAAGGAGACAGGGAAAATGCGCCAAGAAGGCAAGGAATATATTGTCAAAGATGGTGATATATTGCATTTTAGATTTAATGTATAGGGGTGACACTGACGTTCTACCGACCGCACATCACACAAGAAATCATATATGGTAAATTTTTTTGAGAGACTAATTTATTAATAGATGGAAGGAGAAAAATAATTAAACAGCTCAACTACCCATCGCTTCTCTCCTTTTCTTCGCTGTCTTGTGACGATCCACAATTCACATAATGTCATCACCGCTAGAATAGCGATTGTATGCCTGCAACACCCACTCGCTTACTTCCGATCGTGGGTCAACATTCCAAACTCTTTAATGCAACCATCAAACATCAGCACACTTTAATAAGCCACTGCTCTAATCAGAATCTGCATTGCTCTGGCAATCTCTTCCATGCTTGGAACTGTTTTCTTCCAGATACGTGTGCAAAAAATATAAAAATAAAAAATGTATTGGTCAACGTACTCTCACATTACTCACACTCTTGCTCTCGGAAAAAATTGTCATGTTGACATTCTTGCAATGAGTAATATACATAATAGATGCAGGGAATCATAAATTAAAAGGATGCTGTTGGATTCCCCAAAACCAGCGCCTCCTCCACAATACACAAAACGAGGTCGTGCAATCAGTTCATGGCCAACCGACGCTAACAACCCTAAACCCATGATAGCAATATGACTCAATAGAGAAAAATGAGTACCAAAAACGTGCGCTAGAACGTACGTGCAGATGTGATAAGCATTGCAAAAGAGAATATGCTACAACCCACTTCAAAACAGTCAATCTTATGAGATATATGACTGAACCACGTCTGCCGCAACGTTGCTAGGCACATCTTGTGGTGGCGTCAATAGACGGATAACATCTTTGAAATTTTCTTTCTGGGATTTCATATGTGCAGGGTTGAAAAACAAATCGACTGCTGCATGATAAATATCATCAGGCGTGCATTTTTCTTGCAAAAGCTCGGGCACTACAAATTTATCTAACAGAATATTAACCATGCATACATAAGGGATTTTGATTTGAGCACGCAGCAATGCTGCGTTCAACCAGGAAACCTTATAGGCAATTAAATGTGGAAGACCGGCTTGGGCAAGCTCTAGAGAAACAGTGCCAGACGCTGCAATCGCTCCACTGCAGGCAGCATATGCGTTTACTTTCTCTTCAAATGACGTGACCAAATGTGCTTTGATAGACCAATGTTTCACCTGTATCTCAACAATAGATTGAACCTGAGCAATAGTAGGAATCACAATTTCTAATGATGCAAAGTCCATGCTTTCACTAGCGTAACTCGCGTATCCATGTTGTATATCAAAATTTCCTGATATCATCGAATGGCATTTAGAAAGTTTTTCCGCAGCGATTTTGAAAACAGGCATTAATCTATTAACCTCACTCACACGACTGCCGGGCAACAAACAAAGAAGCGGAACATTGCTATTAATACCATGCGTATTACGAAAGCGTTGTCCATCGCCATGTGCATACGGCATCTCCACTAATGGATGCCCTACAAATGTTGCGGGTAATTTTTCCTTTTCAAAATAGGGTGCCTCAAAAGGGAAAAGCATGAGCAGATGCGTATATAACTTAGAAATTTTTTCAGCACGCTTTGGGCGCCAGGCCCAAACAGTCGGAGCAACATAGTGAATTAATGGCACGCCACACCCTTGTAAAATTTTTGCTAAACGAAAATTAAAGCCTGGAAAATCAATAGTAATCACCACGTCTGGAGACACTGCGCGAATCTCATCTGAAACAAATGTCAGATGCTTGTAAACTGTAAAAATTTTTGTCAGTGCTTCAGTGATACCCATGATAGATAATTGCGCTACAGACAGAAAGGGGTGAAGACCTTCCTGAATCATCTGGCCCCCTCCAACCCCATAAAAATAAGCATTGGGCAGTCTTTTCTTAAGGGATTTTATGAGTTGCGCTCCAATCAAGTCCCCTGAAGGCTCGCCCGCAATAATAATAATTTTTGGCTTACGTGTTCTGTTCATGCGCGCACTCAGACACTCTCACTCAATTTATTGGTCATTACATCTCCATTCAGCCTGTCGAATTGCGATGTTTTCCCATCAAACCCATACAGAAATATCTTGGCATCGTTTGCAGCCCGCACTACTTGCTGCTTATCCAGAACAAAAGAAGAACCCGCTTCAAGATAAATACCATTAAGATCACACGCGACAATTTGCGCGATCGTATCCAGTCCAATTGTTGGTAAATCTACTCGTTTATCTTGGTGAGGTTTACACACTTTTACCAACACACCGGATCGCCCTGGCTCACGTTTTAAGCTTCGGCATCTTTCTAGAAGTAACTGCGTTCCTTCAATAGCTTCAACGCCTAAAACTACTCCATGTTCAACAATGATAGACTGACCCACATCTAGACGACCTAAGGATTGTGCAACCTGAAGCCCACGCTCCATATCTATCGCATCCCAGTCTCCAGGAACAACTTGAGTCAAAACATTCGCTGGCATTAAAACATCATCCAAAACATCTTGTGCGCCTAAAACAGACATACCACTTTTCTCTAAACACTCAATCACACCGCGTAGCAAACCATCGTCTCCAAAGGCATTCAACCCAATCTGACTCAGCCATTTTATCGCCGTCAAATCTGGTCTCATCTCGCGCAGGCTCGGTCGGCGCACACTACCCACAAGTACAACTTGCGTCACACCTGCCTCTCTCAAAATGGACAGACCTTTGCCAATCTCACCTAAGCGTACAATATCCGCTTCCATCGCTATATCAAGAGTATCTGGGTCAACATGATCCATAAGCCCCAGAACAAAAAAAGATCTCTTCTGCTGCTGGCAGGCTCTGATAATCAGTTTTGGAAGATGCCCCCCGCCTGAAATAATACCAAGTTTTTCCATAGTTATCCTTTCTTAGCGCGGCAAGCACACAGATCTTTTTGATTTTTTCTGCATAAATTTAATAATCTCCATGGTCGGTATATGAGTCGAAAACATTTTTTCTACATCCTGGATGCGCTCACTAAGCATCCTCTCATTAGAAAATAAAAGTCGGTAGGCATTTCGTAAATCATGGATATCCTCACGCGAAAAATTGTGTCTCTTCAAACCAACAATATTCAGCCCCACCAAATGTGCTCTATTTCCAAAGATGGCACCATAAGGAATCACATCATTCTCCACGCCAGACATTCCGCCTACAATAGCATGCTGTCCAATGCGTACATTTTGATGCACAGCTGTCAAGCCACCGATAATAGCCCAATTGCCAACCGTACAGTGACCTCCTAATGTTGCCTGATTCACAAGTTCAACATGGTGCCCTAAAATACAATCGTGTGCCACATGAGATCCAACCATCAGCAAACAATGAGCACCAACCGTTGTGACACCGCTACCTTTATGAGAGCCCAGGTGAATTGTAACATACTCTCGAATGGTTACATGCGACCCCACCTCGATATGTCCTGAAGCCTCACCAGGCTCCTGTCTAAATTGCGGCAGGCCGCCAAGAACAGCAAACGGATAAACAATCGTATGAGCCCCAATCCGTACATTCGATGAGAGTATTACATTCGATAGCAGTCTTACTTTTTCTTCCAATTTCACGCCAGGTCCAATCTGACAGAAAGGCCCTATATATACATCTTCACCTATTTCAGCGTTTGCATTAATTATGGCCGTAGGATGAATTGCACCTGGCATCAGGAATCTTTCGATGCAATCATTGCCTTAAAGCATGCTTCGGACACGAGCGCCTCTCCAACATAGACCCGGCCCGTAAATTGCCAAACAGGGCCGCGATTCTTTTTTTTTTCTATATGCATATGCAATGTATCGCCAGGCACCACAGGCCGCCTAAAACGCGCCTCATCAATCGACATAAAATACACACCCTTATCACCCGACTCTTGACCAAGCGAGTGCATGACTAAGGCTCCTGCGGTTTGCGCCATTGCTTCCACAATAAGCACACCAGGCATGACTGGTTTTCCAGGAAAGTGCCCTTGGAAAAACCATTCATTCATTGTGACATTTTTAATTCCCACACATCTCTCTCCACATGCAATATCCTGCAGACGATCTACCAGCAATATTGGATAGCGATGTGGAATTAACCGTTCAATTTCTTCTATTGTTATAGTCTTTTCAAGTGCCATTTCATATTGCCTCTTTTGTTCAGAAAATCTTCTTTTGTACACAGGGGCATATTATTTTTTGCGTGCCAAACGAGAGAGCGTAACACATTGGCGACGCCATTCTGTAATTGGCACCGCTGGAGAACCGCCGACTGTTTCGCCAGCTGGCACAGAACGCATTACACCACTTTGTGCGGCAACACGTGCGCCTTTCCCAATTTCTAAATGCTCTGCCACTCCTGCTTGGCCAGCGAGGGCTGAAAAATCACCAACCCTTGTTCCACCGGCGATTCCTACCTGCGCAACAACGATGCAGCCAACTCCAAGTTCAACACCATGGGCAATTTGCACAAGATTGTCGATGCGGGTATGGGCGCCTATTTTTGTATCTTTCAAGCTCCCACGATCAATAGTAGAATTAGCTCCTATGCTCACATTATCATCAATAATAACACGGCCTAGTTGCGGTAAATCAATTGGACCATCGGCAGTCATCTTAAAGCCAAACCCTGCTTGACCCACACAAGTCCCTGGTAAAATTGTCACGCTGTTCCCAATGAGGCTACACATAAGCGTAACATTCGCATGAATTTTACAATACTTTCCTATTTTTACTCCACGCCCAATCGTTACATTGGGCCCAATGCATGCTCCTTCTCCAATTTCTGCATCTTCTGCCACGACAACGCCCGGGGATAGATGAACATTTGGTCCGATACTGGCATTTTCATGCACACCATAGTCCTGGGATGATGCAATCAGATAGTCTTCAACATTAGGATACAAAACGCGGGCAATTGCACAAAATGCCCTATAAGGGGAGGATACCATGATGCATGTTATAGACTGTGGCAACGTCTCAACATCTTCCGGAGAAACAATACATGCAGAAAAACGAGACTGTGTCCAGTTCACTTGGTGACGTCCAGGGACATAAAAAGTAATTGCATTCGGGGAACCAACATCAAGCACTGCTCCAAGATTGTTGATTGGCATACACTCATCTCCACGCACCTCACCGTGCACAATATCTGAGAGCGCTCCAACAGAAAATGGACCTACATTATGAAAAAATCGATCGTCAATCATAGTGTCTCACTTTGACGCACATCTGCCGTGGCTTTTTCCAAGTCAAAAGATGCCGTTGCTAGTTCCTGTGCAAGTTTCTCGTGTATAGCAGCCGTCAAATCTAATGTTGAACGCCAATAGATGGTTTGGCCTGTAGGCACAACTAAGTCCATGTCACGCTTCCGTCCTTCAGCTTGAATTAACTCAAATAAAAGGCCATGCATTTTCTCAAGAACCTGCTGATGAGCTCGTGATAAAGTATCTCGACACTTCTCCGCCGTTTTCTGCGTGGCAAGAACACGCGCTTCAAAAATATCCTTACGTTGCGCCCATTCTTTTTGCACGTTTATTGGCGCTGTTTTTATATTTTTTTTCTGGTCAGCCAGAGATTCATGCTCGGTTCGAAACTCTGTTTCATACCCTTTGAACTCAGCATGATATTTCTTAATGATTGCATCAAGCTGTGCATTGAGCTTACCTTTGGGCTCAGCAAGTATAGCATCAATATCGACAACACCCACTTTAGCCACACGCGCTCTAGGTTCTAGCGTTGATTTTTGGGGAAGTGCTATATAAAAAAAGTAGCCGACAGCGCAACATGCCAAAACTGTGATGAGATTTTTTTTATATGCCATTCTCACAAGACCTTAGAATACTGTGATGAGATTTTTTTTATATGCCATTCTCACAAGACCTTAGAATTTTGATGTGCCCATTTGAAAAAGAAGCGCTCTTGTTTGGTCGCCCTTTGCCTTCGAAAAAGGAACTGCATAATCAATGCCAATCACACCCATTGGTGACGCCCAACTTATGCCCACTCCGGCTGCTGCACGAATTTTTTTACTGTTATATGCTCTGATTTTGTTTGTTGCATTCTTCGCATTGTAAGACTTCACACGCTGAGCAAGCTTGGTATCCCAAAGTGTGCCAGCATCGATAAACACGTGTCCACTAACCGAAAAATCTTCCGGAAGCCCTAAGGGAAAATTAATTTGCGCAGACATATTTACTATCACATCACCGCCCAGTGCATCATTCCAGTTCTTGTTCTTGTTTCCCGCGCTCGTCCCATAACCATGAGGACTCACACCACCGTAGTCAAAGCCACGCAGGTTATTCCCGCCCAACAAAAATTTATCACTAATGCGCACCCTCTTGCCTAAGCCGGAAATAAAGCCTATCTGACCATCAATGCTCAATACAACATGTTCACGAATTGTCTTGTAGTAGGCGCCTATCAAGGTATTTTTAAGATAACGCACATTACCTCCCAAGCCCGACAATTGGTTGTTCATTGTCAAAAAGTACCCCCGAGTTGCAACAAAACGATTATCTCGGCGATCATAAATAAGCTCATGACCAATACCAGAGTTGGTAAAGCGGCCTTTTTCTTGTTGTACTAGAGGGAAAGCATCTTTTCCCACTGTTCCAACATTGTCTCGAGAAATGCTGTAAGACCAACGCTCTACTAGATGTGGCAAAAGCGTATACCCTATCCAGTGGCGCGCACCCACACTACATTCATTGTAAGAACTGGTATCATCGCGATCATACTTTGTATAAAATACACCAACACCATAAGCAAGATCGCGTCCAAAAAGATAAGGATTCACAAAATCTACACTGATCTGCTTATTTCTCTTTGCAAGCTGTAACGTAGATGAAAGCTCGTAAGCACGCCCAAACAAATTACGTTCCGCCAAACGCATCATCCCAACAGGGCCATCTGTCGTTGAGTAGCCAATACTAAAATTAATGTCACCTGTTGATTGTTCTTCAACTTCCAGGTTCACATCCACCCAGCCTGGCTTATCAATGGCTGCTGTATCATCAAGTTTGACTTTCTTAAAATATCCCAAAGCATTGATTCGGCGCTCGGAGGACCGCAAACGACTTGCATTGAAGGGGTCACGCTCTGCCAACATACATTCTCGACGGATCACTTCATCAACAGTTCTGGTATTTCCGTGAATAATAATATGATTTACAAAAACTTTTGGCCCTTCCTGAATCGCAAACTTCAAATCCACTTTATGTATATTTCGGTTAATTGTTAGTATAGGGGAAATATCAACAAATCCATACCCCAGGGCGCTCACTCGCTGCGTCAATGCTTCAACACTTTCCTCCACACCCTCCGCGCTGTACCACGCACCTTCTGTAACGATAATTTCAGACTCAATTTCTTCGGGGCTTAAGCCTTTTAATTGAGCATCAATTTTAATGTTTCCAAATTCGTAACGCGGGCCCTCTTCAAGAGAAAAATTAATCACAAACGAATTGGAGTGAGCAATCAACTCTGAAGAAGCAGAGATGACCTTAAAGTCAATAAATCCGTGATTAAGATAAAATTTGCGTAACAATTCTTTGTCCATCTCAATTCTTGATGGGTCATAGATATCGTCAGATGAGAAAAACTTCCACCAAAAACTCTCTTTGGTAGAAATAACACCCGCCAGGTCCCAGTCGCCAAAATGGGTGTTCCCCGTAAAATTAATGGCGGCAATTTTAGCGGGCGTCCCCTCTAAAATTTCGAATACAATATCCACACGGTTGTGATCACGCGCGACAACTTGAGGGGAAACAGTCGCGTTAAAATATCCCTTCGCTCTATATATCGCGAGCACTTTTTGCACTTCATATTGCACATTTTTTTTATCATAAATCATCCCCACATGTAGAGTTGAGTCTTTTTTCAGAATCTTATCTGTTATCGCCTTATTCCCCTCAAAAGCAATTTCTTTAACAGTTGCACTTTCAATGAGTTTAAAAATAACCTTTCCGTGTCGGGATTCAATAGCTGCATCCAAGAAAAAGCCCGTACCAAAAACTTTTTTCAAGGCCGTATTCAGATCTTCTGTCCCAATCTTTTGCCCCACGTGAAGTCCCGCCGCATGTAGCACTGTCTCCCTATCAATACGCTTATTACCCTCAACAATAATCTCCGAAACTTGCATGGATACTGCAGACGCGCCTAATGCATATAACAAAAAAATTGCAAGCCAAAAATTTTTATACATAATCAAAGTGCCCTGTATCCTATATCAAATTATGAAAAAATCGCAAGAGATCGAAGCGCACAATATCATTCCACTGCGAATAAAGCATTAAGCTAATCAGCGACCAAAAACCAAGTTTATAAAATAAGTCTTGAGCTTTGGGTCTCACAGGACGTCCCCGCACAATTTCTATCAAGCAAAACAAAATATGGCCACCATCGAGCATCGGGATCGGAAACAAGTTGAGTAGTCCTAAATTTAGAGAAAGAATCGCCATAAATTCAAGCAGGGAAGAGATGCCAGATGCTGCAAAATCATGAGCATATTTTGTCATCATAATCAGTCCACCTAATTTTTTTGAATCTTCTTCCCCTATAATCATATGGCCCAAACTTACAAGTGTCCGGCCTAAAAACTCCCAAGTCACTTTTAAGCTCTCTATAAACGCACCGCCAAAAGAATACACACGGGTCACGGGCATAATCCCTAGAAATCCAACTTCTTCATCGAGGGTTTTATCGACCGCTCTCTCCGGCACAACCTCAATGATTAAGGGCATATCATTGCGCATTACATGAAAATCCAATGCTTGATGAGGGTTTGCATTCACCGCATGCTGCAAGTCACGAAAATTTTTAATCTCTACATTGCCCATATTCGGGCCTGTTTTAATTTCAACCAACACAATTTTATCACCCACTTGAATGCCCGCTCGCGATGCGGAAGCACCTTCTATAACCGTACCAATCTCAGGGTGGATCTCTTTTTTTCCAATCGTTGAAAAAAGAAATGTAAAAATAATAATACTCACCAAGAAATTGGCAATTGGGCCTGCGGCCGCAACCTCAATACGGCGCCAAGGAGATTGCGCATGAATGGAGCATGCAAACTCCTCAGGCATCATATCTTGAATCGCGTTAGCATCTGTCTGGCCTACCGCATCCGCATCACCTACCATCTTTATGTACCCACCAAGGGGGATACAGCTGACACGCCAACGCGTATTGCGTTTGTCACGCCATCCAACAATTTCTGGGCCAAAACCTATTGAAAAAATTTCAACACCAACACCATTGCGCCGTGCAGATATGTAGTGTCCAAGCTCATGGAAAAACACAAGAATGGTAAATACAAATAAAAACGGTAGCACATACAAGATAGGCTCAAAAACACTCAAAATAATCTCCATGTTCTCTCCTTAAATATGCCTCAGATGGGGGCTATTCTAACGTCTCTGGTATCGTTTGTAAAACGGAACTTTCAATCGCAAATAAATCTAAAACCTGTGGATAAAAAATATGCAAAACAAACACAATCGGCAAAACCAATAAAAATCCATCAAGACGATCAAAGATCCCACCATGCCCTGGAATAATCGATCCACTGCTCTTCACCCCATGCACTCTTTTTACAATAGATTCGAACAAGTCTCCACAAGTTGCGCATACTGCGAGGAATGCACTCACAGAAAGATAGAGCCAAAAGCGTGTAGATAGGGATTGATAAAAAGTAAAAATCCAAGCCGCAAACATTGAGCATGCCAACCCACCAAAGAAACCTGCCCATGTTTTGTTTGGGCTAATACTCGGGGCCAATTTTGGCCCACCAATGAGACTACCTAGAACATAGGCCCCCATATCATTAAAGGAAACAATCAGCATCAGCCAAGCAAAAAAAATATCCGGATTCGGAAATCTTAAGAAAATCCAAAGACAAAAGACAATGGGAAGTCCTATGTATACAATGCCTAGCGCCAGCCAGAAAAACCCGGTTCTATAGGTAAGCCATCCCGTAAAAATGCATAATGAGGAGAGTAAGAACAGCAATCCCGCAGCAAAGTATAAATGACCAAAACACGTAATCAGCATGGCCGAAAAGACGGAACCAATAATAGCCATCCCAGAGCGTCGTCGAAGCGTTATTTTGCATAAATAAGTCCATTCAAACGCCATTAAAATAGTGGAAAGCGTTAAAAAAACCAGCATTCCAGCCGGTGCAAAGTGTATTGCTATCGCTGTGAGCAAGATAAGTATCAACGCCGACAAAGTGCGCACTCCACTCAAAAGCTCCACCAATTTATGAATGGGCGTGGCCATATCGCCGCTCCCTATTCCTGTAGTCATCTATAATACTCCTAAACTCTTGCACCGTAAAATCAGGCCACAAGGTCGTCACAAACCTTAATTCAGCATAAGATGATTGCCATAAAAGAAAATTACTTAAGCGCTGTTCCCCGCTCGTGCGAATAATAAGATCTGGATCAGACACACCGTGTGTATATAAATTTTCAGAGATTTTTTGTTCATCAATATCTTCAATAGAAAAATCCCCACGCACAGCAGCGGATACAATATTTTTTACAGTCATCACAATCTCTTGTCGTGCACCATAATTCAGGGCAATTTGCAGCGTCATTTTTGTACAATCTTTGGTTGCTTCGATTGCTTTAGAAATAGAAGCGCGCAACCCATAAGAAAGAGGCGAAATGTCCCCAATAACACGCAATTTTATATTCTCTTGTTTCAGCCTCGCAACCTCGGTTACTAAAACATCTTTTAATAACAGTAAAAGACCGTTTACTTCGGATTTTGAGCGTCGCCAGTTTTCTGTAGAAAAGGCATATAATGTCAGCGTTTTTATACCTATCTCGGCCGCACAAGAAATAATTTTCTCCGCAATATCCCGTCCCTTTTTGTGACCGTCAAGTCTTGGTAGAGAATGCTTTTCTGCCCACCGTCCATTTCCATCCATGATGATGCTTACATGATCCGGGACTGGTAAAAGGCTTTTTTCAGACTGAGTAGGGACAATTTGTAACATATAAATGGGCTACAAACTCATAATATCTTGTTCTTTATTTTTATAGATATCATCAATCTTTCCTACATATGCGTCTGTTAATTTTTGTATATCATGACTTTCTCGGTGCGCCTCATCTGCCGATAATATGCCATCTTTTTCCATCTTTTTCAGCGCGTCCATGCCATCCCGACGCACACTACGCATACTTACCTTTGACTGCTCCGCGTACTTCGCCGCAAGCTTTACAAGATCTCGGCGACGCTCTTCACTCAAATCCGGCATATGGATACGGATCATCTGACCATCCACGATAGGATTCATGTCAAGATCAGACTCTATAATAGCTTTTTCAACAGCTTTCACAGCAGACTTATCCCACACCTGTATAGACAGGGTACGTGCTTCAGGAACAGAAATAGTCCCCACTGTACTCAATGGCGATAACGCCCCGTATAAGTCCACCTTAATGCCATCAAGAATTGCTCCATGTGCACGTCCTGTGCGCACGCTAGACAATTCACGCTGAAATGCCTCTAGTGCTTTTTCCATGTATGATTTTAAGTGTTCAATTCGATCACTCATCATCCTACTCTCCTCCGCCAATCAAAGTGAATACGCCAGTTCCATTCAATGTATCCACAATACTGTTTTTTTTATGGATTGAAAATACTGCGATTGGAATTTTATTTGCACGCGCCAAAGAAATAGCAGCTGCATCCATTACCTGTAGATCATCCTGCAAGACCTGAGCATATGATAATGTATCATAACGATATACATTTGAATCTTTTTGGGGGTCTCCAGTATATACGCCATCTACTTGTGTTGCTTTCATAATCAAATCACATGACATCTCAGATGCGCGAAGTGCGGCCGCTGTATCCGTTGTAAAAAACGGGATTCCTGTACCTGCAGCAAATATTACAAGTCGCCCTTTATCAAGATGACGCACACATTGAGATTGATAATACGTTTGGCAAATTGTTGGCGCTGGAAGACCTGAAACTAAACGAGAGGATGCGCCTGCTTTTTCAAGCATTTTATGGAGTGCCAACCCATTCATTAAAGTAGCCAACATGCCCATATGATCCGCTGCACATCGATCCAAGCCTTCTGATGCCATATGCACACCTCGGCAGATATTCCCACCACCGACTACAAGACATATCTGCAATCCCATTGTCTGCACATCAATAATTTCTTGCGCAATACGTTTGAGAAAAGAAAAATCGATTCCATGAGACTTGGTTCCCAGAAAGGATTCGCCTGAAACCTTAATCAATACCCGTCTATAAGGTATAATCTGCTGAATAGCATTACAACGCTCTTCTGCCTGGTCCATATTATCTTTGCCTATCCTGTCAATGCAGAAACTGTCTCAGAAAAGTTCTCTTCTTTTCTTTTGGCGCATTCGCCAAGAGAAAAGAAGCAAAATGAGTCCACTGTAATCGGTGCCCCAACTTCTAGTGCACTGGCATCTACTATATCTTTAATTTTTTTATCTGTATCCATAATGAACGCTTGCTCAAGCAGAGCGTTCTCTTCATAGAATTTTCGGATACGTCCCTCAATCATCTTTCCAATGACTTGCTCAGGTTTATCTGACACGCGGGCTTGCGCTGCAAAAATTGACCGCTCACGTTCCACAATATCTGAATCCATCTGCTCAATATCTACAGCTTGTGGGCGTGCTGCTGCCACATGCATAGCGATCTTCTTCCCCAAAAACTCAAGCTGGCTCGAGTTGTTGCCTGCTGAAGAAAGCGCCACAAGAACGCCAATACGCCCAATACCTGGTTTGATTGCACTGTGTACATATTGAGCAACAACGCCGTTTTCAACTGTCAATGTCTCCCCACGACGCATCTCCATATTTTCACCAATCACAGACATGAGGTGCGTTAATTCCTCAAAAACTGTACGTCCATTGCCGTATGGGAATGCTTTTAGCCCATCAAGATCCAGGCTTTCTTTCGCCATCATATGCACGGCCGTTTCAACAAAATCCTGAAACTGCTCATTGCGCGACACAAAATCTGTTTCCGTATTAATCTCAAGAATTGCACCGGTTGCGCCAGCAATACTAACTCCAACAAGACCTTCAGAGGCTACCCGACCCGCCTTTTTAGCGGCAGAAGACAAGCCTTCTTTGCGCAACCAATCAATTGCTTCTTCTATGTCTGCATTGACTGCAATCAATGCCTTTTTACAATCCATCATACCTGCGCCTGATTTTTCGCGCAGGTCTTTTACCATTCCTGCTGTGATGTGTACCATGATTGATCCTCTTATTATTTTTTCTTATTTTGCAGCACTTGAATCAGCCTTAGCTTCGTGTGTTGCTAAAACGACCTCCTCTACTTCTTTTAACTCTTCGGTTTTACCTGAGATGTTACAAGAAATTTCTGATGCAGAGGATGCAGTGCGCACCTCTTCTGTCAAGATCTCAGCGTTGCCCAGGTCAACACCAGCGTTTTCAAGCCCTTGCTTTAGCCCGCGCAATGCAGCGGCTGAAAACAGATCGCAATACAGGTCTATCGCCTTCATTGCATCATCGTTCCCAGGAATAGGATATGTAATACCATCAGGGTCAGAGTTTGTATCTAAAATACCAATAACAGGTACGCCAAGTTTTTGAGCCTCTTTAATCGCAAGATCATCTTTGTTCGTATCTAAAACAATAACCATGTCTGGACGGCCGCCCATCTCAGCAATACCACCGAGCACATCCTCAAGTTTTTCACGCTCACGGCTTAGCTTCAAAATCTCTTTCTTGGTTAACCCCCCATCAGAGCTATCCGTTTCAAAAAAATCACGCAACTTCCTCAAGCGATTAATAGAGTGAGAAATTGTCTTCCAATTCGTCAGCATACCGCCTAACCAACGATGATTCACAAAGTATTGCCCTGATTTTTCGGCTGCAGCACGCACAGCTTGAGACGCTTGACGTTTAGTGCCCACAAAAAGAAGTCGGCCACCTGAAGAAAGTGTTCCTTCAATAGCTTCTAACGCCTCTTGTAGCAATGGAACTGTTTTTTGCAAATTAATAATATGCACCTTGTTACGGACACCAAAAATAAATGGCGCCATTTTAGGGTTCCAACGACGTGAGCGGTGACCAAAATGCACGCCAGATTCTAATAATTGACGCAATGAAAAATACGGAGAAGACATAGGTTTTTACTTCCTTTTTCCGGTTAAAACAACACACACCAGGCATCAGGCTCGTAATAAGCACCGGCGGGAGGTATCACCCCTTACCCAACGTATGATTTAGTTACACTACGCATAGTCAATACGTGTTTTTACATTCAATTGCAAGAACTTTTCTTCACCCCGATCATCACCTATATCGAGCTATCTATACAAGTCACAGATCGCGTCTTCCTTGAATTGCTCGTCAGGCGCGAGAATGCGTTGAGTTACACAATAAAGCTCCACCTTGCGTAACGCTCATCTTTAATCTCTTGAAAGCAGATTAACGGCGCTATTTCTTTGGTGTTTAGCATCAATTCTGTGGGCTTTATTTCTACCCACATATGCTTCTTATATATTCTGCGTACTTTATCTGATTGGAATGTGCTAATATGTTGTTTGTTACACTACGCTTGAGCATTCAGTGTTACCCGCCAGGGTATTGTGAGTCAATATTGACTCAACACCACAAGCCACATCTTGACACAACAACATATAAAGTCCTATAAATACCTTGAACTTTATTGGACTGGATTTCTGCACGTGAAAAAAGTAAAGACACCACACAAAACAAAGAAAGATGCGCTTGAAAAAGCGCTCAAAAACAATCTCTTAAAACGCAAGGAACAACAACGTGCGCGGAACGCGCGAAAAACAACAAGGATCATAGAAAATGACTATTCTTTCTGATAAGTGGGTACGAAAGCAGGTCCTAGACAATCAAATGATTGAGCCATTTTGCAACACACAAAGCGCTGAGGGCATTATTTCTTACGGTCTGTCTTCCTACGGCTATGACGCACGTGTCGCTCCAGATTTTAAAATTTTTACTAACGTGGACAATGCGATTATCGATCCAAAAAATATGCCAGATACAACTTTTGTCGATCGCACGACAGATGTGTGCATCTTACCCCCGCATAGTTTTGCCTTAGCAAGAACCATGGAATATTTCCGGGTGCCTCGGGATGTGCTGGTTCTGTGCCTTGGCAAGTCTACATATGCACGTTGTGGCATTATTGTTAACGTAACACCCCTAGAGCCTGGATGGGAGGGTCACGTCACACTTGAGCTTTCAAACACCACACCCTTACCTGCAAAAATTTATGCAAATGAAGGCATATGTCAATTTTTATTCTTTAAGGGCAATGAGCCGTGCGATGTCTCTTACAGAGATCGTCAAGGAAAATACATGGGCCAGACAGGCGTAACGCTACCAAAGATGCTTAACAATGGATAAAATATGCATCATAGGCGGCACCCCTCTTACAGGCACAATTAATATTTGCGGTGCAAAAAATGCGGCCCTACCTTTGATGGCAGCAAGCCTTTTATCAGACAACGCTGTCATTCTATCAAATGTGCCATCTTTAGCAGATATTTCGAGCATGAAAAGCTTGCTAAGCCACTTAGGTGTCAATGTTCATACGACAGGTCATGGTAATGAAAATACACCAGATGGCGGTGTGTTTTCCATGGCCGCAGACGGTATATTAAAGCGCACAGCCCCCTATGAAATTGTACGCAAAATGCGTGCATCAATTCTTGTACTAGGACCACTTCTCGCACGTCTGGGTGAGGCCTATGTCTCACTTCCAGGTGGTTGCGCAATTGGCACCCGCCCAATCAATTTACATTTGGATGGCCTCAAGGCCTTCGGTGCAGATGTATCTCTAGAAAATGGATACATTCATGCACAAGCGCCTAAAGGATTAACAGGTGGTCGCTATACATTCCCCACTGTTTCTGTCACTGGCACAGAAAATCTCCTGATGGCAGCAAGTATCTGTCCTTATGAATTTGAGATTCTAAATGCCGCTCATGAGCCTGAAGTAACTGATCTTGCAAACATGCTGGTAAAGATGGGCGCAAAAATAGAGGGTATTGGTACTGATACACTGCATGTATACGGCACACAAACACCAAAATCTGTCACACATAGTATTGGTCCAGACCGCATTGAAACAGGTACATACGCCATTGCAGCCGCTATTACTGGCGGGACTATTACACTTAACAATACAAACATTAACTTGCTTCCTGCCTTTAAAGAGACGCTTGAAAAAACCGGAACACAGTTAGAACAGGAAAACGACTCTCTCCATGTGCAAGGCCCGGATCGCATCGAAAGCGCTGATATTATAACGATGCCTTATCCCGGTTACCCCACAGATTTGCAAGCCCAAATGATGGCACTTATGTGTCTTTCGAATGGCAGTGCAACAATCACTGAAACGATATTTGAGAATCGCTTTATGCATGTTGCAGAGTTATGTCGCATGGGAGCTGATATCCAAATTCATGGCCACTGTGCGACAGTAAAAGGTGTGGATCAACTCATTGGGGCAGAGGTAATGGCAACAGATTTGCGTGCCTCTGTGTCACTCGTTTTGGCGGCACTCGCAGCAGAGGGAACAACAACAATACACCGTGTTTATCATATCGATCGCGGTTATGAATACATTGAATCAAAGCTCAAAAAGTGTAGAGCAACTATTGATCGTATAAAATAAAAATTGTATCTTGTCTTGCCTTATGCACAAAAAAGTTATAAGGTGCCCTTGAAATTCGTAACAACGCTTATTGTATATTGCACAGACACGTAATATATCCACCCGAGATATTCAAAGGGTTGATCTCTCAATCAATGCAATGTCTCTGTTAAGAGCGATTGCGAAGTATTGCATATACAAAATAACCAGGAGAAAAAGCCTAAATGGAGACTTTTCAGCACTTTAATCTGCCCAAAAAGCTACAGTTAACTCTTAAAAAAATGTCGTTTAAAGAACCGACAGAGATTCAAGCGCAAACGATTCCACTCGCCTTAGATGGAGTAGACATCCTAGGAACAGCCCAAACAGGCACAGGGAAAACCGGCGCGTTCGGTATACCGTTAGTAGCAAAAGTCCTCACAAATGACACTGCACGCATTCTGGTTCTCACTCCTACACGAGAACTAGCGATGCAGGTCCTACAAGTTTTTCAAACTCTTCTTTCCGATGAGCACGCCATTGGATGTGCGCTTTTAATTGGTGGTGATGCTATAGATAAGCAACTCAAACATCTACGCAGAAAACCACGCATTGTGATTGGCACACCTGGGCGCATCAATGATCATTTAAAACGTGGTACGCTCAATCTTGCGGCCACACAACATCTCGTCTTAGATGAAACCGATCTCATGCTTGACATGGGCTTTGATGTTCAGATTAGCACCATTATTCAAAAATTACCAAAAAATCGTCAAACATTGATGTTTTCAGCGACATTGCCGAGTAAAATTGAGCGCCTCGCTGGTAAATATCTCATAGAACCAAAACGGATTAGTGCTAGAAAAACATCCACACAAGGCGCTCAAATCCAGCAAGAGGTGCTTGCAATCTCTGACCATGAAAAATACGATCACTTACTTGATCAGCTTGAAACACGCGAGGGGAGCAGTATAATCTTTGTACGCACAAAACGTGGTGCTGACAAGTTGTCTACAAAACTGAATAACGCAGGTTTTATCTCAGGTGCAATTCACGGTGATTTGCGCCAAAATAAGCGTTCTGCGATTTTAAAAGCATTTCGCAATAAAAAATACACAATATTAGTTGCAACAGATGTTGCTGCACGCGGTATTGATGTACCTCATATTCAATATGTTATCAATTATGACCTGCCACAGTGCCCAGAAGATTATACGCATCGCATTGGAAGAACTGGACGTGCTGGGAAAACAGGTACTGCAATCAGTTTTGTCACACACAAGGAAACAAAGAAATGGCAAGCAATGGAGCGCCTGCTAGATCCAACAGTCGCTACGACAGAAGCTAGAGCCCCCCACAAAAAATCGTTTCCAAAAAATCGAAAGCAATCAACGCCGTCAAACCATTACTCGGGGAATAATCAACCCACGAACAATAAGAGATTTAGCAAATCCAATCACAAGCCTAACAAGAAAAGACAGCCTGCCGCCTAATAGAAAAATTTAAGTGTTAACAGCTATACAAATATCGAGCTTGGCGTCATGGGGATCTAGGGCGCCTGGCTGATATATTTCAAAGTCGTAACCATAAGACCGGTCTAATTTTTCTTTGTCCATCTCACAAATTTTTTCCCATGTTGCAACGACAGCATCAGGAAGAACTCCTGATACAGGAAAAATCGCATAGGTCTGCGCGGGTATATTTAATACCTCTAATTCGTAGGAAGATGCATCCCCATTTGCCGACACCGCCAAACCTATGGTAACTGTATATAGATCATTCCCATCTCCTTGATAATAATGATATACTGCATACACAGTGTCTGATACACGATCCGGAACAGAAATCAACACATCCTCAGCAGAAAATCGTTGCCATAAAAGCATGATATCGTGTTGCGCTTGAGCATCCGAATTTGTTGTATCCACTGAAATTCCAACAATTTTTTTGGGGGGGTATGTTACATAATCCATTTTATCGCCTCATATAGAAATCCTGCAAACAGTGTATCAGGGGTAGCGTATTTGGAAAAACACAAAATTTATGCATTCATAATGATATGATGACAAGACCTTTCAAAGAAGCCATCATAGGCGCAGACCTATCTTGCAAACAGATATAGATGGAAAAGATGCGGTGACCACACCCCCCGTAGATCTGAATCAATACGCATAGCACGCCAATTTTCATTCTCACCGAGCGGACACTACTACAATCAGCCATCAGCTCAAAATGCAGATCAGAGATCTATGCAACCGCATATACAGAAAGGAAAGTATAGCACTAGACGTGACAGACTACACTAGTCTAAAATAGATAAAGCGATGTGTGAAGATCATCTGAAATTTTATGCTGACCAATCAACATTAGCAGCATATCATCTCATCATCCCAATAAACGGTTCAGAATAGAGAGGCAACACATGCCTGGTAGAACGGATGCATATTGTGTGGCACTTCAGAGATCGTCCAAAGATTACCACCTAAGATCGTTCTTAGCGCTCAATCTACTAGAAAGGCGATTACAAAAGCCTTTCTACAGGAGCATCTTTCTTTTCAAAAAAGTCTCATGCCATGTTTACACCTTAGGAATTAAACACGATGACACTCTTGGAGAGAATGGCTTACACAAGCATGGCCAGAGGCCGGAGCGTTGCATTCATGGAAACGCAACACATCCCGTCAAAACACTGTCAAATTCACTAGTTTTTTGAGATTGTATCAGACGTCTATAAGTTAGAAAACTCTACCGCGCACGTTGCTTATCAACAATGGCCTTCTGTGTTGTAAAGGCTTCAAGCGCATTACCGGTTAATTTCTGTTTTGACGGCATTTTAAGTGCGCCTGGGTTAATCTGTTTTCCATGATGCAATACCTCATAATGCAAATGCGCGCCAGATACACGCCCCGTTGCGCCTACATTTCCAATCACATCACCTTGCTTCACGCGTTTTCCTGCCTTCAGGCCTTTTGCAAAGCGTGACAAGTGTGCATAAGCAGTCGCGTATTCTTTGTCATGACGTATTCTCACATAATTCCCATAAGATCCATAGCGATCTGCGCGTTCAACCACACCATCTCCCGCTGCATAGATAGGTGTCCCTGTCATTGCCGAAAAGTCAATGCCACGATGCATTTGTGAATATCCCAAAACAGGGTGTTTGCGCTTACCATATCTGCTTGAAATAGGGGCTCCTGGTACCGGTGTCTTAAGCAGCGCCTTGCATGTCCCGTCTCCCCTACCATTATAGTACTCTATTTTTCCATCTTCATTCGTAAAACGATAAATATCAATCTCACCATCTTTTAGATTCAATGCACCATAGACAATATCATCCACAAAACCGATTTCTGTATCCTCATCAAAATACATAGGCACGATAATCTCGAAACGATCTCCTGTGCGAATAGAGCGTTGAAAATCAACATTATGACTTACAAGGCCCACAAACTGTCGCACAGCCTGTGCAGGAATGCCCAATTTCGCCGCATCCTCATAAAGGCTTGTTTTAATATTCCCCTCAAAACGCTGCCATTCCTTTGGCAAATCTTCAATCTTCAGTTCGGACGCATCTGAATTAATAAAGAAAATCGCTTTGTGGTTTTTTGATGGATAAAATGTAATACGCTTTAGCACATCTTTCCCCCCTTTTTTTTCATATGTAAAATAAAAAGGTTGGCCTACTTTTAATTTGCGATGCCATTTTCTTTTTTGAAAATCTCCAACAAGATTTTGTATAACCACACTATTGTCAAGATGACGCCCTAAAAAGCGGGCTAAGTGATCTCCTGTTTGCACAAGAAATTTTTTCTGCATTAGTAGTGCAGAGGTTTTCATAACAGAGTCTGATGAAGCCTTTTCACGCATAGTGCGCGGCACCTCGGTCGTATCAACAGGCTGAATATTCGCTGCAACCTCTGCCTCAGCATTATCCGTCTCTTCTGTCGCCTCTATAACCTCATCTATACGCTGCACAAGCGTCGTATCTTTATAAAAAAGAATAATAGCAATGCTAAAACAGCAAAAGCCAAATAATAACTGTACTGTCCTGAAATTCATCAGATATCAAATTCACTTTCTTAAAAAATATTTCTTAATATCACCAGATTTGGATGAGAAGTCAAGGCGTTGGTCAGCGCTTTATTGCTTGCGCATGCCTGCACGCGCAATATAAAGATTGCTCAAGATGATAACAACAGAAGCTGCTAACATCATAAGTGTTGGGTATTCTGCAAAGAAGAAAATACCAATGGGTACAGCCATCACGAGCCTGCTGTATTCAAAAGGTGCCACAAGAGATGCCTCACCATAGTGCAACGCCTCAACATACCCGAGTTGGGCAAGCGTTCCAGTTCCGCCCATCGCTAGTAAAATTAAGAGTTGGTCCAGGTCCGGCATACGCCAATAAAAACTTGCTAAAACGGCTGACATTCCAAAAACAGCAGCTCCGGCGTATACGATAAGGGTAATAGGATCCTCTGTATCCGACATTTTTCTCGATAAAATAATGGCCCCACTGCTCAATGCATTAGCTAAAATTGCCATCAATATATCAGGATCGAATCCTTGGTCCAACGGATTGATGAGCAGAAACACACCCATATAGCCAACAGCAATAGCGATCCACTTATCCCATGATACATGTTCGCTCAAGAAAATCACAGCCAATAGCGTTACCATCAGTGGTTGCAGGAAACCTACAGACGTCGCAAGCGTCATGGACAGATGGCCGTATGCATAATACGTCGCTGAAATAGCGGCACAGGCAAACATAGCACGCGCAATATGAAGTGGTAAGCGGTTTGTCTTCAAGGTCTTGCGCCATCCATTTTTGTGAATTAGTGGTAGCAAGAAAAAAAAACCAAAGAATGAGCGAACAAACACCATAGTGAATATACTCACTTCGCCACCCAACACTTTTGCTAAAGACATGGTGACTGTAAAGCTTAAAGACCAGACCATAATCCAAAAGATACTTTTTACAGGATTGTTTCGTAGGCCATGCATGAACACTCTCCTGAGAAGTAAAAGCCGAAAAATCCCCGCTATCGCGGCACAAGAACCTAAGCCTTCTTCTCCCTGATCGATTTAAAGACTTCTACAAATTGCTCCACGCTAAGGGCGCCAGGCATGATTTCCCCTTCAATCACAAATGCAGGTGTTGAGTTTATACCAAGCGTTTTTCCAAGCTCCTTATGCTTGTTGAGCGTCTCCTCTATACGTTCATTCTTTATATCGTCTTTCCATCGCTCCACATCTAGGCCTAATTTTTCAGCAACAGACGTCAACTGCTCCATATCCCAGTGCCCATTGGAGCTCATAAGCGCTTTATGGAAATCATTATATCTGCCCTGCATGTGCGCTGCAAGAGCGGCTTTTGCTTGAAGAGATTCACTGGAAAAGATCGGGTATTCTTTGTATATAAGCTTAACATTGCCATCTTTTTGTGCAGCTTCATGAATATTACCATACGCATGCCTACAATAGCCGCAACGATAATCCAAAAACTCAACAACACGTATGTCCCCATCAGGGCTACCCGCAGTTGGATCATCTTCATCATTAAATAGTGCGTCGGCATTTTCCATAACAGCTTTTTCATTTTCTACCGCTTGCGCACTTGGCTCCACCATTTTCCCATCACTCATTTTTTTAGAAAGTGACTCAATTGCCGACAAAATCATTTCCGGTTTTTCATGTAATGCTGCCTCAACTCGATCAATCAGGCCGCTACGATCACCTGCATCACTAGATTCAATCCGCCACAAAGACGCACCCGCCATTACAAAACTAAGTAATGAGAAAATAAAAGAAAAAATTTTCATGGAACCTCAACCTTTTTCTGCATAATGTTATCATCTCACTTCACACTCAGGGAAAAATCAAGAAATTGCAAATAAATGCTCATACTCAGCCGCTGGTGCAGACTCTCTCTAGTACAGCCTATCTCAAGACAAACTTAGTTCAATCGTAATACACAGCCTGCAAAACATCAAGGAACATATCGTCAAAGAACACATAATGTAAAATGAGCGATGCTTTCTTCGCGTCTCATCGTACGTTGCGTACAATAAAACACTCCTCAGGACTCTTGAAAAAATGAAAACGGGTTTCTCAAACGAGAGCTCCGCGATCAGGGAGTAGTAATCGTTAAAAGTTTTGATTCTTATGTATCAATAACAGCTCCAGAACGAAAATGTGATACCATCTCTCTACTTAGACAAAATCCAAGAGAATTTCTCACGATATCATATTCTCCACTATACACTTTGATGATCAATGCGCAGAAACGGACATTGAATCGACTGTAAACGCTTGTGAGTTATGCGCAGACAGAATTGAAAACTTATTAAACCACCCAAAATCACTAGTGCAATTTAATATCTGCATAAATTACTCAGACACTGTAGTCATCTAAAAGCAATTAGATATCAAGATAACTGCATACGCTCCATTTTCTGTATAAAAGGTCATCAAGAGGATGTCATGCAGGCTATAGAACAAATTATGCAACCAATCAAGATCAAAGTGCATACTCTTATGTATGTATCGATATATGAAATGTTTGAAACAAAATTACAGTCGATATATTGGTTGTGCGTGTGGTAAAAAGGAGAAGAACTAGATATTCCAACAGTGACAAGCCACAGAACATATCCGGATAGGAGATTATGAGATAATGCAATCCATCTTAATATTATTAAGAATATACGCAAGAGATCAAAGTACTTAGTAAATTCGATGTATATTGTAGAGGGCCTGAAGAGGGCCCCACATCTTCCAAGAATAGCTAGAACGCCGGGGAAAGGCTATTAATCGGTGGGGACATAATACTATGAGGAGGCGCATACAAGTAGAAGAGTGCAGATAGGGAAAAATCAGGATGCGCTACTTCACCTAAAGCAAGACTCTCATTACAAATTTTACTTTCTTTCGTCACAATATACAACAGATGCTATTATATACAATGGATGTTATTTGGATTTTAAAGGAAAGATATCATTTATTTATCGCGCAAAAACAAAAAAATTCATAGCATGTTTCTGGGGGGAACAAAACGGCATCAAACATCCCTCTCTCAAAATATCTCGCTCATACATCACAGTACGTCCAGCACTCTCTATGACCGAAGCTGAACTGTGTAAAGGGTACCTGGGTCGTGTGCCCATGCATAAAGCAGTGAGTATTACGAGACAAAACTTTCATGTGATCCATTTCTTGTATTCACTAGGGCATTGTCAGCCTCACTAGATATATCACAATACTACAATGTGGCGTTAATGCCGCATTGTACAAATGGCGTAGTTTCACTCTCTAGCTTTCACCGACCTTACGTTTATGATAGGGAAAACTGCGCACATGCTTGTAATTAGGATAGATGTGATACAAGATTTGATCTGCTCTGCTATCCTATACTAAATGTGCGGCTAACACAAAAGACGAAAGTATGAGCTAAAAAATGTGGCTGGAGCACATGACGCTATTCCCACACACATGTCAGAAAATTCTCATTTATTGCATCAACCTCATCCTGATACTGCTCAAATATCTTATGGTGTGGTATTTGATCCTCGCAATTATTATCTCAGGAGATAGTGGTGCGCTTAAATCAATTTTCCCAAAAACAGCATCATAGGCTTGAGATGACTTGAGGGCGAGAGAGTAGAAAGCGCGGCCATCACCCTTTGCGCTTGCGTTTGGTATACTGAGGCAATGATATGCCTTTGCAGTCCGTGCGTTTTTGTGCATTTTTAATATCCTAAAAATACTGATCCCTAGCATATTTTAGATGACCAGAGGGTTGCCCGAGCTCCACTGGCACATCCAGGCATCATTTATCTGCTGCCCTAGCATCACATTGCTTATGCGTACAGCGTGTAGTAGGGAGTTTGTGAAAATTCTCCATTCCCCCCATTGCAAATGGCAAAAAATAAATTACAGATGGCATCATCAAACACAGCTGTTGCATACGCGTCTAAATATAAGGATTGAGGGCACTAAAACACAAAGAAGTCTTTAATCCTTGGAAAAAACACGGTAGTATACTTTTATCAACGCACTATTAGAGGGGGAGCGCAAATTATGGCAAAATCTTTAAAAAACAAGAGCGGTGTTGAAGAATATGCATGCCTTCTGAAAAACTTCTATGGCGAACTGTGTAGCTATGCCATTGTCAACGCTGGCCTGGTGCTTATTTGGCTGCTTACTGGTGCCGGCTACTTCTGGCCCATATGGCCAATTGTTGTTTGGGGCATTAGCCTCCTCATTAAAGCCTCAAAGCTTGAAATTATTGACCATAGTTTTTACGAGCAATGCGATACACTGCGTGAGAAATTTCTTTTCTTAAAAAAAGATTGGGAAGAAGAAAAAATCCAACAAATCCTTGATAAAGTCACAGAAAAGGACACAATTTTTAAGGAAGCTTCAGCCAAAGACTGTACAGACACGACTCCTACAGACAAAGGTAGGCCAAGAAAAAATACTGCAAAAAAGACCGTAAAAAAGCTTCGACGAAAAAGTCAGCGCCAAAAATAACCTAGACCAGGGGGGTAGACTGAGCCATAGAGGAGGATTGTCTCATCACCATGCGCCTCATTATGCTTGTTTATCGTTATGGGGCGCCCTCCAAAAGAGGCGTGCATAAATCTCTCTCAAGGGCTCGCCTTTCTTTTCAAGAATTGATTGATTGCAATGCATGTAGTGGACTGGAAGCAGCAATTAGGCATCCATAAGCTTGGTTCTGAGGAATGAATGATGACCCTCTTAAATGAAGTGTAGCTTACACCGCAAGATGTAAAAACTTCTATGCAATACAGCCAAATCGCTAATACCAATCGCAGCACTCCCTTGTCTAAAGATACAGAGGTGCTTATTCACCGCCGATTCATTGTCTCACGAACATCCAATAAGGTATTGAAAAGGGGAAAAATATGACTCAGCCTTACAGAAGGTCTCCTGATAATATTCGACTAAACATACGATCAATGCACGCCTAGTAATAGATACTGTATCTTTTGAGAATTTTTTTGCATATTCAAAATTTTCCACAGCCCTGGCTGTGTTCAAAACAAGCAAGAAATAAGTTTTCTATCAATCCAATATTCCACAGCATAAGCTGTAGGCATAGCCTCGGATAAACAAAGAACTTTCATTATCCAGGATATCACTTGGCAAACGACATGTGGCCTACTACTATGTGTAGTAATATACGATTTTCTAGAAAGAACACTTGTGAAACACGAAGATTTACTCGCGATTGCGCCAAACCTCAAACGTCACTTGTCAGGTGTGACATCAACTATTATTCGATTAGTACCCCACCAACGAGCCTTGGGATTTCCGATTTTGGGATTTGGTGCTGGGTTACCAAAAAAAGTACCATGCCTTTCTTGGAGGGATTTATTTTCTCTGCGCCATAAGCCCAAAACAGCTGAGTACCGCCTATGGCATGCCCGACGTAACACAGAAATGCTTTTTGGCTTATTTTTAAAGCATGTGTTCAAAATGCCCCTTAAACTTCTATTCACATCAGCATCTCAGCGCTACTACACTTGCTACACCCGATGGCTTATGCGACACATGGATCATATTGTTGTCACATCCAAAAAGGGTGTGAAGTATGTAGAGACTCCTTCTACAGTTGTTATGCATGGTATCAATGTGGAAAAATTCACACCGGCTGTAGACAAAAACATCGCAAAACAACATTGTGGACTCAACCCTGAGATCCGATATGTTGGCTGCTTTGGACGCGTCCGACATCAAAAAGGGACAGACCTCTTTGTAGATGCCATGATTGAAGCACTGCCCAAAGCACCTGGATGGCGGGCACTTATTCTTGGCCGTTCTACCTTTCCCCATATCCTCTATGAACAGCGTTTAAAAAAACATATCAAAGACAAAGGGCTTGAAGAGCATATTCTGTTTATGGGAGAGCGCACACAGATCAATGATTGGTATCAAATACTTGATCTATATGTTGCCCCTCAGCGCTGGGAAGGCTTTGGGTTGACACCACTAGAGGCTATGGCCTGTGGATCACCCGTTGTGGCAACGAACGTGGGGGCTTTTTCAGAGCTTGTAACAGAAGCGACTGGGAAAATTATCAAAATCGATGCACACATAATGGCAAATTCTGCGCTTGAGTATATGCTGAATGATACAAAACGTGAGCAGGCAAGTCATTCCGCACGCACGCACATGGAAAAGTCTTTCACTCTTGATGTTGAAGCTCTAAAACTTATTAAAATTTATCAAGATATGATTTCGATAAGGTGATAGTCAGTATTCCACAAACTCTCTGGACATGCGCAATGTGCGGTCCGCTCCTAATAGTGCGAGTACTGTATGCATCTCAAAAACGTCTCTGCAATGTAAAAAATTGCATTCTTAATTATAATTAAGATATTTAGAGTTTTTTATAAAATGCAAAAAATAAATTGTTTTATATGTTTTATTTTTTACTTGTTCTTTTAATACAACCACACGTACTCCGCGCCCTCGCTCTTTCTTGAAGTACGGCAGAAGAAGGTACAGAAAACGGTTCTGTAGGCTATATGTTGCTATGAGCTATATGTTGTGCAGCATCACCAATACGCACTCGATATCTGTATGGATGTCTTATACTACAAAACAACGGTCATGGATAAATCTAATAAAATATTTAGGGTGCTCCCGAGAACCATAAATTATAGACGGGGCAACAAATATAAACCAATAAGCGCGCTCCAGGCTCAATGGACGAAGACACAGTCTATATAACTCCGCTATCTTTGTGCTGAAGACTGCGTGCGAGCACATAAGATGATCTTGTGTATTACAAATGCGGTCCTTGTCATAGAAAGCCTTCTAGTACCCTTAGATGAGAAAGCAGGGGCTTGCTAGCATACAGAAAGGCTATGCACCAACGATGCAGAAGGAGATATACTAAACTCTTTTGGACGCAAACATTGCAGGAGAAAATCTGAAGCTTATAAAAGAAATATTTGAAAATAGAAAAATATCAGAAACTAATAAAAGATGCATCCCCTAGAAAAAATTGCGTCCAAGAAGAGAGGTGTGCTAGGTCTCCGAGTTAATGCGTGATATTTTTCTGTCATTATATCAGAGCGAAACACCTATTGTAGAATTCGTGGAATCTTATGGTCACCATTGTTCTCATGCATTCAGCGATGTTGTTATTTGGCTGAATATGGACCAGTCCTCCCAATACAGAAATGGATCCATATTCATGTTAGAAGGAAAAATTCTAAGCATTCTCTCTATCCCAAGAAATCCATATAAAATCAACGAGAGAGTGGCTTTGCGTATTTTTCGTGCGCCAAAATGGCATCAATACTTCATGGTAATATTTCCTGAACACATTGCGCTTCCTTCGAAATAAACGTACGATAAAAAATAAATTGTCAGGAGAATACGAATGCGTGAGTTTTCTGGACTTGATACTACGCTCGTAGTTGCTATGGTCATTACGTTAATTATACTCATAGTTGGTCTTGTGACTATGATCCACGGCGGTGTATTCAATAAAAAATATGGTAGCACGCTGATGCAATGGCGTGTAATTGCGCAAAGTATTGCGCTTGCAATTTTCTCCCTCATGCTCCTGCGTCATCGCTAATGGTCAAACTCACACGCATATACACAGGTAGTGGCGACAAAGGAAAAACATCTCTAGGCACCGGATCTCGTGTTTTAAAGTCGAATCCGCGCATTCTCGCAATTGGAAAAGTTGATGAAACAAATGCAGCCATTGGCATTGCCCGAATATACACAACAAAAGAAACGCAAAAAGAGTTAAAACACATTCAGAATGATCTTTTTGATCTGGGCGCGGACTTATGTATTCCAAAAGGCGCGGAACTCACAATCACAAAAAGCCAATGCATATGGCTTGAAAATCATATGGATGCAATCAATACATCTTTATCGCCTCTCACATCTTTTGTGTTGCCTGGAGGCACACCTGGCGCTGCCCACCTTCACGTTGCACGCACTATTGCCCGCGATGCAGAGCGCCATGTTGTTGCTCTGATGCAAGAAGAAGAAGTCAATGCAGATGCTCTCATTTATCTCAATCGTTTATCTGATTTTTTGTTTGTTCTGGCCCGACAACAAAATAATAGTGGAGAAAATGATGTGCTTTGGACCCCGGAAAACACCAAACGTAACATTGGAGTGTATGAGGTGAACGCTCTTCTACTAATTAAATATGTTATTGGCTATAATGTGTTCATCTGCATCAAAAAACGGTAGCGATGATGAGTTGAGTGATGTAAAAGAACTATGAATCCCCTTTATGAAATTATGTTAACAGCAGAAAATATGTGGAAAGAAAAAAGTGCGGCACAAGAGGTTGTAGGCATCAGTATTGACATAAAAGACGTAGCACAAACACTACGTTCGGGACTCCCGCTCAGTATGACTTGGAGAATATTGATTAATGAACAATATGTTCTTGATCCGCTAGTGATTTCAAAAGCAGAATCAACGTTTTCGGTCATGGGAAAACAAGCAATCTATGATCATCACAAGAAAACTGGACCAATACTCTCAGAGCTTTTGAAATGGCCCCGAGGCATTTTTCTTGCAATACTATATCTTCCGCGGGGAGGTGTAATCAACATTAGCCGAGCGGTAGATGGTAGTATTAAAGTTTCAGAGATACAATCTTCAACTGTTCTCACAGGGGAGTTGCGCTTAAACACACCACACTTTTTAGTGCTGCTCAATATTATGATTGCCCTCCACCAGCCTGTTGAAAAGAAAGATTTTCACTCTCTGCAGATGGCAATACTACCTGCAATAGGCAATCACACATGTCAATCTCCTGCATCACATACGGGAGTTGGTAGAGAAAATCACTTGGAAGAAATGATTGAGGGCAATCCAATGATTCCCGGTCGGCTGTATATGAAAGCACTCATCCTTGACGCACATATAAACGACATACGTATAACGGGCATACGTGCGGCTATTACAATAGTAAAGGCAATTAGAGCGTTGCTTATAGCCGATGCCCATATCGCTGTAAGTCTTATCAGACTTACTATCCAACACCTTACTAAAATGCAAGATAGAAGCAACACGATTATCGCAAGCTCGAGTGCCTCTATTGTTCAAGTGGAAGATTATAGATTGTCTGACGCCCTATTTGATGCCATTCCCCCCATTATTAGAGTACTCAAAAAGATCCTGCGTACACATTGCCTTATGGCATCACTTCTCCCTTGCAGATCTTTCTGGGATTGGAACGCGACTTTCGGGTGCTCAACGTTTATGCGCAGAATCTCAAGGCTCGCGGTCCTACTCTCACGCTATCCTCTTATGCAATATGCTGTGTCTGGATGGCTAAGGCAAACACAGAACGCAAGCTATATGAAGAAACTACCTACACAACCAATGCAGGCACATAAAAAATCCTACAAAAACTATCTCCTCAAAAACAATATAAGAGGCCGAACCCAAAGAATATGATGACCAACAAAGACCAGAGCCCACACGTTTTGGAGATTGGGGGAAAAAATGGATGCTGCAACGATTTTTAAAAACATCAAAATCACAGGCAAGGGCCTTGCTTGTACACGAGGAGAACTCCCCGTTTTCTCACACATGAATTTCGATCTTACTCATGGAGACACGCTACACATTCAAGGTAAAAATGGTGTTGGAAAATCTACTCTTCTGCGTGCTTTAGCTGGTCTTCACCCATTCACAATGGGTACTCTTGTTCAAAACAATTTACCAATCAAGCACCTAGGTGATCTAGGCTGCTTGTTCCTAGATCACCTAGGCGGCTTACATCCAGACCTTGCAGTACATCAACAGATTTCTCTATGGGTAAAGCTATACCATTTAACGCACCGCCCCACTTGCGTACATAATAAGCATGTGCCCATCCGTCACCTATCTGCGGGACAACGCCAGAAATTGTTGCTCACACAATTAACATCAACGCGCCTCATATGGCTGTTAGATGAGCCCTTTTCCAATCTTGATGCACCGCATATAAAACATGTATATGAGGCTATAAAAAAACATACACAAGAAGGCGGAATTGTTATCATTGTTTCGCATCAAGAGTTTGAGGTAGCAGATTTGACCCTTAAAGTACAACACATAGACAAAAAAAAACCACGGTAAAAATGTATGTTTTGGCAGCGAGAATTGTGGATATATAAAGCACAGTCTGCTACACTGGTCACCTCCACCTTGCTCTTTACATTATTTTCTTTTTTAAGCACTCTCATTCTAAGCATAAAAGACGCAGAAAAACTTTATTCTCTTTTTATTTTGCTCAGTGGATTTCTCGCAAACGATCTATTGTTCGAGGTAGATTCCCGCACGGGATTTTTGGACACTATATGGTGTACACAACGGCAATTCTTTACATTTGTTATACAGAAATTGTGTATGTTCTGGGGGTTGCTCGGTTTACCACTTTCATTCGTAAGCATTCTTCTGACCATACTCTGTCATCCCGAACAATTTATCAGCTCCAATATTCTAGCGCCCTTACTCAGCAGCCTGATTGGCTTTTCCATTATCATGCTCTGCAGCGCTCTATTTTCCGGAACTCAAAAAAATAAGGGCCTTCTATTTTTTATAGGATTACCCCTTTATTTTCCAACATTCTTAATTCACAATACACTGATGCACAGTCAATTCCCAACCAACAGTGATGTATTACCTCTAGTCGGCTTGGGACTCATTATGGTGCCCTTATGCCTTATCGTGAGTAGCTACTGCCTAAGAATAGCAACAGAAGAGTGAAATAAATAATATGATTGTCTCCTATTTACGGCCCGCGTTTATTATAAAATGTCAAAAAAAATTAACACCGTTTCTTGCTAATTTTAGCCTCACAACGCTAACAATTGGATATGTATGGGCGCTCGGATTTGGTCCTGACGATTGCCATCAAGGTACTATGATCAAACTTCTATATCTTCATGTCCCGACAGCATGGTATGCTCTTGGATGCTATGTATCAATGAGCGCACTAAGTATCATATATCTTGTTGGACGCCTTCCTGTTGCTTTTTTTCTGGGTAGAGCTTGTGGCATTCTAGGCATATGTTTTACAGCTGTCTGTCTCATAACAGGTATGGTCTGGGGAAAACCTATGTGGGGCACATGGTGGGTATGGGATGCACGTCTTACATCTGTTTTAATTCTATTTTTTCTCTATGCTGGTGTGCTCACGCTTTACCGCGCCTTTCCCAATCGTGCGCGCGCTATGCAAGCCTCATCCATTCTCGCGCTCACGGGTCTTATTAATATTCCCATTGTCAAGTGGTCTGTGGACTGGTGGTATACA